>JBGOSW010000013.1:0-42056 GCA_041476145.1 Binatia bacterium
CCTGCCGCTCTGCCTCATCGGGGCCGGGCTCCTCTGGACGGGCTGGTTCGGCTTCAACGCCGGCAGCGCGCTCAGCGCCAGCCCGCTGGCGACGCTCGCCTTCCTCAACACCACCACCGCGGCCTCCACGGCGGTCGTCGCCTGGGCGCTCATCGAGTGGCTCCACCGCGGCAACCCGACCGCGCTCGGCGGCGCCACCGCCGCGGTCGCGGGACTGGTGGCGATCACTCCGGCGTGCGGCAACGTCGGACCGCTCGGCGCCATCGGGGTCGGCGTCGGCGTGTCGGTGGTGTCGTACACCGCCTGCACGTTTCTCAAGCCGGTGCTCGGCTACGACGACTCGCTCGACGTGTTCGGAGTGCACGCGTTGGGCGGCGCCTGGGGCGCGCTGGCCTCGGGCGTCTTCGCCGTCACGCTCGGCTCGGGGATCGAGACGAACATGCAGCAGGTCATGGTGCAACTGCGCGGCATCGGTTTCGTCGCGGTGTTCGCACCACTCGCAACCGCCGTGATCTTACTCGCGCTCCGTTTCGCGTTCGGCTCGCTGCGCGTCGCCGAGGAAGACGAAGCCCAAGGCCTCGACCTCTCCGAGCACAGCGAAAGCGCCTATGGCTTCGTCGGCGGCGGCAGCACCGCCGCGGAGCTCAGCGGCCACGCGGCGTCGCTCGGAGCGCCGGCCATGGCTCACCGCGAGCATCTCGTGTAGGCGCCGTCCCCCGCACACGCTCGAGTGCACGACCACCGCGAGGCCCGCACGTCCATGACGGGCCTCGCGGTCGTGCGTGATCGTCCGCGTATCATGGAGGGATCAGCTCGGGCACAGCTCAGGCACGGACGTGTGTCGGAATCCTCCCGAAAATGGGGACCCCTGTCCGCGTTGCCCACGGATTCGGTCACGCTGTCTCAATCCGTGTCGCGCGATCCGGATTTCACGCACCGAGCGTGAGCCTAGAGCGGGCGAAGGTGTCCGAGTATCTGATGGAAGTGGCCAGGACGGGTCTGACGGTTGACGGTCGCTTCGGACTCGGAGCGGCGTGCGATCGGTGCCTCGAACTGCGAGCGCAGTCGTACTTTGTCGTGAGCAGAGGTCACCAGGGTCGCACGTCGAATCTGGACACAAGGTTCGGTCAAACAGGACTAGCGCGCACAGCGGAAGCCGATGCGGTCGGACGCGTTGGACAGCGGGTTGAGGCCATCGACAGAGAGCGGACCAGCAAAGGAACCGGAGTCCCAGGCGCCGCCGCGCACGAGCGCGCCAGGTTCACCCGACGTAGCCGCTCCTGCCAGACACTGCTGGTCCCCAGTCGGGCTAAGACCGGCGCTCCAGGTGCCGCACGCCGTCGAGAGCGCGACCCAGTCCGCGACCCACTCGTCCAGATTCCCCATCATATCGAAGGCGCCATCCGACGACACGCAACTGTTGCGCGACCCCGTGCCTGTCACAAAGAACACCGCCAACGGGCCAACGTTCGTATTGCAGTCGGTCACGTGATCGTCAAAGCCAGCGTCGGGCGTTCCGACCACCGCGGCCTGCCATTCCGCGTTCGAGGGCAACCGCTTGCGCGAGTTCTTGCAGGCCACCTGGGCCTGAAACCACGTGATGTATGCCGACGGCGTAATGCCCGGCAAGCTCACTGCATAGATAGCGTCAGTACAGTTCTGGCCGTTATCCGCGCAAGGCGCGTAGTCGTCATTTCCATTGACGCCCAGCAGCGTCGCGCCGCGTCTACGAGTTTGGCGGCCGTCGCTTTTCCCTACCGAATCGCTTTGACGAGACTCGAGTGGACCGTCGTCGCACCCGGGACGCGCCAGACGCTCGCCTCGTACTTATCCATGCACACGGTGCCCGAGACCACCGCGTCTGGCGGACATTTTGCGAGCGGCTGCGCGTCCACCGCGTTCGCCAGCAGCATTGTGGCTATCGTGATCGTTCGAACCACATATTTCGGAAATGTGCTTGGCATAAGCTACTACTTCCTCTCTGGCCACGAACGCCTTCGTAGCTGCCGAAGCGTAACGTGGCGTAGCACCCAGCAATGCGTGTGCCGGGAATGGCGTTCGGATGTGCCCCCGCAGCCGCAAATCGATGATCGCGCGTTGCTGCATGCACTGGCCCGCGTGCGCGATCAGCTACGACTGGACCGCCTAGCCGTCAACGGGAATCGTCAGACGGAAACGGTCACGCTGGCCGAGATCGGGACGAACTCGGACAGCGACGCAGCTCGGTGGAAGGACTCTGTCGATGCGCCCGTCACCGAGCTACGTTCCGGGCGGATACGCGTATGCCGCACTTGATGCTGGTGGAGGGACTCGAACCCCCACTGGACTGATTTTAAGTCAGCTGCCTCTGCCGTTTGGGCTACACCAGCGAACTGCGAGAGGCGGCGAGCGGATTCGAACCGCTGCATCGAGGTTTTGCAGACCTCTCCCTTAACCACTTGGGTACGCCGCCGCGGCGGGATCTCCTTACTACACGGCGCGCGCGGAGTCGACACGTCGTCGTTGCTTGGGAGACCCGATGTTCCTAGAATCTCGAGAGCCATGCATGCTTCGCGGCCCGCCGTTTCGCTCTTCGTTGCACTGCTGCTCCTCGCGCTGCCCGTTTCCGCCGAGGTCTATCGTTGGACCGACGAGAGCGGGCGCACTCACTTCGACGACGATGTCACGCACGTGCCGGAGGGACAGCGGGACAGCGCCCGCGTGTTTCAGATGAAAGCGCGGCCGGCGGACCAGCCCGGGCTCAAGACGGACGGCTCGACCCAGGGGGCCTTCGCCGCGGGACTCGCCCGCGAACTCGGGCTGCAGACGGTCGCGACACAGGATCCGGCGTCGCTGCTCTCTCTGGTCGGCATCTACCCTTCGACCGGCTGGTATCCCAACGCGCCGCTGTCACCGGCGGTCGTCCAAGAGGTGGTGACGGCGACGCGGGCCGCGGCGCGCGCGCGTCGCCTGGCGCAGCCCGAGGCGGGCGCGGAGGCCGCGGTGCTCCGCATCGCGTCCTCGCTCGGCGTCGCGACGCCGCCGCCGACGGCGCGGCCGGAACCCGCGCCGCCGCCGATCGTGATAGCGCCGAACATCGTCGTCGAGGCACCGCCGGCGACGGTCGTCGTGCAAAACATCCAGCCCGCGCCGCAAACGGTGCTCTCGAACTACCCCACCTTTGCGTTCGGCATCCCGTTCGCGCCGCTCGGGCCGGTGCCGATCGGTCCGGCTCCGAGTCGCATCGTGCCGCTGTCGGACCCCGGGGGACGGCTGCACGGGCCGCTCATCACGCCGCTCCGGCCTGGACCGTTCATGCGTCCGAGCGGCCCGTGAGCGGCGCGTAGCGCAGCGGCGCGCCGTCGTCCGTGAATCTGCGAGGTCGCTCAGTGTTGGCTTCGCGTCACGGCTCGGTTATGGACTTCGCGCGCGCTCCGCGTCGCGGAGGTAGCGCCGTACCACCGAACCCGGAGGTCTCACGATGAAGCTCGACACCGTGCTCCCCCCCCTCGCGCTCGCCGACGTGCCCGCGCTCGCGCGCACCGCCGACGATCTCGGGTTCGACGCGCTGTGGACGGCGGAGACGAGCCACGACCCATACCTGCCACTCGCGCTCGTCGCCGAGCACACGCAGCGGATCCAATTCGGCACCTCGATCGCAGTCGCGTTCCCGCGCAGTCCGCTGGTGCACGCGCAGATCGCGTGGGACTTGCAAGCACAGTCGAACGGCCGGTTCCTGCTCGGCCTCGGCACCCAGGTGAAGGGCCACAACGAGCGCCGCTTCGGAATCCGCTGGGAGGCACCGGGACCACGCCTGCGCGAGATGATCCTCGCCATGCGCGCCATCTGGGACTGCTGGCAGAACGGCACCAAACCGCAGTTCGAGGGTGCGTACTACCGCTTCACGCTGATGACCCCCTTCTTCAATCCCGGCCCGATCGCGCATCCGAAGATCCCGATCTACATCGCGGGCGTGAACCCCTACATGTGCCGGCTCGCCGGCGAACTCTGCGACGGTTTCCACGTCCACCCCTTCCATTCGATTCGCTACCTGCGCGAGCATCTCCTGCCGGAGGTGGAGGAAGGACTCGCCAAGGGCGGCCGCACGCGACCGGACCTGACGCTCTCGACGAGCGCTTTCGTCATCACCGGCGCCACCCGGGAGGAGATGGAGCGCGCGAAAGACGCGGTCCGCATGCAGATCTCCTTCTACGCATCGACGCGTACGTACATCCGCGTCCTCGAAACTCACGGCTGGGGAGACACCTGCGTCCGCTTGAACGAGAAGGCGGCGAAGGGCGATTGGGCGGGCATGGGAGCCGAGATCACCGACGAGATGCTCGAGGTGTTCGCGGTCACGGCACCGTACGACGAGCTCGCCGCCACGGTGCAAGCGAAGTACGCCGGCATCCTCGATCGCGTCGCCTTCTACGTCCCCTTCCGCGCGGGCGCCGACGACGCGCGCTGGAGGCGTATCGTCGCCGCGTTTCACTGAGCGCACGCGGCGCTGATGCTACGGCGCACGAAGAGCGACGGCGGGCGTGGAACACGGGTGCGCTTCACGACGGAGGGCGGGCGCCGCATGGTCACCGTCGAGGGCGGCGGCCTTCCCGAGATCGAGCGGCGCCGGCTACGGCGTTTGCTACAACCTCTGCCGATCGCCAGCGGTACGGTGGTCGTGCGCCGCGACTGGGCGGGGCGGCGCCGCGTCGCATTCAGCCGCGGGATTCCCGAGCACATGCAGCAGACGATTCGCAACATCCTCGGCAACCTCTCGCGCCTCGGCACCCCCTGACACACCGCCTGTGCCGCGGGCGACGTGCCCGCCCTAGGCTCGCGCGGCCAGACCTGCGATCTCACAGGCGATCGCGAAGTGGCATGGAACTCGCTGCTCCGACCCGCGAGGAACGAGAGCCAATGCGTCTAGCCGACCGTCAGCGCCCCGCAGCTCCGCAACCGACTCCGCGCCGAGCACGTCGTGTCGACCCCCCCCTCCTGATCGGCGCGGCGCTGCTGCTGACGGCGCTCCTCCACGACCCCCGCGCGCTGCTGCCGGCGGGCGCGTTGCTCTCGTTGCTCGCCGCACTCATCGCGCTCGGGGCGCTCGCCCGCCGCTCGCCGCAACGGCGGACGCTCCCGCTCGACGGCGACGCGCACCGGCTCGCGAGCGAGCTCGAGCACACCGTCGCCCGTCTCACCGCCTCCGAGGAACGCTTCCGGTCGATGATCGAGCACGCGGGCGCGCCGATCCTCACCTTCGACCTCGCCGAGACCATCACCTCGATGAATCGCGCCGCCGAGCTTCTCTTCGGATGGGACCGCGACCTCTTGATCGGCGAGCCGGCGTGCCGGCTGCTCGCCGACGAGAGCGTGCGCGCGATTCAGCGCTGGACGCGGGCGAGTCTCCTCACGCCCGCCGAGCCGGCGCTCATCGACGTCCGCGCCGTCCACCACGAGGGGCGCGTCCTCCACCTCGAAGCGCAGCCGGCGCTGCTGCGGACGGGCGGCATCCCGACCGGCACCGAGGTCGTGTATCGCGACGTCACGGCGCGCGCCGAGCTCGAGCAGTTGCGCGCCGACTTCCTCGCCATGGTGGGTCACGACATCCGCAACCCGCTCGGCGCCATCTTCGGCTACACCGAGATGATGCTCGACGGCGACTGTCCGCTCTCGCCCGAGCATCGCGAGCTTTTGCTGCGCATCAACACCAACACGCGCACCGTGCTGACGCTGGTCGGCAACTTCCTCGATGCCTCGCGCATCGACGCCGGCCGCATGGTCATGTCACGCCGCTCCCTCGATCTGAACACGGTCGTGCGTCGCACCGTCGAGCAGTACGCGGCGCACGCGCAGCTCATGGACCTCGCGGTCGATCTGGTCCTCGACCCCGAGCTGCCCGAGATCGTCGCCGACGGGGTACAGCTCGAGCGCATCACCGCGAACCTGCTCACGAATGCGATCAAATTCACGCCTCACGGCGGTCGCATCACCGTCCGCACCGAGCGCCTGCCCTCGAGTGTCGCGCTCGCCGTCTCCGACACCGGCGTCGGCATCCCGCCGCACGAGTTCTCACGTATCTTCCAACGCTACACGCGCGCCGGCGACGGTACGCAGGAGGGCACCGGCCTCGGCCTCTACATCGTCGGGACGCTCGTCGAGGCGCACGGCGGCTTCGTCACCGTCGACAGCGCCGCCGGCGTGGGCACGACGTTCACGGTCTATCTGCCGATCGTCGATTGGCGCACTCCCACGGTCGAGGCCGCGGCACTTCCCACGCCCCGCGCGTCCGTCGCGCTCCACTGAGCCGGGGGCCCCGCGTCCTTCACCGCGCTACGCGTCCGCCTCGACGCAGCGACGCGCGCGTGCGAACACCGACGCCAGCATCGCGCGTGACAGCCTCCTCGTCTGCGTGTTCTGACGACTGGGGTGATACGAGGCGATGAGCGTGAGATGGCCGAGCGCCGTGACGGCGCCGTGCGCGAAGCGCGGCAGCGGCCGCGGTAGCGCCGTGCCCCGCGCTCGCTCGGTCGCCAGGACGGTCGCAAACGCGACGCGCCCGAGCGCCACGACGACGCGCACGCGCACCAGCAGCGCACGCTCGCGCAGCAGATACGGTCGACAACGCTCGAGCTCGTCGACGCTCGGCTTGTTGGCGGGCGGTGCACAGCGCGCCGCCGCGGTCACGTAGGCGTCGCGCAGCACGAGGCCGTCGTCGCGCGACACGGAGCGCGCCTGATTGGCGAATCCCGCCGCGTGCAGCGCGCGAAACAGCCAGTCGCCGCTCTGGTCGCCGGTGAACATGCGGCCGGTGCGGTTGCCGCCGTGGGCGGCGGGCGCGAGGCCGACGATCAGGAGACGCGCCGCGGGATCGCCGAAGCCGGCGAGCGGCCTTCCCCAGTAGACCTGGTCGCGAAACTGACGCCGCTTGCGGCGCGCGACGAGCTCGCGATGCGCGACCAGTCGTGGGCAAAGCCGGCAGCGCACGATCGCGCGCGCCACACGCTCGAGGCCTCGCGCCGCGTCCGCCCCCGCCGACTCACTTACCGACGTACCGCACCTTACCGCCGGCGACGAGCACGGCCTTCGGGATATCGCCGTCGCTCAGGCCGTGATGCACGCGCAGGTGGGCGACGAAGGCGGCGCGCTCGCGAAACGCGCGCGCGTGCGGCACGCAATAGTACGGCGCGTGATTCACGGCGACGACGCCCGGCACCTGATGATGCGAGCCGCCGAAGGGGAAAACGACGCCGGGAGACGGACTCTCGAGCGGAACCTCGATGAAGAGGTCCGTGTGTCCGACGCCGGCCTTCCTCGCGACGGCGCCGCTGTTCGGCGCCGCGACCCCGCCCATCTGCGCAGCGACACCGCCGCCACCGGCGACCACCAGGAGAAACACGGCGAACGGGCGCACCAGACGTCGACCGTCGAGGATGGATCGCATCGCGTCCGAGTATCGCACGCCCGCCAGTGTGCGAGAACCGGTCATCCGCACCAGCTGACGGCGATCGTCCCAACAGCGACACCCGCGCGCTGCGGCTTGCATCGGCTAGGCGCGTACGCGACATCCTGCGAGGGAGGACTCACGTGGAGATCAACGGCATCGCGCACGTCATGCTCACCGTCGGCGACTACGAGGCGTGCCTCCCCTTCTACGAGCGCCTGCTTCCGTTCCTCGGGCTACGCCCCGTCTTCAAGATGGACGGCTACCTCTATTGTGTCGGCGGACGGACCGCCCTCGGTATCATGCGCGCCGACGACCGCCATCGTGACGAGCGCTTCGTGCAGACGCGCGTCGGCCTGCATCACGTCTGCTTCCGCGCCCGCGAACGTGCCGACGTCGATACCATGTACGAATTCCTGAAGACGATCGGCGCGACGATCGTGCATCCACCCGAGGAGGGCGCGTGGGCGCCGGGGTACTACTCCGTCCTCTTCGAGGATCCGGACGGCATTCGCCTCGAGATGAACCACCTTCCCGGCAAAGGACTCCTCAAGGACACGCCGCCGGCGTGATGTCGGATCACCGTCACGCCCGCGCCCAGGTCGTGAGCTCGGCGGTCGCAGCGCGCGCGTGATCCCAGAGGAATTCGAGCGCGCGATCGGGATCCCAGCGGCCCGCGACCTCACCGGGAATCGGCATGCGCGTCTCGTGCGGCGGCTCGAGGAGTGTCGCCTGGAGGAACGGGTACGCCGCCACCCACTCGGGTACTCTCGAGTCCGAGAAATACGGCAAGGCGGTCACGGCGGACACGCGGCGATCGACGCCGGAGTGACTGAGCATCGCGAGCTGCGTGCGCCGGACGTCGCGCGCGGTGCGGTGCAACGCCACGGCCTCTTCGACGAAGTCGCGCACCGCCGACTCGGCGTCGCCGACGCCGAACTCGAGCGCGGCGATCGCCGCCTCGGCGTCGCCGAGACGCCGCTCGTAAACGACGATCGGCACCCCCGGGCGCGCCGCGTCGTCGACGCGCGCGAGCGCCGCCCCGGCCGTGGCCGCGCGACGACGGAGATCCGCCGACACGTCGCCCCGCGGCGGTAGCACCGCCGCCCGCCGTGGCCGCGGCGTGACCACCGCTGCGAGCGCGGGCGTCGGCGCCGGCGCCGCATTGCCAGGAACCGGCTGCGGCATCGGCCGCGGGCGCGCTGCCTGTGCCTCTCCGTCCGCGCGCGCCGCGACACGGCTGTCGATCGCGGGTGTCGTCGCGGCGATCCCAAGCAGGTGCCCCTCACGTTCGACGGCGAGGAGGAGCACGAGCCCTTTCGCCATCGCCTCGGCGGCGGCGCGCTCGAGATCGGCACAGCTCTCGACGCGTAGACCGTTGGCCTGGCGGATCACGTCGCCTGTTTCCAGGCCGCACGCCGACGGCGCGGCCGCCACCAGCGCGGCGCCGCCGTGGTCCAGGATCCCGCGTTCCTCCGCCGCGATGCGTAGCGTAGGAGGAAGCGCGCACGAGGCCGCGTCGGCGAATCGCGCGCCCGCGCTCACCGCGAGCGTCGCGACCATCCCGCTCACGATACCCAGACGCCGGACTCGCGACCTCCCTACGTCTCGCCGCATCCATGCCCCCATTTTTCCGGTGCCCTCTCCCCCCTTTCGTGAATTGCCGGCCTGCGCAGGCTCGCCTAGTCTCATCGGCACGCGGCGATCGCCGTTTGCTCTCGCGCCCGTACCGGAAACGGCATGAGCGCGAACGGGGCGGAGGGAAAAGGGGGCCCTCCGCCCCTTTTTCATCGTGCCGAGAAACCACAGGACCCGTGCAATTGCCAGCTCGCGGAACCGCGGGAGCACTGCTAGTGCTCGCGCATGCCGCGCCACGAGCTGCGCCTGCCGTCCCTCGACGCCGCGCCCGCCGACTCGCCCGCCGCCGCTGCCGCCGCCGGCGTGCGCTGGGATCTGGCCGAGCTCTACAGCGGGCCCGACGATCCCCGGCTCGCCGCCGACGCGCGCGACGCGCGCCAGCGGGCGGAACACTTCGCCGCAGCGTGGCGGGGCGCGTTGCGCGCCGGGCCGCCCGCCACCGAGCTGCTGCGCGCGCTACGCGAGTACGAAGCGATCCTCGAGATCGGACAACGGCCTGGCTTCTATGCCTCGCTCCTCGCCGCCGCCGACAGCGGCGATCCGGTCGCACTCGACCTCGAGCAGCGCACGACCGAGGAGCAGGCGGAGCTCCGGGCGCATCTCGTCTTCGTCGATCTCGAGCTCACCGCGCTCGACGACGACCGCTTCGCGGCGCTCGTCGCCGATCCCGTCCTCGTCGACTACGCGCATTTCCTGCGCACCGTCCGGCGCTTCAAGCCGCACCTCTTGAGCGAGGACGAGGAGCGCGTCCTGGTGCGCAAGAGCGTGAGCGGCCCGGCGGCGTTTGCGCAGCTCTACGACGAGCTCACCGGCTCGCTGCGGTTCCGCGTCCTGGTCGACGGCGCCGAGCACGTGCTGACCGACGGCGAGGTGATGGCGCTTCTCCACCACCCCGATCGCGAGCTCCGCCGCCGCGCGCTCCGCGCCTTCCTCGACGAGTACGCCGCGCACCAGCTGCCGCTCGCCGCCGTCACCAACGCCCTCGTCCTCGACCATCGTATCGACTGCGAGCTGCGCGACTATCAAGACCTCGCCGCGCCCACGCATCTCGCCAACGAGCTCGATCCCGCGACGGTCGCGGTCATGATGGACGTGGTGGAACGCCACTATCCCGTGATCCGCCGCTTCCTCACCCTGAAGGCGCGCCTCCTCGGCCTGACGCGCCTCGCGAGCGCCGACGTCTACGCGCCGATCGACGGCGTCGCCGAGCAGGTGCCGATCGCCCGCGGGCGCACGATCATCCTCGACGCGTTCGGCCGCTTCAGCGGCGGTTTCGCCGACCTCGCGGCGGGATTCTTCGACGGCCGCTGGATCGACGCCGAGGTACGTCCCGGCAAGCGCCACGGCGCCTTCTGCGCCGCGTGGAGCCCGCGCCATCACCCGTACGTCCTCGCCAGCTACGCCGGGACGAGTCGCGACGTCGCCACCCTGGCGCACGAGCTCGGACACGGCATCCACTCGACGCTCGCCCGCCGGCAGACGCTGCTCAACTACGATCCGCCGCTCGTCCTCGCCGAGACGGCGTCGGTATTCGCCGAGATGCTCGTGACCGATCATCTGGTCGCGCTCGCGCCCGACGCGGCGACCCGGCGTCGTCTCCTCGTCGAAACCCTCGACGAGATGTACGGCACCATCTTCCGCCAGCACGCGCTGACGCGTTTCGAGCTTGCGTTGCACGCGGCGCGCCGCGAGCGGCGGCTCTCGGCCGACGACATCGGCACGCTCTGGTGGGAAGCGCAGAGGCGGCTGCATGGGGACACCGTCGAGATGGATCCGGCGTACCGTCACGGCTGGAGCTACATCCCGCACTTCATCCACAGCCGCTTTTACTGCTACGCCTATGCCTTCGGCGAGCTGCTCACCCTCGCCCTCTTCCAGCGCTATCGCCACGATGGCGCGCCGTTCGTACCGGTCTACACCGAGCTGCTCGCGAGCGGCGGCAGCGTCGAACCGGCGGCGCTCCTCGCGCGCGTCGGTTTCGACGTCACGCAGCCGGCGTTCTGGGAGGCGGGGTGCGCCGCGATCGCCGCGCTCGTCGACGAGCTCGCGACGCTCTGCAACTGAATCGGCGCGGACGAGCCCGCCGCTCCGCGCTGCCCTCGCCGCGCGCCACCCAGGGATCAGCGCCCGGTCGCCTCGCGCTCGAGCCGCTCGACGAAACGGTGCAGGCCGAGGCCACCGAAGAAGCGTCGCGCCTCCTCCAGCTGCACACCGCGCGGCCGCAGGTCCCGGAGCTCGAGATCGAGCGCGACGTCGTCGCGCAACTCCGCGAGCCGGCGACTCAGCCGGACGCGCGCGGGATCGGCGCCGAGCGCGCGCGCGACCGCAGCTGGCAGGTCGCGCAGGTGCGTCAGCATGTCCTCGACGTCCTTGAATCGTGCGAGGAGCGCGCGCGCCGTCTTCGTCCCTACACCCGGCACTCCGGGGATACCGTCGACGCTGTCACCGACCAGCGCCAGATAGTCGGGAATTTGCTCCGGGCGCACGCCGAAGCGCTCGCCCACGGCTGCCGGGTCGAGACGTAGCTTGCCGTCGAAGCCAATCCAGGTCACCGCGGGCGACACCAACTGGACGAGGTCTTTGTCCTGCGTCAGCAGCTCGATCGGACGTCCGCCGACGCCGAAGCGACGCACCGCAGTCGCCATGACGTCGTCGGCCTCGTAGTCGGCGGCGACCGCGCCCGCGTAGCCGAGCACGCGCGTCGCTTCGATGCAGAGCGCGAACTGTGGCTCGAGGTCGGCGGGCGGCCGCCCGCGATGTCGCTTGTACGCGGGAAAGAGCCGGGTGCGGAACGAGACCACCGGATCCGAATCGAAAGCGACGAGGACGAGCGGCGGCAGCCGCGGGCGCAACTTGAGCAGTGACTGCGCGAAGCCGAGCACCGCATGCACCGCGACGCCGTCGGGCGCGCGTAGCTCCGGCAGCGCATGGTAGGCGCGGAAGATCAGGAAGTGGCCGTCGAGGATCGCGAGCGGCTCGCGCCCGCTGTCCGGCGGGCCCGGTGTGCCGGCGTCCGCCGTCATGCGATCACGAGCCGGGGCGCGGCCGCCGCCTCCCCACGGTCGAGACGCGCGTGCTCCCAACGGCGGAGATCGGCGAGGAGCGCGGCGATCGCAACCCCGTGCCACGTCGGGGCACATGGCTCGATCTTGGCGCGCCCGGCGGCAAGGAGCCGGCGTGCGCCGCCGACGTTGCCGCCCTCGGCGTGGTGCAGCGCCACCGCGATTTGCAAGAGACCCTGGACGACGACGCGGGTCGCGCCGCTGACGCGACGCCAGAGCGCTTCGAGCTCCTCGTGCACCTCGAAGTAGAGCCGCGCATCGAAGAGCGCCGCGGCCCGCCGTAGGCACGCGCCGAGATCCGCCTCCGCGCCGCCTTGCGCGTCCGTGACCCGCATCCGCCAATACGCCGCGCTCGCGAGCCGCGCGCGTTGGACGCGCGCCAGCGCCTCCGCCCGAACCGGCACGAAGGCGGGAGCGAGAACGACATGTACGACCGCCGCATCGGGCCGACGGGTGTCGTCGGCATCGCCGGCGTCGTGTGTCCGACCGTCGCCGGCCGCGGCGCTCCCCACGACGACGATACGGGTCGCGACCAGCCGCGCCAGCGCGTCGCGCTCCACGGCGACGGCGTCCGTCGTCGCCAGCACGCGCTCGAGGCTCGCGAGGGCGTCGTGCGCGGCGCGTTCATGCAGGGCGGCGACGATCACGTCCGCCACCGCGTTCCGCTGCGCGCGCGTCATGCGCTCACGAGAAGAGCGCGGCGATCTCGTCGGCCTGGCGCGCCGCGTCCGCGCGACCGAGGGCGATCAGCTGGCGCGTATAGGCGGCGTCGAAGAGCACGTAGGAGAGGAGGTCGGCCTCACCCTCGGGCACGCCCTGCGCCGCCGAGCGCATGACGAGATCGGAGACCACGCGGGCCGGCCACAGCGAGCGCGTGCGCTGCTTGTATGCGCGCCCGGCGAGACGGCCGAGGTCCTCCGACGGCCGGATCACGCACTCCTGCACCTGTTTGTAGTCGGCGCCGCGCCGCTCGCGAATGATCTCGTTGATCTTCGGGAGGAACTCGCGACCGAATGCCTTCTCGCCGCCGGCGAGAATGGAGTTCACCAGGCGCATGCGCTGCAAGTCGTAGTCGATGTGGTCGAGGAGGAGCGCGTTCAAGACCTTGCCGACGAGGTAGGCGGGATTGCTGTAGGCGACTTCGCGGGCACGATCCTCGTCGGGGGACGGTTCGTCGGGCGGGTGGCGCAAGGCGATCAGCAGCAGGCGATCGGCCCCGAGGCGGAGCGCCGGTGAGAGCGGCGTGTTCAGACGCAGGCCGCCGTCGCAGTAGTAGTGATTGCCGATCCGCACCGCGGGAAAGAAGAGCGGGATCGCCGCCGAGGCGAGCGTGTGCACGGGACCGATGGTGGAGGCGCGCGCGACGACGTAGGGGTCGTACTCCCACGCCGTCAGGTTCACGCGCTGACCCTCGATGAACACCACCGCGCGTCCCGACGCGATCTCCGTGCACGAGACACAGAGCACGGTGCGACTGGAGCGCAGGTTCGGTCGCAGGTGTCCCCACGGAATCTGCTGCAGCACCAGATCCTCGAGCGCCTTGGTGTCGAGGAGGCCCGGAAGCCGGTCGGGAAGATCCGCTCCCGCCACCGGCTGCGGCCAGAACTGATAGCCGAGGAGCCGCGAAGGAATGCGCAGCAGGTCGGCGACGCTCAGCCGGTAGACGTGCTCGATCGTGAGCGAGTCCCACACCTGTGCCAGGCGTGCGGCGCGCGTCTCGTCGTCCTCGTGAAGGCTCGCGACCCAATAGCAGGCGTGGATCGCGCCCACCGAGGCGCCGCTCACGATGTGAAACGTCGGCCGGCGTCCGAGGCGTTTCGGTAGCTCCGCCATGAGAAACGAGAGCACACCCGCCTCGTAGGCGCCGCGCGCACCGCCCCCCGAGAGCACGATGGCGATGCGCGGGCCGTCCGGGCGCTCGTCCCCCTCCCCCGTCGTCCGCGCCTCCACACTCACGACGGCATCGTAGCCGAGGAGCGCGGAGCACGGAAGGCGGACCTCGCGGCGCCGCCGTCCCCCGTGGCATCGCGAGGAAAGCAACGCCCGACGAACCCGCAGCCGATCGCGCGGCAGGGCGCGGGCGCCGCGAATGCCAAGGGAAACGCCCGCGCCGCGCGCGTGGCCAGCGCCGCCGCCAGCGCCGTGCTCGTCGCCTCGGCATTCGCGCGCGCCGTCGCGAGGTCGAGCGGCAACGCGACACGGCCACCGGGTGCGCGCAGCCACTCGATCTCGACGTCGAAGGAACGGTCGGGGTGAGCCGCGGCGACCGCGAGCGCGTAGATCTCGAGCTGCACGCGATACGCCTCACCGTCGCGCGCCGGCGGCGCGTACTTGTAGTCGCGGATGACGAGCCGCGCGCCGCGCGTGCCGAGGACGTCGATCCGACCGCGAACGAAGAGCTCCGGCGGGCCGGCGAACCGCAGGCAGAACGGCACCTCGCGGTCGTCGATGCGCAGCGCGCCTTCCTCCGCCGCGAAGCGCGCGAGCGCGGCGACGAGCTCGCGACCGACCGCCGTCCGTTCCGCGTCGTCGAGGTCGCGCGCGCCGGCAAGCGCCGCGGCGACCGCGGCGGCGCGGGCGACAGCGGGGAGCGCGAGGTCGAGGACTTCGAGAGCGGCGTGCGCCGCGAGCCCGAGGCGAACCGCATCGGCAGACGACGTCGCGCCCGCGGACGCGATCCCGGGTGCGCCCGCGGCACGCCCGACTGCGCGCGCGCCCTCGCGCGTCTCCGCAACGCCGCGCACGTGCCGATACCAGAATTGCCGCGGGCAGCGCGCGTAGTCCGCGAGCGCCGTCGGACTCACCACGAGGGCACCCGGCGCGGGTGGGGGCGCGTCGCACACCCGCGCGACGGCGCCGACGTCGGCGGGCGCGGCCGTCTCCGTGAGCGCGCGCGCGATGCTCGTCTCGACGGTGTCTCGCAGCGGCGGTGGTACGCGCGCGAGCAGCGCGGCGCTCTTCTCCACCGCGACCGCGACCGCGATCGCCTCGCCCCCGGCCCCCTCGCCCGGCGCCTCCACGATCATCCGCTCGGCCGCACCCGCGACGAAGGCGGCGACGGTCTCGCGACCGAGGAACGACCAGATCTGCTCGCACCACGTGCGGCCGCTCTCCGCGCTCTCGTCCGTGAGCGCCGATCGCCGCCCCTTCCCCTCGCAGAGCACCAAGACGTCGCGCGCACGCGTACAGGCGACGTAGAGGAGACGCGCGCGCTCGGCGTCGGCGCGGTCTCGATCATCGCGACGCCACGCATCCATGAGACGATGCGGCAACCGATGCCGCCCGGCGCCGAAGGTCGCCGCCGCGAGCACGCCATACTCGCGATCGACGAGCACCGGCGAGCGGTAATCGCGCGGCGGCTCGCGTCCGAGATCCGCCAGGATCACGACCGGGAACTCGAGCCCTTTCGCCTGGTGGACCGTCATGACCTGCACGACGTCCGCGTCGCTCGTGAGGCGCGGCGCCTCGGGCTCGCGCGACTCGTTCTCGAGCAGCCGGCGGACGCGCGCCACGAACTCCGCCGCCCCCACGAACCGTCCGTGTTCCACGGCACGCGCCTGCGCGATCAGCTTCCGCACGTTCGCCACCTTCTGCGTGCCGTGGAACTGCGCCAGGAGCACGCTTTCGAGGTGCGTCGCGGCGACGGCGCGCGTCAGGATGTCGGCGACCGGGACGCGGTCGTGCGCGACGCGCAGCGCCAGGAGGAGGTCGCGCGCCGCGCCGACCTCTTCAGCCTCCGCCACGGCGAGACCGTCGAACGGCTTGCCGGCCGCAAAGCACTCCGGGAGTCCGCCGGGAACCTCGGCGAGACGCGCGAGCACCTCGTCCGAGAGGCTGAAGAGCGGCGAGCGCAGGGCACCCGCGAGAGCGACGGCATCGTGCGGATCGACGACCGCGGCGAGGAGATGCACGAGATCGCGGATCTCCTGGCATTCATAGAAGCCGCGGCCGCGCACGACCTCGTAGGGAATCGCCCAGCGGCGGAGCGCGTACTCGTACGCCTTCACCTGCGTCAACGCCGGCAGGAGGACGGCGACGTCCTGCGGCCGCCATCCCTCCCCGAGGAGCTCGGTGATCGTCGCCGCGACGACCCGCGCCTCGAGCGCACGCGCCGGCGCCGCGAGCAGATCGGTCCCGCTCGCGCCGATCTGATTCACCAGGCTCTTCAGGCGCACGAGCGGTCGTCGCGACGATGCCGAGACCGCGTCGACGAACGCCGTAGCGCCGGCAGAGCCTCCGCCGCCGATCGCAACGACGCCGTCCGAGCCGGCATCGTCCAGCATACGGCGCGGACGCAGGCGTTGCGCCGGCGACCACCGCACCCGCCACGGCGCGCCGTCGGCGCGCGCCGCGAAGAGCCGTGCCGCGAGCCCGTTCACGAACGCGAGCAGCGGCGGCCGCGAGCGGAAGTTGTCGGCGAGCGAGCGCTCGCAGCCGAGCGCCGTCCGCATCGCGGCGAAGAGTTGCACCTCGGCGCCGCGAAACCGATAGATCGACTGCTTCTCGTCACCGACGACGAAGAGCTCGGCACCCCCGGAAGCCAGGCGACGCACCAGGTCCACTTGTGCCGGATCGGTGTCCTGAAACTCGTCGACGAGAATCGCGCGCACCTCGTCCACGAGGCGGGCGGCGACGCCGGGGTGCTCCGCGAACAGCCGGCGCGCACCGGCGATGAGATCGTCGAACGTGAGCACCCCGTCGCGCCGCTTGGCGAGGGCGAGCGCCCCGTCGACCGTCTGGACGACGCGGGTGAACGCGGCCGCGAGCGGCAGGCCGTAGCAGCAGCCGAACGCGGCGGCGATCGCGCCGCCGAATCGTGGGGTGCCGTCCTGCAGTTTGAAGGTGAGGAGATCCGCGCAGGTACGCCACTCGGAGCGCTGGCGAAAGGCGCGGCCCGCCGTGCCCGGAAAATCCCGCAGGGCGAGCAGGTCCTCGACGTCACCGGCCGTCCCGAGCGCGTCGAGATGCGCCTGCCATTGCGGCCAGCACTCGCGGAATTCCGCGCCAGCCGCGCTCGCCGCGGCGCTCGCGCGCGCGCCGGGCTCGCCGGCGGCGGTGAGCCATGCCGCCACGAATGCACTCACGCGCGCCGTATCGCCGCGAAGGTCGGTCGCGGCCACGGCGGCCGCCGCCTCCTGCCGGGCCAGCGCCGGCTCGAGCTCGGCCGCAGCGAGTCCACGCCGCGCCAGCTCGGCGAGGACGTCGCACGTGACCGGGACGAGGCCGGCCGAATCGGTCAGGCCGAATCCCCACGCTTCGGCACAGCGGCGCACGTCGCGATCGCCGGCACGTAGGCGCGCGAGCAGAATGCGTCGCACCTCGTGCTCGATGTACGCCGGCCCGTCGATCTCGTCGAGAACGGTCGCGCCCGGGCGCGTGCCGCTCTCGAGCGGGGCGCGCCGCAGCAAGCTCGCAGCGAGCGCGTGGATGGTACCGATCCGCGCCGACGCCAACGCGCGCTGCGTCCGCAAGAGACCGACGCGCTCCGCTCCCGTCGCCGCCGCCAGCCGCGCCGCAATGGCGGCGCGGATGCGACCGCGCATCTCCGCCGCCGCCTTCTCCGTGAAGGTCACGGCGAGAACCTGCGCGACGTCGAGCGGCGCCGGCGCGCCCTCGGCGCCGCACACCAGACGCACGTAGCGAGCGACCAGCACCGCCGTCTTTCCCGACCCCGCGCCGGCGCGCACGACGACGCTTCCCGAGGTCGCGACGGCGGCCCGCTGCTCGGCCGTGAGCTCGCCGACGACGTCGTCGCGCGGCGCGACGCGTTCTCTCATTCGCTTTCCTCCGGCGGCGGCTCGTAGCGGCAAATGTGGCGATAGGCGCAAAAGCGGCTGCACTCCCGCGGCGCGACGTCGAAGTGCCCCGCGGCGGCGTCCGCGACGAGCTCGACGATACGGCTCGCGATCGGTACCGACGATGGGTCGGCGGCGCCGGCGCGGCGCGCCTCGGGATCCCGCGCCAACAACGCCGTGGCGATCGGACGGACGAGCACCTTCCGATCGGCGCGCATGAGCACGTAGCCACCGCCGATCTCCGCGTCGGCCGCCCACGCGAGCTCGGGCGCCGCGGTGAGCGCCAGCGCGTAGAGGGGGACCTGAAAGCTCGTCGTTCCCATGGCGCGGGCCGCATCGAGACGGGCGGCGTAGTCGCTCTCGCGCTTGGCGTTCTTGTAGTCCAGCACCCGCGCCGCGACGATCCGCCCCGCATCGTCGAGCCAGAGGTCGGCACGATCGAGCACGCCGGCGAGCGTGAGGTCGAGGCGCGCGGTGCCGACATCGGGACGATGGTCGGCGATCGTGAAGCGAAACGGCCACTCGAGGAGGCGCCGCGCCGGCGTCACGGCGCCCTCGCCGCGTACGAGCTCGCCGACGGCCTCGAGCGCGCGCGCCCACGCGAGCGCGAAGAGCTCGGGGTCGGCGGCATGCAGCTCGGCCGCGAGCGTGGCGCGACATTCGTCGGCGACGACACGCGCCGCCGCCACCGCGGCCTCGGGATCGGACGGCAGCGGATCGCAGCGACGCAGCACCGCCTCGAGCAGCCGATGCACCAAGATGCCCTCGTCGCGGACGTCGAGCGCCTCGTTCCCGAGTTCGTCGGCCTCGAGCTCGAGTACGCGATGCGCGAAGAACTTGAACCCGCACGCGCCGAGCTCGTCGAGACGGCTGGCGCTCCACTCCATGGCACGCAGGCGTTCACGCCGACTCGGATCGGGCGCGAGCCTGCCGACGAACGCGTCGGCGAGCGCCTCCTTGGCCGCCGCGTCACGCTCGCGATCCAAGAGGAAATAGCGTGCCCGGCGGCGCTCCGTGCGGATGCGGGCGACGAGCCGGGCGAGCGTCCCCGGCGGTAGGCGGGCGCCGACTGCCGCCAGCATCCCAGGCCGCCCTGCGGCCGCCGCCACGACCGCGGCCTGCATGAGCTCGCTCACGTCGGCGGCCGCTTCGGCCGGCGGCACGACACCGTCATTCGCCGCCGCGACCACCACGTCCTCGCCGAGGATCGTCACGATCTCGTCGACGAACGGCGAGCGCACGAGCGCGTCGCCGCGCTCGTCGCGTGCCGGATAGCTGACGACGACGCGGCGCTCGGCCGTCGACAGCGCGAGATAGAAGAGAAACGGATCCTCGGCGGCGCGATCGGCGCTCGTCCGCAGCACACGCCCGAGCGGGGCGCCCTCCGCCGCCGGCCCCACGGCCGCACGCACGAGCGGGAGCGCGTGGCGATTCACCTCGCACCGCACGCCGTCGCCGAGCAGCGCGTCCTCGGCGAGCGGCGCGGGAAAGCTGCCGTCGTCGAGTCCGAGCACGAAGACGTCGGCGAAATCGAGTCCGCGGGCGTCCGCGATCGGGAGCACGCGCACGCCGCTCGCGGCGGGCCCCGGCGCCTCGACGTCGATCGCCTCGACCGCCTCGCCGAGACGCGCGAGAAAGCTCGCGAGCGAAAGCCGTCGCGTTCCGAGCGGACCGAGCGCGGCGACATCGGCGAGCAGCCGCTCGAGCGCGGCAAGCGCCGCGCCCTCGCTCCACGCCTCCCCGGGCGCAACGTCCCCCGAGGGCAGTGCCAGGCCGAGCTCGCCGAGCGCATCGAGGAGCGCCGCCGCGTGCGCGGCGAGACTCCGCGTCTCGGCGAGCGCGCCGAGCCGACGAACCGTCGCCGCCACCGTCGGCCCGTCGCGCCGGAGACGCGCCAGCGCACGCGCGCTTCCCTCGCGCACGCGCGCCGGCGCCGCACCGTTCGCGCGGCGCTCGAGGCGAACCTCGGCGTGGACGAGGCAGCTCGCGAGCGGGAGCGTCGCGGCGTCGACGTAGCCGATCGTCCCGAGCAGACGCCGTACCCGCCGTGGCGCCGCGGTGAGATAGGCGCTCTCCAACGCGGCGCCGAGCGCGTCACGCGGCAGTCCGTCCGCCACCGCCCGCCCCAGACGGAGCACCGCCTGTACCGACGCGTGCGCCGCCAGCGGTCGCGCCATGCCGATGGCGAGCGGCAGGTGATAGCGCCGCGCGACGTCCGCGAGCAGCGGTTGGTACGTCCCGAGGTCACGCGCCAGGACGGCGATGCGCTCCGGCGCCTCTCCCGCGGCGAGCACGGCGCGGATCCGCCGTCCGATTTCCTCCACCTCGGCGGCGCGGCCCGGCGCGACGACGACGCGTACGCGCTCGTCGAGCACCTCCGCGGGCGGCACCGACGGCTTCGGTTCGACGAAGAGCCCGGTGAGGACGCGCGACAACGTCCCGGAACGACCGCCGCGCACGACGAAATCCGGCAACACCTTGTCGGCGATCGCCGCATCCTCGACGAAACGGTTCCACGTGCGCTCTACGAAGCGCGTCGCGTCGACGTTCTCGCCGTGCGCCAGGGTGACGAGCTCGGCGTCGCCGACGAGACGGATCAGCGCCCGCGTGATCAGCGATTGCAGCGGCGAGTAGTCGTAGATTTCCGCGATGACGAGACGCGTGACACCCGCCAGGACGCGCGGCCGGGTACCCTCGCCCTCGTGCCGGTGGAGCAGCAGCAGCACGCGCCGGTCGCGGTCGTGGCGGTCGGCGCAGCCGAGACGCGCCAGGCGCCGTGCGTATGCCGCGGCGACACGCGCGAGCCAGCGCAGGCTCCGGCGCGCCTCGTCGACGCCCGTCGCGCGCGCGATCGCGGCGAGCTCGGCGGGTCCGAGGCACGCCGCCTTGAGCTCGCCGATCGCGCGCAGCGCCGCGGACGCGAGGCCCGGCCGCTCGCCTGTGGCCTCCGCGCCGAGCACCTCACCGAGCGCGTCCTGCGCGAGGACGATCGCGATCGCTTCCGTGACGATCGACGGCGCGCCGACGAGCTCGCCGTCGAGGGCGTCGACCAGCTGCGGAAACGTCGTCAGGCGGTGCCCGAGGGAGACGTCGCCGGCGCGCGCGCGCGCCTTCAGCGCTTCTTCGACCTTGAGCGCCGTCGGATAGATCGTGAGGACGGATGCGATACTCACGGAGGCGCGGAATGCGAAGGCCCCGGCGACACGCCGGGGCCCTTGCGGCGGAAAAGCGGGTGAAGGGCTTCGAACCCTCGACCCCGACCTTGGCAAGGTCGTGCTCTAGCCAACTGAGCTACACCCGCACAGGCGCGGTACCTTAAGGGGGCGAAGATGGGCTGTCAACGGGCGACGCCGCGCGCGCGGCGCGCACCGCACGATACACGCGCACGTGGTAGTCGCTCGCCGACCACAGCGCCAACACCAACGCGATCCACAGGAAGTACATCCCGGCGGCATGGAAGTCGACGTAGAAATATCGGTAGTGCAGCAGGAGACCGACGAGCGCGAACATCTGAAAGATCATCTTGTACTTGCCGAGTTCCTCGGCGCCGAGCATCACGCCCTCGCCGGAGGCGATGCCGCGAAGCCCCGTGACCGCGAGCTCGCGCCCGACGATCAGGACGACGATCCACGCCGGCACACGCGGCTCGCACGCCGTCACCCCCGGCGCACACGGCATCGCCGCCAGCATGATCAACACCGAGGCGACGATGAGTTTGTCGGCGAGCGGATCGAGGAACTTTCCGAGGGTGGTGACGATACCGTACTTGCGGGCCAGGTAACCGTCGAAGTAGTCCGTCAGCGAGGCGAGGAAGAAGAGCAAGGCCGCGACAACGCCGGCCAGTGCTCCCGGATCGCGCAGCACGTAGACGAGCACCGGCACGAGCGCGACGCGGAAGAGCGTGAGGACGTTCGGGACCGTCCAGAGGAGAGTCGCGCGCCGCATCGGAAGGTCTTGCACGCCGACCGCCATCACGCGCACCGCCACGCCCACACCGACGAGCGGATCGGCTGCGCGCGCACACGACCCGAGCCGGGTCTCACTGCCCGCGGGCGATCGCCTGCTGGATGTACTGTTGCAGGTACTGCTGACGGAACTGCAGCACGCGCCACACGTAGTCGCGCGTCTCGGGGAACGGCGGGATGCCGCCGTGCTGGTCGACGGCGTTCTCGCCGGCGTTGTAGGCGGCGAGCGCCAGCGGCACGTTGCCGCCGTAGCGATCGAGCAACATGCGCAGGTGCTGGACTCCCCCTTCGATGTTCTGGCTCGGCTCGTGGATGTTGCGTACGCCGTGCAGCAACGCCGTGCCCGGCATCAGCTGCATGAGTCCACGCGCGCCCTTCGGCGACACCGCGCGGGGCTGGAAGCCGGACTCCGCCTTGATCACCGCTTTCACCAGGGCGCGATCCATCTGATAGCGCCCCGCGACCTCGGCGATGATCGGGTCGAACGCGCGCGAATCGACGATGAACGAACTGCCGGTGCTGCCGCTCGCCCCGACGCTCGGCTGCCGCAAGCCGGGTAACGGCTCCCGCATCATCACCTGATAGCCTTTGTCGGTGGGAACGTTCGTGAAGTGCAGGACGCCGTAGCGGTCGCGCTTGAGGTAGATGTCGGCGGCGGCCGGCGCAGCCGTCACGCTCTGCAGGAATTCCATGAGGAGGGCGCCCACGACCGTCACCGCCGCCCGCCGTCCGACCCACGTCATCGGGCGTCACCATAGTCAACCCTATAGCCGGCCGTCAACGCGTAAACGTACGCGCCGACCATATTGTGCCACGCCCCGGGTCAAGACTCTGACGGAGTGATGACCGTGTCCCTGCGCCATCGCAGGTCGTCCCGCTCGGGGTAATCGATCGTGTAGTGCAGGCCGCGACTTTCTCGTCGCATCAGAGCCGCGCGCACGATCAGCTCCGCTACCGTCGCGATGTTGCGCAACTCGAGAAGGTCGCCCGTCACCAAGAAGTCCCAATAGTACTCACGGATCTCCTCCTGCAGCATCGCAATGCGTTTGCGGGCGCGTTCGAGGCGTCGGGTCGAGCGCACGATGCCGACGAAGTTCCACATCGTGCGTCGCACCTCGTCCCAGTTTTGGGTGACGACCACCGACTCGTCGCTGTTCACCGCCGTTCCCGGGTTCCAGTCGGGCACCGACGGCGGCGGTGTCGTGTCGCGCGCCAGCATGCGACGCGCGTCGGCGGCGGCGCGATGGCCGAAGACGAGCGCCTCGAGGAGCGAGTTGGAGGCCAGGCGGTTCGCGCCGTGAAGCCCGGTCATCGCCACTTCACCCGCCGCGTAGAGCCGGCCGATCCCCGTCCGTCCCTCACGATCGGTGACGACGCCGCCGCACAGGTAGTGCGCCGCCGGTACCACCGGAATCCACTCGCGCGTGATGTCGATCCCGAGCTCGCGACAGCGTCGCAGGATGTGCGGGAACCGCTCGGCGAGAAACGCCGGCGGCTGGTGCGTGATGTCGAGATACACGCATTCGTAGCCGTGCACCTTCATCTCGTGATCGATGGCGCGCGCCACGACGTCACGGGGCGCCAGCTCGGCGTCCGGATGGTAGGAGCTCATGAAGAACGAGCCGTCTTGTGTGCGCAGGCGGGCGCCCTCTCCGCGCAGCGCTTCCGAGACGAGAAACGACTTCGCTTTCGGGTGATACAGGCACGTCGGGTGGAACTGGAAGAACTCCATGTTGCCGACCGCGGCGCCGGCGCGGAACGCGATCGCGACGCCGTCGCCGGTCGCGACGTCGGGGTTGGTCGTGTAGAGGTAGACTTTACCGGCACCGCCCGAGCACAGGGCGGTCGCGCGCGCACGCACGGTGCGCACCTCTCCGCTCTGCCGGTCGTACACGTAGGCGCCCCAGCACGTCGGCGGCGCCCCGCCCGCGCGCCTGCGATCCGTCAGGAGATCGACGGCGAGCGCGTTCTCGAGCACCTGGACGTTCGGATGGCGGCGTACGGCGACGGCGAGCGCGCGCACGATTTCCTGCCCGGTGAGATCGCCCGCATGCAAGACGCGGCGGCGCGAGTGGCCACCCTCGCGCCCGAGATCGTACTCGACGGCGTCGCCGGTGAGGTGCGAATCGAAGCGGGTCCCGAGGGCGATGAGCTCGCGGATACGCGCCGGCCCCTCGTGCACGACCATCTCGACGATGTCCTCGTGACAGAGGCCGGCGCCGGCACGGATCGTATCCTCGGCGTGCGCCTCGAAGGAGTCCTCGGGGCTCCACACGCTCGCGACACCGCCCTGAGCGTACGACGAGTTGCTCTCGTCGGTGCGATCCTTGGTGACGATCGCAACCCGCCCGCTGTCGGCGACGCCGAGCGCGAAGGTGAGCCCCGCGATGCCGCTCCCGATGACGAGATAGTCCCAGGGCGCGTCGGAGGCGACCATGCGGAGCGGAGCGTACGTCGCACGATACACCAGCGCAACAAGGCCCGTCTGCGGCCGACGCCGCCCTCAAGCGTCGAGCGTCTCCTCGTAGAGGTGATGAATCGCGGCGATCTGGTCGTCGAGAGCGGCGGGCGTCCAATCCACCGTCGGAATCGGCGGGTGCACGACCACCTCGACGGTCGTCGGACGGACGATGACCGCGTGCTTCGGCAAGGCATCGAGGGCGTTTCGGAAGACGATCGGGACGATCGGCACCCGCGCCGCCATCGCGAGGTGAAAGGCGCCCTTCTTGAACCGACCGGGCCGTGGCGTCGCGCTCCGCGTGCCCTCGGGTGCGAGCACGATCGAAACACCCTGCTGCAGCGCCTCGACCGCCGGCGCCAGTGCCGCGACGGCGCGGTCGCGGTCGAAACGATCGATGAAGACCACGCCGGCGAGCGCGAACGCCGGACCGAAGATCGGGTTGCGGCGGATCTCCTGCTTCGCGACCCCGACGATGTCCCGCCGCAGCAACCGGCAGAGCAGCAGCATGTCGATGCCGCTTTGATGGTTGAAGATGAAGACGGCCGGTCGCTCCGCCCAGAGGTGCTCCTCGCCGACGACGTGGAGATCGACGCCGACGAGCGCCGTGCCGAGCTCGCCCCACGTGGAGATCACCACGTTCACGGCGCGCCGCCAGCTGCCGCTGAGGATCGCCGCCGGGACGCCGAGGGCGAATGCGGGGGCGAGGCTGCCGACGGCGAGCGCCGTGCGCGCGATCGCGAGCGCCCCCGGCGCGCCGCGGCTGCGGAAGCGGCGCACCGGCCAGCTGCGTCTGCCCGCGATCTCGGCGAGGCGGGCGCTCGGATTCGTCGGCCGCGGCCGGCCGACGATCTCGAGCAACGGCAGATCCTCCTCGCTGTCGGTGTAGAAGTAGCTCTCCCCGAGACCGACACCATGCGCCGACGCGAAGGCGCGCGCCGCCGCGGCTTTGCCCTCCCCGTAGCAGGTGGGGTGGACGACGCCGCCCGTGAAGCGGCCCTCGCGCACCTCGAGTCCGGTGCAGAGTACGTGCGGGATGCCGAAGTCGCGCGCCAGCGGCTCGATCTGGTAGCGGGTCGCCGACGACACGACCGCGACCGTGTGTCCCTTGCGCAGGTGCGCGCGCACGAGCGCGCGCGACTCCGGGTAGACTTCTCCCGCCAGGTGCTCGCGGAAGATGTGCTCGGCGTTGGCCTCGAACTCGGCCTCGGAGCGTCCGCGCAAGCGCGCCACCGTGCTGGCGATGAACCCGGAAAAGCCGAGCACGCCCAACTGAAAGCGCGCCGCCGCGAGCAACGTGTGGGCGAGCTCCGCCGCGCCCATGCGACCGGCCATCACGTCATCGCGGATGAACGCCGCAGCGGAGAAGCCGGCGAGGAGCGTCCGGTCGAGATCGAAGAACGCCGCGACCGCCGGACCCGACGGGCCGCGTTCGATCTCCGCGATCAGGTCGCCCGGGGCGCTCATCGACGGTCGGGACCGGGGTCGCGACCGCTCAGCGTTGATCGGCGGCGTCGAAGAGCACCAGTTGCCGGTGCTTGGCGGCGTCGTCGAACGCCACCGGATAGCGGCCCGTGAAGCAGGCGTCGCAGAACCCGCCGCGCTTGCCACCCACGAAAACGTACATGCCCTCCTCGCTGAGGTAGGCGAGCGAGTCGGCGGTGATGTAGCGGCGGATCTCCTCGACGGTGTGTGAGGAGGCGATGAGCTCGCTGCGGGTCGGCGTGTCGATGCCGTAGTAGCACGGGCTCGTCGTCGGCGGTGAGCTGATGCGCATGTGGACCTCGCGTGCCCCGGCGTCGCGGATCATCTTCACGATCTTCCGGCTGGTCGTACCACGCACGATCGAATCGTCGACGACGATCACGCGCTTCCCGGCGAGGACCTCGCGCTGCGCGTTCAGCTTCACCTTGACGCCGAAGTGGCGGATCGCCTCCTGCGGCTCGATGAACGTGCGTCCGACGTAGTGATTGCGGATCAGGCCCATGTCGAACGGGATACCCGACTCCTCCGCGTAGCCGATCGCCGCCGGCACGCCCGAGTCGGGAACCGGCACGACGACGTCGGCCTCGACCCCCGACTCGCGCGCGAGTTGATGCCCGAGCTCCTTGCGAGCGCGGTAGACGCTCCGCCCGAAGACCGTCGAGTCGGGACGCGCGAAGTAGATGTACTCGAAGATGCATGCCGCCGGCGCCTCCGGCGCGAAGGGGCGATACGAAGTGAGTCCGTCCTTCGACAGCACCACCACCTCGCCCGGCTCGACCTCGCGCTCGTAGGTGGCATCCATGAGGTCGAGTGCGCAGGTTTCCGATGCCAGTACCCACGCACCTTTCAGGCGGCCGAGGACGAGGGGCCGGAAGCCGTACGGGTCGCGAACGCCGATCAGTTTGTCGGTCGAGAGAAACACCAACGAGTAGGCGCCACGGACCTCGCGCAGCGCCTCGACGACGCGATCCTCGAGGGCCTCGCCGTGCGAGGCGGCGATCAGGTGGATGATCACCTCGCTGTCGACCGTCGATTGGAAGATCGAGCCGCGTTCCTCGAGCCGGGCGCGCAGCTCCTCGGCGTTCACGAGGTTGCCGTTGTGCGCGACCGCGAGGCCGCCGCGCCCATACTCGACCACGAGCGGCTGCGCGTTCTTGAGATGCGAGGAGCCGGTCGTCGAGTAGCGGTTGTGGCCGATCGCGGACTCGCCGCGCAGGCGCCGCACGATGTCCTCACGGAAGACGTCGGCGACGAGCCCCATCCCACGGTGCGACACCAGCACCTGACCGTCCGCGGAGACGATGCCGGCGGCCTCCTGCCCGCGGTGTTGCAGTGCGCAGAGACCGAGGTAGACGAGATTCGAAGCTTCGGGGTGGCCGTAGACGCCGACGACCCCGCATTCCTCGTGGAAGCCGTCGTCGGACGGGCTCCGCGCCCCATCCCGCTCCGCGGTGTCGCTCACCCTCGATGCTCTATCACTCTCCGAGACGCCCAGCGAGGGTGCGTTCGAACGCACTCCGCCAGCGTTCGCGCATCGCGACGACCGGCAGGTCGACGAGGTCGCCGATCTCGAAGCGTTGTCCGCGGACCTCACCGATCGAGGTCATGACGACGTCGTCACGGTGCGCGAGCTCGCGCAATCGCGTCAGGTGTCGGCGGCGGACGGACACGACGATACGCCCGTGACTTTCGCCGAACAGCAATGCGTCGGGGCGAAGCCCGCCCTCGAGCTCGATGCGCGCGCCGATCGGCGGGCCGGTCTCGTTGGAGATGCAGCACTCCGCGAGCGCGACGGCGAGGCCGCCCTCGGCGACGTCGTGCGCGGAGCGCAGCAAGCCCTCGCGCGCCGCCGCCAGCACGGTGCGAATCAACCGGCGCTCGATGTCGAGATCGATCCACGGCAGCGTGCCGCGCACTTGATGGTGGATCACCGCCAAATACTCGGACCCGCCGAGTTCCTCGCGATTGCGCCCGAGGAGGACGATCGCGTCGCCCTCGCCCTTGAACCATTGCGTCACGCGCTGCGACACGTCGTCGAGGAGGCCGACCATGCCGATCACCGGCGTCGGCGGGATGCTGCGGCCCTCGGTCTCGTTGTAGAAGCTCACGTTACCGCTCACCACCGGCGTGCCGAACGCGACGCAGGCGTCACGCAGGCCGGCGATCGCTTGTTGGAACTGCCACATCACCTCGGGCTTCTCGGGGCTGCCGAAGTTGAGGCAGTTGGTGACGCCGATCGGCTCCGCGCCCGCGACCGCGAGGTTGCGTGCCGCCTCGGCGACCGCGCTCACCGTACCGACGTACGGATCGAGGAGACAGAGCCGGCTGTTGCAGTCGAGCGTCATGGCGACGCCCTTCTGCGTGCCGTCGAGGCGCACGACCGCCGCGTCCGAGCCCGGCCGCACGACGCTGTTGCCGCCGACGTAGGTATCGTACTGGCGGTACACCCATTCACGCGAGCACAGGTTGGGTGACTCGAGGAGCTGCATCAACACGTGGCCGTAGTCGCGCGGCTCGGTGAGATCGCGGAGCACGAGACGCGCACCCTCCTCGGGCGCGGGCTCGACGGCGGGCCGGTGGTAGAGCGGCGCGCCGTCGGTGAGGGGCGCGATCGGCAGGTCGACGACCTGACGTCCTTCCCAGGTGCAACGCAGGTGCCCGCTATCGGTGACGGTACCGACCACCGCGGCGTCGAGGTCCCACTTGGCGAACAGCGCCCGCACCACGTCCTCGGAGCCGGCGCGGACGACGAGCAGCATGCGCTCCTGCGACTCCGACAGCAGGATGTCGTACGGCGTCATGCCCTCCTCGCGCAGCGGCACGCGCGAAAGGTCGAGGTCGATGCCGCTGCCGGCGCGCCCCGCCATCTCGACCGACGAGCTCGTGAGACCGGCGGCGCCCATGTCCTGAATGCCGACGAGGTGGGCACTGTAGGCGGGCGACATGAGCTCGAGGCAGGCCTCCAGCAACAGCTTCTCGGTGAACGGGTCGCCGACCTGCACCGTCGGCCGCTTGCTCTCGGAGTCGGCGTCGAACTCCGCGGACGCGAGCAGGCTCGCGCCGTGAATGCCGTCGCGGCCGGTCTTCGAGCCGACGTACATCACCGGGTTGCCGACACCCTCGGCGCGGGCGCGGAAGATGCGATCGGATTGGACGACGCCGAGCGTGAACGCGTTCACGAGGATGTTGTGGTCGTAGCCCGGGTCGAACGCGACTTCACCGCCGACGGTGGCGACGCCGATGCAGTTGCCGTAGCCGCCGATCCCCGCCACCACGCCGCGCACGAGATACGGCGTGCGTGGATGGGCGACACTCCCGAAGCGCAGCGAGTTGAGGTTGGCGATCGGGCGCGCGCCCATCGTGAAGATGTCGCGCAGGATGCCGCCCACCCCCGTCGCCGCACCCTGAAACGGCTCGACGAAGGACGGGTGATTGTGGCTCTCGATCTTGAACACCACGGCGAGGCCGTCGCCGACGTCGAGCGCGCCGGCGTTTTCGCCCGGTCCCTGCAGCACACGCGGCCCCGTCGTCGGGAGCCCACGGAGATGGACGCGCGAGCTCTTGTAGCTACAGTGCTCGGACCACATCACCGAGAAGACGCCGAGCTCCTCGATCGTCGGCGTCCGTCCGAGCGCCGCCTCGATGCGCGCGTATTCGTCGGCCGTGAGTCCGTGCCGGAGTCCGGTCTCGACGGTGACCGGCATACTCACGGCCCCGAGACGACCTTGGCCGCGACCGGCTCGGCGGCCGCGCCCGCGGCGGCGATCACCGAGAGGAAGATCTTGCGACCGTCTTCACCCCCCACCAGGCGCTCACAGGCGTGCTCGGGGTGCGGCATCATGCCGAACACGTTGCCACTCGCGTTGCGGATGCCGGCGATCGCACCGAGCGAGCCGTTGGGATTCGCTTCCGGCGTCACGCGCCCCTCGCCGTCGGTGTAGCGCAGCACGATCCGCCGCCCGGTGTCGAGGGTGTGCAACGTTTCCTCGTCGGCGACGTAGCAGCCCTCACCATGCTTCACCGGGATCTCGAGGACATCGCCGCGCCGGCAGCGGTTGGTAAAGAGCGTGTCGGCGTCCTCGACGCGTACGTGCACCGGCTGGCAGAGAAACGCGAGCCCGCGATTGCGGATGAGGGCTCCCGGCAACAGCCCGGCTTCACAGAGGATCTGAAAGCCGTTGCAGATGCCGATCACCACCCTGCCCGCCGCCGCGAATTCGCCGACGGCGCGCATGATCGGCGAGAACCGGGCCATCGCCCCGCAGCGCAGATAGTCGCCGTACGAAAACCCTCCCGGAAGCACGACGCAGTCGAGGCCGTCGAGCGCGGTGTCCTTGTGCCACAAGCGTACGACGCTCTCGCCGAGCAGATGTTCGAGGACGTACGCCGCCTGCACGTCGTCGAGCGAGCCCGGAAAGGTGATGACGCCCCACTTCATATTGATTTCGCCCCCGCTCGCTGCGCTCGCGATGGGCGTCGCGCGCCGGAGTAAATCCGGCGCGCTCCCTGGCTCGCCTGCGGCTCGCGATGGGGCCCGCGCGCTCCCTGGCTCGCCTGCGGCTCGCGATGGGGCCGCGATGCCCCCTGGCTCGACTGCGTCTCGCGGCGGGTCCGCGATGCTCCTCGTATGGTCACGGGGTCTCGGGGTCGATCGTGAAGGAGAAGTCTTCGATGACGCGGTTGGCGAGGAGGCGGTCGCACATCTCGCGGACGCGGGTTTCGACGCTGTCGCGGCTGACGTCGGCGAGGCGGAGCTCGATGAACTTGCCGATCCGCACCTCGGCGACCTCGGGATAGCCGAGCGTATGGAGCGATTGCTGGACGGCTTTGCCCTGGGGATCGAGAACACCCTGCTTCGGCGTCACGAAGACGCGAGCCCGCCACCCCATGCGCGTCTCCGTCCTCGACTCACGCACCGACTCGGCGCGCGATCTCCTGGTATGCCTCCTCGACGCGACCGAGGTCGCGGCGGAAGCGGTCTTTGTCCATCTTCTCGCCGGAGGTGCTGTCCCAGAAGCGGCAGGTGTCGGGACAAATCTCGTCGCCGAGAAGGATCTCGCCGTGATGGCGGCCGAACTCGAGCTTCATGTCGACGAGCACGATGCCGCGCGCGGCGAGAAACGGCCGCAGCACGGCGTTGGTGCGCAACGTCAGCGCGACCATGCGATCGAGCTCCGGCTTGGTCGCCATCCCGAGCACCAGGACGTGCCACTCGTTGATCATGGGGTCGTCGAGCGGGTCGCTCTTGTAGAAGAACTCGACGATCGGCTCCGGAAGGGGCTTGCCTTCCTCCAAACCGAGGCGCTTCGCGAGACTGCCGGCGATCACGTTCCGCACCACCACCTCGACCGGCACGATCTCGAGGCGCTTCACCAGCATGCGACGGTCGTCGAGGCGGCGCACGAAGTGCGTCGGCACCCCCTCGCGCTCGAGCAAGCGAAAGAAGATCTCGGAGACGGCGTTGTTGATGACGCCTTTCTCGCTGATCGTCCCGCGTTTCTTCGCGTTGAAGGCGGTGGCGTCGTCCTTGAAGTACTGGAGCAGGAGATCGGGATCGTCGGTCGCGAAGAGTTTCTTCGCTTTCCCCTCGTAGAGGAGCTCCCGCGCTTCCACCGAATCGTTCATCGGACCCCTCCGCGCGTCGCACCGGCGGGTCGGGGCCGATCCGCCACGCCGCGCCGCCGCGTGCCGCGATTGGTACCCAAGGCACGGCGAAAGAGCAAGTCCAGGTGTGCGAGATGTCGTGCGGGATCGAGCAACGCCGCGATCTGCGCCGGCGCGAGCCGCGCGCGCACTTCCGGATCCGCCGCGAGCGCGTCGGCGAAGCTCGCAGCGCCGTCCCACGCGGTGTGCGCCGCGCGCTGCACCCAACGATACGCCTCCTCGCGTCGTGCGCCCGCGTGTACCAGCGCCAGCAGCACGTCCTCGGATAGGATGACGCCGCGGCTCCGATCGAGGTTCTCGCGCATACGCTCGGGACGGACGACGAGCCCATCGAGGACCGCCGTCATGCGCGCGAGCATGAAGTCGAGGGCGCACGTCGCGTCGGGCGCGATGACGCGCTCCACGGACGAGTGGCTGATGTCGCGCTCGTGCCAGAGGGCGACGTCCTCGAGCGCCGCCCCGGCATAGGCGCGCAGCAGACGCGCGAGCCCGACCGTGTTTTCGGCGACGATCGGATTGCGCTTGTGAGGCATTGCCGACGAGCCCTTCTGTTTTTCGCTGAACGGCTCCTCCGCCTCACCGACCTCGGTGCGCTGGAGATGGCGGATCTCGACCGCGATGCGCTCGAGTCCGGTGCCGGCGAGCGCGAGCGCGACGAAGAACTCCGCGTGCCGATCGCGCGCCACCACTTGCGTCGCGAGCGGCTCGGGCGTGAGGCCGAGCCGCCCGAGCACGTGCGCCTCCACCTCCGGCGCGACGTTCCCGAAGACGCCGACGGCGCCGGAGATCTTGCCGACCGCCACCTGGCGCGCCGCGCGCTCGAGGCGCTCGCGGTTGCGCACGGCTTCGGCGTGCCACCCGGCGACTTTCACGCCGAAGGTGATCGGCTCGGCGTGCATGCCGTGCGTGCGGCCGACCATCAACGTGCGTTTGTGGCGTCGAGCGAGGCGGCGGAGCGTCGCGATCAGGAGATCCTGGCCGGTGAGCAGCAGGCGCGCCGCCTCGTGGAGCTGGAGCGCGAAGCCGGTGTCGAGCACGTCCGAGGAAGTGAGGCCGAGATGGAGGAACCGCCCTTCGGCACCGATCGATTCCGCGACCTGGGTCACGAAGGCGATCACGTCGTGCTTCACCTCCGCCTCGAGTGCAGCGATGCGCGCCACGTCGATGTGGGCGCGCCGGCGGATGGTGCGCACGGCCGCCTTCGGAATCGTGCCGCGTACGGCGAGCGCCTCGCATGCGAGGATCTCGATCTCGAGCCAATGCGCGTAGCGCGCGGCATCGGTCCAGATCCTCCCCATCGCGGGGCGTGTGTAGCGTGCGATCATCGGCTCAACCGAGCGCCTCGAAGACACGAGGGTCCGGCGTGTGCCCACGCAGATCGCCGAGGAGAACGAGGGCGCATCCGTTCGGCACGAAGAGACGCTCGGCCGCGGCGACGACGTCATCGTTGCAGACGGCGTCGATGCGGCGCGCGATCTCCTCCACCGCCACCGCACGCCCGAAATAGAGCTCGTTCAACGCCAGACGCTCCATGCGCTGATCGGAGGTTTCGAGGGCGAGCAGCAGCGTTCCTTTGAGCTTGCCCTTGGCGCGCGCCAGCTCGTCGGCGGGAAACCCCTCGCGGCGGATGCGGCGCAGCTCCGCGAGCACGACGTCGACGACCTCCTGGACCCAGCGTGCGCGCGTGCCGGCGGCGATCCCGATGTAGCCGGTGTCGCGATACGACTCGACGAAGGAGTCGATCGAGTATGCCCGTCCGCGACGCTCGCGGATCTCCTGGAAGAGGCGCGAACTCGGGCTGTCACCGAGGGCGGCGTTGAGCACCGCAACCGCGTCGCGGGCGGGATCGCTGACGGCGACGCCGCGCGTGCCGAGGCAGAGCTGCACCTGCTCGAGCTTGCGCTCGTAGACCGCGACGCCGGCGGACGGCGCCGGAGTCGTGGTGTCGACGACCGCCGCGCGCCCCTCGAGACCGGCGAAGCGCGCCGCGATCTCGTCGACGAGTGCGGCGTGCTCGACCTGGCCGGCGGCGGCCACGACCAGACGGTCGGCCCGGTAGCGCGCGTCGAAAAGGTCCACGCACGCGTCGCGATCGAACTGCGTCACGGTGGCGCGCGTGCCGCACACCGGGGCGCCGAGCGGATGATCGCGCCAATACTCTCGATGGAAGAGGTCGTGGATGAGGTCGTCGGGAGTGTCCTCGATCTGCGCGATCTCCTCGAGGACGACCTCACGCTCGCGCACGATCTCGTCGGCGTCGAATCGCGAGTCGAGGAAGATGTCCGCGAGCAGGTCGATCGCGAGCGGCGACTGCTCGCCCAGTACCTTCGCGTAGTAGCAGGTGAACTCGCGATCGGTGTCGGCGTTCAGGACACCGCCGACGGCGTCGATCTCCTCGGCGATCTGCGCCGCGCTCCGGCGCGCGGTACCCTTGAAGAAGAGATGCTCGATGAAGTGCGAGAGGCCGTTCTGCGTCGGCGTCTCGTCGCGCGAGCCGTGCTCGACCCAGAGCCCGAGCGCAACCGAGGCGACTCCGGGAATCTCCTCGGAGAGCACGCGGATGCCGTTGCTGAGCTCGGTCTTCTCGATGCGGCCCTGGGCGCGCGACCGTGCGCCGGCGGTCGCGCGCACGGCGCGAGGCCGCTGGCGCGGTGGGTGCCGCCGCTCAGCCGGCAGCGCCCGCCTCCGCGCTGAGCGCGTCCTTGCGCGACAGCCGGATCTTGCCCGTCTTGTCGACCTCGAGGACCTTGACCATGACCTCGTCGCCTTCGTTGAGGACGTCCCGCACCCGCGCCACGCGCTCGGGTGCGAGTTGCGAGATGTGCACCAGTCCGTCGGTACCGGGCAGGATCTCGACGAAGGCGCCGAAATCCATGATCTTCTTCACGACGCCCTTGTAGATCTTGCCGACCTCCGCCTCGGCGGTGAGGCGATGGACCCAATCGACGGCCTTCTGCATCGCCGACTCGTCGACCGAGGCGATGTAGATCGTCCCGTCGTCCTCGACGTCGATCTTGACGCCGGTCTCCTCGATGATGCCGCGGATCACCTTGCCGCCCGGTCCGATGACGTCGCGGATACGGTCTTGGCGGATCTTGAGGGTCACGATGCGCGGCGCGTACGACGAGACGTCGGGACGCGGGCTTGCGAGCGCGAGCTGCATTGCCCGCAGAATGTGCAGTCGCCCCTCACGCGCCTGGTAGAGCGCGTCGCGCATGATCTCGCGGGTGACGCCGCCGATCTTGATGTCCATCTGCACCGCCGTGACGCCCTCGGCGGTACCGGCGACCTTGAAGTCCATGTCCCCGAGGTGATCCTCGTCGCCGAGGATGTCGGAGAGGACGCGGATCTCGCCACCTTCGCGAATGAGGCCCATCGCGATGCCGGCGACCGGCGCCTTGATCGGCACCCCGGCGTCCATGAGGGCCAGCGAGCTGCCGCAGACCGTCGCCATCGACGAAGACCCATTCGATTCGAGGATCTCGGAGACCAGGCGGATGGTGTAGGGGAACTGCGTGTCGTCGGGCAGCACGGCCGAGACGGCGCGCTCGGCGAGTGCGCCGTGACCGATCTCGCGCCGTCCGGGGCTGCGCAGGAATTTCACCTCCCCGACGCTGAACGGCGGGAAGTTGTAGTGCAGCATGAACTTCTTGTAGGTGTCGCCGATCAGCGCGTCGATGCGCTGCTCGTCGGACGAGGTACCGAGGGTGGCGACGACCAGCGCCTGCGTCTCGCCGCGGGTGAAGAGCGCCGAACCGTGCGTCCGTGGCAATACCTGCACCTCGCAGGAGATCGCCCGAATGTCGGCGAGACCGCGGCCGTCGATGCGCCGCCGCTCGGCGACGATCATCGCGCGGACGATCCCCTCGTGTACGTGCTCGAAGAGATGCTTGATCTCGCGCTCGCGTTCGGCGAACTCGCCGCTGAGCTTGGCGAGGACGTCGGCGCGCGCTTGATGCACGGCATCGTTGCGCTCGTGCTTGCCGGAAACCGCGAGCGCCTCGGCGATTTTCTCCGAGGCGAGCTCGCGCACGCGCGCCGCCAGCACCTGGTCGACCGCGGGAGGGACGACCGTGCGCTTCGGCTTGCCGAGCGCGCGCCGCAGCTCCGCCTGCATGTCGAGGATCGGCTGCAGCTCGCGGTGACCGAAGTAGAGGGCGTCGAGGACGACGTCCTCGGACAGCATGCGCGCCCCGCCCTCGACCATGACGATCGCGTCGCGCGAGCCCGCGATGATCATCTGCAAATCGCACTGCGCGACTTGTGAAGCCGTGGGATTGAGGACCAGCGTACCGTCGATGCGCCCGACGCGGACGCCCGCGATCGGTCCGTTGAACGGGATGTCCGAGATCTCGAGCGCCGCCGAGGCCCCGATCATCGCCAGGACGTCGGGATCGTTCTCCTTGTCGTACGACAGCACGGTCGCGATGACCTGAGTCTCGCAGCGGAAACCTTCCGGGAAGAGCGGCCGCAACGGACGGTCGCAGAGGCGCGAGGTGAGCACCTCTTTCTCGCTTGGACGTCCTTCGCGCTTGAAGAAGCCGCCGGGGATTTTTCCCGCGGCGAACGTCTTCTCCTGGTAGTCGACGGTGAGCGGGAAGAAGTCGATGGACTCGCGCGCCTCACGCGCCGCGACCGCCGTCACCAGGACGACGGTGTCGCCGTACCGGACGAGGGCGGAACCGCCTGCCTGCTTCGCCACCCGACCACTCTCGATCGAGAGGCGCCGGCCGTGGAGATCGATTTCGACACGTTTCATGGAGAACACTCCCATCCCCTCGTGGGGACTTCCATCTGCGATAGTCCGAGAGCGGAGATGGGGGTCGGAAAGGAGGAGATTTCGCGGACTACTTGCGGATGCCGAGACGCTCGATCAACGACTTGTAGCGCTCGGTGTCGCTCCGCTTGAGGTAATCCAGCAGCCGCCGCCTCTGCCCTACCAGCTTGAGCAGCCCGCGTCGCGAATGATGATCCTTCGCGTGGGACTTGAAGTGCTCGGTCAGATACCCGATGCGGTCGCTGAGCAGCGCGACCTGCACCTCGGGCGACCCGGTGTCGGTATCGTGGCGGCGATACGCCTGGACGATGTACTGAGTCTGCGCCTCTGCGCTGCTCGTTCCTTCTCCCATGTCCTTCTCGTCAGCGGCGAGCAGTAACATGCACCGGCGAAGTTGTAAAGTGACGCGCTCTCAGCACGCCATCACGCGCGCGAGACGCCATCCTTCCTCGCCGGTCGCTTCGGCCACCGCGATCAACGCTCCGTCGGCGCTCTCGATGCACACGATCTCGGCGTTCGTGCGCGGCGCGCCGAGCGCTTGCAACGCGTGTTGGCGGCCGTGGCGGATCGCGGCGATGAGCGGTGGGTCGGCGACGATCGCGCGGTACCCCGTCATTGCCGCCGACGGCGAGAGCAGCGGGACCGCATGTTTCTCCGCGAGCTCCTCGACACGCTCGAGCGGCACCGCGTCGGCGAGCGCGAAGGGCCCGAAGCTCGTCCGCCGCAGCGTGATCAAGTGTGCGCCGGTTCCGAGCGCGGCGCCGAGATCGTGCGCCAGAACCCGCACGTAGGTTCCCTTCGAGCAGGAGACCGCGAACGCGAGGCGATCGCGCCCGATCCACGCGACGTCGAACGCGGCGACGTGCACCGGGCGTGGCGCCCGCTCCACCTCACGCCCGGCGCGCGCCAAGCGGTACAACGGGACGCCGGCGCGCTTCAACGCCGAGTACATCGGCGGCGTCTGCATGATCGATCCGCGCAGCCCCGCGAGCGCGCGCGCCACGGTCTCGGGTGCGAGCCGCGGCACCGCACGACGCTCGAGCACCGTTCCCGTTCGATCGAGCGTGTCGGTCGTCGCACCGAGGACGATCTCGCCGACATAGCGCTTGGCGTCGGCGGCGAGGAATTGCGCGAGCTTCGTGCCTTCGCCGACGCAAATCGGCAAGAGGCCGGTCGCGAACGGGTCGAGCGTGCCGAGGTGGCCGACCTTGGGTTGGTCGAGCGCGCGCTTCACGCGTGCCACGACCGCCGCCGAGCTGAGGCCCTCGGGCTTGTCGACGAGCAGAATGCCGTGCACGCCGCCCGCCGTCCGCGCGCCACCGGCGGTCATCGGCGTGACGGATCGTCGTCCGGGTCGGGTGCGTCCGGCGGGACCTGCGGCGACCCCGAGTGCAGCTCGCGCAGCAGGCGCTCGACGCGATCCGCCGCCTCGATCGACGGGTCGATCTCGAAGCGCAGCTCGGGCGTGAAGCGCAACCCGATGCGCCGGCCGGCCTGGGCCTGCAGAAACGCGCGCGCGCTCGCCAGACCCGCGAGACTCCGCGCCCGCGCCTCGGCGTCGCCGAGCGCCGACACGAATACCCGTGCGTGTTTCAGATCCGGCGACAAGTCGACGCCGGTGACCGTCACCAGGCCGACCCGGGGATCCTTCACGTTACGCAGCAGGAGGTCGGCAAGCGCGGACTTGAGGAGCGCCCCCACCCGGTCGGTTCGCTTCGCCGGCATCGCGGTTCAATAGTGCAGGAACTCGAGCTGCTCCTCGCCGACCTCGGCTACGTGCAGCTCGTCGATGAAGCGCACCACCTCGCGCAGCGCCGCGTCCACGAACGGCTGGTCGGTTCCGACCTGACAGATCGCCAGCAACGCCCGCTGCCAGAGGTCATGGTCGTCGCACTCGGCGATCGAGACGTTGAACTTGTCGCGCACGCGCGCTTTGATCTTTCGCAGCACGCTGCGCTTGCCCTTGAGCGAGTGGTTCTCCGGAATGAAGAGCGTGAGCCGCAGCACCCCGACGGTCACGGCGCCGCCCGCCGGCCGTCAGACGCGCCGCTCGATCTGCGTCTGGGCTCCGCCCGCTCCCGGTCTGGCCGCCGGCGCCAAATGCCGCGCGACCTCTTCCATCTCGAAGGCCTCGACGACGTCGCCTTCTTTGACGTCGGGAAAGTTCTCGAGGGTGAGACCGCACTCGTACCCGGCCACCACCTCGCGGGCGTCGTCTTTGAAGCGCCGCAAGGTGCCGATCTTGCCGTCGTGGACGACGACGTTGTCGCGGATCACACGCGCCCGGCCGCCGCGGACGATCTTGCCGTCGGTGACGAAGCATCCGGCGACGCGGCCGGCACTCGGGATGGTGAAGATTTGTCGCACCTCCGCCTTGCCCACGGCGCGCTCGCGCAAGGTCGGCTCGAGCAGGCCCTCGAGCGCGTCGCGGACGTCGCTCACGACCTCGTAGATGATGTTGTAGAGGCGGATGTCGACACCCTCGCGGGTGGCGAGCTCCGAGGCCTTCGACTCCGGGCGGACGTTGAAACCGATGACGATCGCGTTGGAGGCGGCGGCAAGCAGGACGTCGGACTCGTTGATACCGCCGACCGACGAGTGGATGACGGACAGCTTCACTTCGTCCCCCGAGAGGCGCGTCAGCGCGTCACGGATGGCCTCGACGGATCCCTGCACGTCGGCCTTCAAGACTACTTTCAGCGCCTTCACGCCGCCCGCCTGGATCTGTTGGTAGAGATCCTCGAGCGAGACCTTACTGGTGGTGGCGAGCTCGCTCTCGCGCTGCTTGGCGCGGCGATGCTCGGCGACCTGCCGCGCCTTCGCTTCGTCGGCGACGGCGATGAAGGTATCGCCGGCTTCCGGTACGCCGGTGAGCCCGAGGATCTCGACCGGCATCGACGGGCCGGCGGCGTCGAGCTTGTGGCCGCGATCGTCGATCATCGCACGGATCCGTCCGTACTCGAGCCCGCACACGAACGCGTCCCCGACCTTGAGCGTGCCCTCCTGAACGAGCACCGTCGCCACCGGTCCGCGCCCGCGATCGAGCTTCGCCTCGATGATGGTGCCGCGGGCGCGGCGATTCGCATTCGCCCCGACCTCGAGGACATCCGCTTGCAAGAGGAGCATCTCCAGAAGCTGCGGAATGCCTTCCTTCGTCTTGGCGGACACCGGGACGACGATGGTGTCGCCTCCCCATGCCTCGGGTGCGAGGCCGTGATTCGCGAGGTCGCGCGTCACCCGCTCGAGATCCGCCTCCGGCTTGTCGATCTTGTTGATCGCGACGATGATCGGCACCTCGGCGGCGCGCGCGTGATCGATCGCCTCCTGCGTCTGCGGCATGATGCTGTCGTCCGCCGCGACGACGAGGACGACGAGATCGGTCACCTTGGCGCCACGGGCGCGCATCGCCGTGAACGCCTCATGGCCGGGCGTATCGAGAAAGGTCACCCGCCGGGAGCCGACCTCCACCGCGTAGGCGCCGATGTGCTGCGTGATGCCGCCCGCCTCGCCGGCGGTGACGTTCGCCTGACGGATGGCGTCGAGGAGCGACGTCTTCCCGTGGTCGACGTGCCCCATGATCGTCACGACCGGCGGACGCGGCTGGCGCTCGCCGCCGTCGATCGCTTCCTCGGGGCCGGTTTCGAGCAACGACTCGACGTTCAGGGCGACGTTCTCGACGCTGTACTCGAATTCCGCTGCGACCAGCGTCGCGGTGTCGTGGTCGAGCACCTGGTTGACGGTCGCCATCATGCCCATGTCCATGAGCTTGCGGATGACCTCCGCCGACTTGACGCCGATCGCACGCGCCAGATCGCCGACCGTGATCGCCTCGGAGATCTTCACGACCCGCTTGCTCGCCTTTGGCGTCGTGATCTCGGTGCGATGCTGCTCCTTGCCGGGCAACGCGCGCTTCTTGCGGCGCAATTTACCGCCCGGACGGCGGTCGCGCTCGAGCGTCTCGAGCATGTCCGTTTTCTTGATGACCTTGCGCTTCTTCTTCTTCCCGAGATCGGTGTCTTTGGCGGCCGGCGGCACCTCGACCGGGGCGACCGCCCCGGCACGCGGGCGCGCCACGCCCGCCGGTCGATCGCCGACGCTCGCGCGCCGCGGCTCGGCACGCGCGGGCGCGACCGCCTTTTTCAAATCGATACGTCCCAGCACGCGAACCGACTGTGGAGCGTCGTCGAAGCGCGACGCCGCAGCCGCGGCGACCGGCTCGTCCGTCGCCGCCGGCGCCGACGTGCTCTCCATCGAGATCGCGGCCGCATCGACGGCGAGGGGCGCCTCGGGCTCGATCATCGCCGGTGTTTCCGCGGAACGAGCGCTCGCCGCGATTTCCTCGATCGGGGGCGGCGCCGACGCCGGCTCCTCGTCCAAGAACGGCACGTCGATGGCGTCGCCGAACTCCGCTTCGACACTCACCACCGGCGCGGGCTCGGCGTCGAGCGCGGGTTCCTCCTCGAGCGGCGCCGTCGGGATTTCTTCGCGCTTCAAGACCTCGATCCGCTGCGTGCGGCGCCGGATGACGTTCGCGCGCACGCGGTTCTCGACGACTTGCTCGCGGGAGGTCACCAGTTGCTCCTCGGCCGCGTCCTTTTCGGTGACGACGCGCTCGGACACGATCCGCTCGGTGCCGATCGTGACCGCCGCCTTGTCGCGCAGCCCGAGCGCTTCGCGGACCCGCGCGATCTGGTCGTCGGTGAGCGAGCTCTGCGACTTCTTGTTGCGGATCCCGAGCCGCTCGATCTTCGCGAGCACGTCCTTCGTCGGGACGTTCCACTCCTTGGCGAGCTCGTGGATGCGTTTCTTGGCGGCGATCAAACCTGCACCTCCGAAAACCGCGCGCGCAACGCCGCGCGCTCGGGTTTAGGTATCACGCAACGAAGGGCCCGTACAAACCCGCCCCGGCGCGCGAACGCCTCGAGACACGTCGCGCGCGCGTGCATCCACGCACCGCGACCGGGCGCACGCTTCGCGACGTCGATTTCCAATCGCCCATCGCGCGCGATCACGCGCGTGAGCGCCGCACGCATGTCGCGCTCGCGACAACCGAGGCACGTGCGGACCGGACGCGAGAGCGCGTGCATACGCCGGCGCATCGACTACGCGCCACCCTCCTCCGATGGATCGCCCTCGACCGCCCCGGCATGCGGCTCCTCGCTCGCCGCGCCCTCGTCCTTCGCTCCCTCCGCAACCGCAACCGCGGCCGCCGCGGCGGCCGCGGCCGCAGCTTCGGCCTCGGCAGCCGCGCGCGCCTCGGCTTCGATGCGCTTTTGCTCCACGTGTTTTTGCGCCGACGCGATGATCGTCGTCACCTTCTCGGGGCTCACACCGTCCACCTGCGCGACCGTGTCGGCGTCGGAGCTCGCGAGCTCCTCCGACGACTTGAACCCGTGCTGGTAGAGGAGCTCCGCCGTCACGTCGCCGATGCCGGGAACCGACATCAACGAGGCGCGCGCGTTCCGAGCCTCCTCCTCCGCCTCGGCCTCGCCACGGACGTCCAACCGCCATCCGGTGAGGCGTGACGCCAGCCGAACGTTCTGCCCCTTCTTGCCGATCGCCAGTGACAGCTGATCGTCGGGGACGATCACCTCCATCGCCCGCTCGTCCTCGTCCATGATGATTTTCGAGACCTTCGCGGGGGAGAGCGCTCGACACACGTACTCCGCTTGGTCCTGCGTCCACGGCACGATGTCGATCTTCTCGCCGCGCAGCTCCTGCACCACCGACTGGACGCGCGTGCCGCGCATGCCGACGCATGCCCCGACGGGATCGACGTCGCTGTCGTTGGA
>JBGOSW010000014.1:0-41402 GCA_041476145.1 Binatia bacterium
AAGGTCGAGGCGCCCGGCATGGGGGATCCCATGCGGATGTTCGGGGCGATGCGCGGGGGAATGTCCTCGACCTTCGTGAGCCTGAATCGAAGCAAGCGGTCGATCGTCGTCAATCTCCGTAGCGAGGTCGGCAAGGAGATCCTGCGCCGGCTGATTCGCGGGGCGGACGTCTTCGTGCAGAATTTCCGTCCCGGCGTTCTGGACCGTCTGGGATTTGGCTACGAGGCCGTGCGGGCGCTCGCGGCGGACATCGTGTACGCCTCGATCTCCGGCTTCGGCGACAGCGGGCCCTTCTCCGATCGGCCGGTGTACGACAACGTGATCCAAGCCATGAGCGGCGTCGCCGCGGTCCAGGCCGACCCCGACACCGGCAAGCCCGAGCTGGTCCGCAATCTCGCGCTCGACAAGGCGACCGCCTACACCGTGGCGCAAGCCGTGACGGCCGCGCTGCTGGCCCGCGCGCGCGGTCGGGGCGGGCAGCACGTACGCGTCGCCATGCTCGACGCCGCGCTCGCCTTCCTCTGGCCCGACGGCATGATGAACCACACGTTCCTCGGCGACGACGTCTTCCGCCTGCCGCCGCTCGCGACGATCTATAGGATCTACGAAACGGCCGACGGCTCGATCACGGTCGCGGCGCTGACGGACGAGCAATGGACCAGAACCTGCCGTGCCGCTGATCGGGTGGATCTGCTCGAGGATCCGCGGTTTCGATCCATCTTCGATCGGATGACCCACCTACAGGAGTTACGCGAGATCGTCACCGAGATCGTCGCGATGCGGACCACGGCCGAGTGGTGCGCGCTCTTCGAGAAGCACGACGTTCCTCATTCTCCCATCCTGTCCCTGGACGAAGTGCCCGAGCACCCGCAGGTACGGGCGAACGGCACGCTGGTGGAAACCGAGCACCCGACCGCGGGCCCGATGCGGCAGGCGCTTCCGGCCGCCCGGTTCGACGCCACGCCTACCCATCCCGATCGACCGGCGCCCACGCACGGCGAGCACACCGACCAGGTACTCGGCGAGCTCGGCTACGGCCGAGAGGACATCGCGGCGCTGCGAGAGAGCGGGATCGTGGCGTAAGCCGGTTCCGCGCAACGCGAACGCAGCGCGAGCGCCCGTAGGTCTACGTTGCCTTCGACTCCGGCCCTGGGCGTCGCGGGCGGAGCGGAATCCAGCGGCGCACCTGCTGGCAATAGACGTCGTACTCGACACCGAAGCTGCGGCGTAGCGTCGGCTCCTCATAGAGGAGGACGAAGGCGTGGAACAGGACGAACAGCGCCGCCGCATAGGCGAGGACGAGCCGATCTCCAAAGAAGAGGCCCTGAGCAGCGACGAGGGCGAGCACCGCGAGATACCCGGCGTTGCGGACGTAGCGGAACGGGCCACCAACGACGAGGTGGCGCGTGGGTGCGATCGGCGCCGGCGTCCCTTCACCCTCGCGGACGAAGCGGAGATTGAAAGCGACGAAGAGCGGTAAGCCTGCCGCGAAGAGCGCGATCCCGAGGACGCGCGCGCCCGGAAAGAGCGGAGCGCGCAGCACCCAGCGCGTGAGTACGTAGGGGACGTAGCCGATCACCGTCGTCGGGACGACGAGCACGAATAACAGGGTGCCGAGTGCAGGGTGACGCACGGGGGTGCTCCTATCCGGTGAGCGGTTACCTGTACACAGGGGCGTTCAGCGTCCCGTCTGCGTTCCGAGGGTGTGAACCGAACCTACGACGACGCACAGGAGCTGTCGTCGAGCGCGGGCATCGGACTCACGAGCGGCAGGAGCCCTTCGCCGCGCGGTGCCTCGACGCGCAGCAGACCCTCGGCGACGCACACCTGCCGGCGCCCGACGCATTCCTCGTAGTCGGCGAGCGTGTCGAGCGCCGGCACGCCGAGCGCCTCGTTGCCGTTCAGGCATTTCAGATCGGCGCCCTTGCGTGCGATGCAGCCGAAAGCGAGCGCGACGCAGCTCCCGCGAGCATCCCACCGGTGCCATGGTCGGGCAGGCACTCGAGCTCGAATGGGAACGAGATCGGGACGTCGTCACACATGGCGATCAGCTCGCGCGCGCGCGGCAGCGCGGTGGCGAAGAGCGTCGCGGCCTGGCAATCGTGCTGGAGGGCCGTGCAGTATCCGATGTCGTTCACGGTCGTGAGCGAGCCGCCGAGGACGTCCGTGCACTCCGCCTCGCGTAGCTCGTAGCCGAGCCCCGTCGTCTTCATCGTCTGCGCGAACGAGACGGCGCCGCACGCGTCCTCGTCGTTGCCGACGAGCTTCGCGAGCGAGTCCTTCCTGTCGAATTCCCGGTGGCAATCCTGGCAGGCGATCGGCAGCTTGGGGTGGCAGGCTTTGCAACTCTTGGTGAAGCAAACCGGATCGCCGCCCGTGAGCTCGAGGCACTTGAACAGAGCGCTCGTGCACTTGTCGATGTTCTTCAGCGCCGCGAGCGCGAAGCCGGCACCGGTCTTCTTCAACGTCTTCTGGCACGCGTCCGCGTGTATTCGTTCTCGATCGCCGGAAGGTCGCTGTTGGCGGCGCTACGGATAACTGATGGTCGTTATGCCGCCTGTGTCGCGCAGCTTCCAACCGGCTCCTCCTCCACCTTTCCCACCGCCTCCCCGCGAATAGTAAGTCTCCATGCTCTGGGTGGTGGTGAGGACGTAGGATTTCCCGTCGGCATCCACGCCCGAGCAGGAGCCCTGGAGCGCGAACTGATAGACGGTTCCCCGCACGCGCGGGGTCGGAAGCTCCGCGTACGTGGACGTGCCCGTGAAGTTGCTACAGGTGTTCACGGGTGCCGTCGGATAGGGCCCGAGGCTCCACTGTACCCACCCGCCACTGAACGCTCCGCTGGTCGCGTTTGGTGCATACGGCCAGAGATTCCCGTTGCCTCCGAAGGCGAGAATGGGGCAATCGATCGTCCATCGACACGTCCCACCTGTATTGGCGTACGTTCCCGGCGGCAACGGCGTCAGTGTGGGTGTGGGTGTCGGGAATCGGGGTGTCGGATCGGTGATGGGTGTCGGCGTCGGAGTCGGGCAGCCGCCGACGCAGCTGATCGGCATGCATTGGCATGCCGGCGCGCCGGTCACGCTCGCGCACACGCTGTCGACCGGGCAGCTCCCGTCGCACGTGGGAAAGGTGTCGCCGCACGTGGGTGTCCTCGAGACGCAGGCGCAGCCATCGTCCGTTGCCGTACAGACCGCGTCGAGCGAACACGCGCCGCCACACGTTCCATCGGCGCTCACGCCGCACGGAACCACGCACAACGCGGCCGGCCCCGGGCAGCAGCTCGACGCGCCGTCGGGTGCGAGACACACGCACGCGTGCTCGCAGGTGCCGCTGACGCAGTGGTCGATGGTGCACGGATTCCCGTCCCCACAGTCGGTGTCGATGGTACACGTCGTCCCGAGGCAGCGCGGATCGCAGAATTCGTTGGGGTTGCGACAGGGCACGCCGGGTCCGCACGGCTCCGCGCTGCACTGCTCGTCGACGGTGACGAAGCATCTCCCGGTCGGCCGGGGTGGCGGGCACGTCCCGAGACAGAACTCGTTCGGCAGGCACGGATGGTCGGGGCCGCACGCCTCCTTCGTACATTTGCGCGCGAGCGTGTCGAAGCACGTGCCCGTCGGCGGCGGCGACCCGCACGCGGGCGAGCAGAACTCGTTCGGGAGCGGACACCCGTCGGCGGGCGAGCAGGGCCGTCCCGTGCACTGGCCGGCGATCGTATCGAAGCAGCCGCCCGTCGCGACGCAGGTTCCGTCGTGCAGCCTGCACGCGCCGGCCTGTTGCCGGAGGCAATCGTTGCCGTAGGTCGTCCCATCGCAGCCGCAGACGGGTGCCACGACATCGGGACAGACCTGTGGGCGGGACGTGCAGACGCCCGCCGTTTTCGTGCAGCTTCCACGTCGGCACTCACAGAACGCGTCAGCGGGGCAGTCGCTGTCGGCGTTACACAGCACGCACGCGGTCGGCGATCCGACGGCTGGACATGCGTGCGCGACGTCGTGTCGTACCTTCATCACGCACCGGCTCGGGAGCGCCTTCGCGCGGTGAGCCGCGCGGAGAAGCGACGTGACGCATGCCGCGTAGCCTCGGTGCGGCGCGCAGCAACTGCACTGCAAGGCCACCGCGGTTTCCGCGGCCGTCACCGCCGCAGCATCGCTCGGATCATCGCCACATCTGGCGCGCGCGACCGCATCGCCGCCCAATAGCACGGAGACGATGGCGACGATGCAGATGACGTGCCGCATGGAACCTCCTGGTCGGGGAGCGTTCCTAGACTTTGCGCCCGGTCGAGCCGCAGCGTCAATCCCGTCGGCGGTTGTGGACGAATTGCGGATGGGCCGCCGGGTGCACGATCGGCAACCCGGCGGCCATCTGAGCTACGGGCGCAGCTCCGCGCGCGTCAGCGCGTACGGCGGAGGCGGAGACGCAGGCTGTGCACCTTGTTGCTCTTGAGGCGTTGGCCGCGGCTTCGTGCCATCGTGACGCCGCCCTGGACGCGCGTCACGCTGATCTTCGCCGAGCCTGGCGGCAGACCGCTCAAGCGGAAGCTGCCGTGGGTGGTGGTGTGGAAGTGGACCGTGGAGGTGGACTTGACGCGTCTTCCGCCGACGCTGCGGCGGATGGTCACGGTGTCCGTGACATCGATGTTCACGTCGTCGGTGGGATCGTCGATCTCGGTCCCGCTGGGGTCGTCGACTTCGACGTCGATGTCGCTGCCGACGTTGGTCACCTGGAGGGTCGTCGCGACGAGGGCGGGGAGCTTGGCGGCGTCGAGGCGGGCCTCGGCGATCTGCCCCACCACGAGCTGGGTGAAATCGATCGGGGGGCTGCCGCCGTCGAGACCCGCGGTGCTCACGTCGAGCGTGAGACCGAGGAGGGTGACGGTCTGCGCGGTGGAATCGGCGGCTTGCAGCGGCGCCTTGATCTCGACGCCATCGTCGTCCTCACCGCCTCGCTTCACCTGGGTCGCGACGAGGGGCGTGGCATCGCTCGCGAGGACCACGCGGACGAGCTTGCCGGGGGCGAGCGCGGCGCAACCGCCGCCGTTGCCGCCGTCCTCGCTACCGTCGTCGTCACCTTCGCCGGCGCTCTCGTGCGCCAGGAAATGACCTTCGCCGTCATCACAGCCGGCGTGGATCGTCGCGGTGCCGACGTCGATCGTGAGGCCGAGCACGGTGACAGTGGGCGGGGTCGCGGTGCAATCGACGGCGTCGAGCGGCGCCTGGAGGACGACCATGGAGTCGATCCGCACCTCGACCTCGGTCGCGACGAGCGCCGGGAGCTTGGTGGCGTCGAGGTGAACCTCGGCGAGCTGCCCGGGCATGGCTTGACTGAGATCGATCGGTTGGCTGTCACCCTCACCGTCGTTGCCGCTCAAGGTGGCGGTGCTGACGTCGATCGTGAGACCGAGGAGGGTGACGGTCTGCGCACCGGAATCGACGGCTTGCAGCGGCGCCTTGATCTCGGCGCCGTCATCCTCGCCGCACTGCTTCACCTTGGTCGCGACGAGAGGCGCCGCGTCGCTCGCGAACGTCACGTCGACGCGCCGCCCGGCGACGAGATCCGCGCAGCTGCCACTCGTGTCGCCCGCGCCCTGGCCGCCGTCGTGCTCACCGCCGCCGTCACCCTCGTTCCGGTCGCTGTTGCGCGCGAGAAAATCGTGCTCCCCGCCGCCGTCACCTTCGCCTCTGCCGCCGATCGTGGCGGTGCTGATGTCGATCGTGAGCCCGAGCACCGTGATGGTGGGCGGCGTCGCGGTGCAATCGACGGCGTCGAGCGGCGCGCGGAGCGTGATCCCGCCGCCGTCGTCCTCATGAGCAGCGGCGCGCGCCGTTGGCAACGCCAGCAGCGCGAGCGCGGTGAGCAGGAACACGCATGATCGGAATGGTTGTTTCATGATCGCAGGACCCCCTGAGCGGTCATCTTGGGATGTGCTCGCGATCGATGTCAACGCGAGAAGGGGCGCACGTGCTCGGATGCCTGCGCGACTCTCACCGCATCTGTGCATCGAGTGAGATCTCGCGAAGCGTATCGCGTGTCCCCTCCCGCGGCCGACGCGTACCGCGTCGGTCAGCGTCCGCCTCCGACGGTGAACGGCGAGAAGCCGCGTTCGAGCGCGGGCGCCCAAACCAGCGCCAGTCCCGTCGGCTCGTTGTACGAGATGAACTCGTGGACACCCGACGCGAGGAAGCGCGGGCCGCCGTATGGTGTGCCGTCGAGCAGTCCGTCTGCTTGGCCGGCATCGGTGACGATCGCATAGTTCGCTGGGACGGCAACGGCGAATGGCATATGTGCCGGCTCGGTTCGCGCGGAATCGTCCGTCGGCGGCCGCCACCCGGCTTGCGGCGTGAGGAATCGTCCGAGCACACGCAGACTGCCCACCGTGAGGTAGTTGTCGTTCATGAACGTCCGCCCGGTCGGTGGGAAGCTCGATTGATCCGGTGTCACCACCGCCGTCCGCGTGGCGATCAGTCGATCGGCGATGTCGTCGGCGATGAGCCCACGTTGTAGGCGGGTTTTCGTGATGTGTTCGAGCGCGTAGTAGAAGGGGCGCTGGCGGAACACCGTCTCTCCCTTCACGTCCATGACGTAGTCGCCGGGTCTGGTGAGTCGCAGGACGGTTGCTACGAGATTGGTCTGGTCCCGCGTACCGTCCTGCCATGGTGGGGCCGATTGGACGAGCATGACCACCTCGATCGTGGCAACGGCGATCGGGAGCGCCATGCCGCGGCGCACGAAACGCGGCAGGCGGCGCGCCACCGTACGGAGAGTGGATGGCAGCGCGAGTCCGAACCCGGTCGCGAGTAGCACCACGAGTGGGTCGACGGGGAGGAAGTCTTCGCGCGTCACCAGGGGCCAGACACCGAGTAGGAGTACGAGGAAGATGCCCGCGGTGAGGAACACGAGGACACGGCGCGCGCCGATGTGCGCCGTCGGTGCGCTGCGGCCGACGAGTCGCCCTCCGACCCAGAGTAGCGGTGTCGCGACGGGAACCAAGATCGCGCGCGACGGAGAGCTGTGCCAGAGACCGAGACCGGGCAGTGCATTGTGCGCGATCGTGCCGTAGTAGAGCGCGCGCAGCGCACCCTGCCAGGCGAAGAAACCGATCAAGGACGCCGGAAACACCATGAGCCCGGCGAACAACGCGATCGCGCGTGGCGCGAAGTGACACGGAGTGCGCGGGTTTCCACGTTCGTGGACGAGCGCCGGCGTGACGAAGGCGGCGATCGTCACCGAGACCAAGAGCAATACGGTCTTGACCGAGACGCCGAGCGTTGCACCGAAAAGTACGCCGACGCCCAGGCACCGCCGGCGCGTCACCTGTCCATGAACGAGCAGCGCGAGCCCGAGGAGCCAGAGGGCCGCCCACAGATCGTCGGCGCGAAACTCGAGCGAGGTCAGGAAGAAACCGCCATAGAGCGCCGTGAGCACGGCCGCCCACAGCGCTACCCGACGGGAGAAGAGCGCAACGGCGACTGCGTACGTGCAGCCGAGGGAGAGCGCGTAGAAGGGGAGCATCGCCAGCCGCATCTGAAGGACAATGTCCGCGCGTTCGCCGAGCATGGCGAGCAGCGGCGCGAGCATCAGATGAAAGAGTGGGGCGTGGTTGTCGAAGACATCACGATACTGCAGAAGTCCGTGCACCCAGCTCCAGACGACGTGCAGATGCTGTGGCTCGTCCGTGTCGATGCGGTAGTGGAAGACGTAGAAAACACGCAGCAGCAGGGCTGCGAGGAGCAGCGCGGTGGCGGTCCGCACCTCGGCGGGGGGCGCTCGCACGTCGCTGCGTTCGGCGCTCCTCGTCATTCGAGCGCGACGCGCCACGCTTCTCCGGCCGCGAGCCGCCGCGTCTCGCGCGTAGGAAGCCCGTGGCGGGTGACGTCGAGGACTACAGCCGTAGGCTCATTCGCTCCGTTCACTACCGTCACGCTGGTGGGGTCCGCCCGCCGTTCGACGACGATTTCGCCGTCTTGCGTCGGCCCCAGGCGGGCGCCGCTGAGCCGGAGCCGCAACGGCCCCAGCCCGATCGCTAGTGGGTCGCCCCATTCGATCTGAGGCCGGTTGCTCATGATTCGGAGGTACGGAGTCGTGGCGACGGTGCAACCGGCGACCTCATAGAGCGGCGGCGGGTCGCGTCCCATCTCCCGACGCAATCGCGCCACGTCGTGCACCACGACGTACGCGGGCGCATCGTCGCGCAGCAGCGCCGCGGCCTGCCGGAACGTGACGGTCGGTCGCATCGTGTTGAAGGTGAGCTGCAACGCGAACGGGACGTCGCTGAGGTACGTGAGTGGAAAGTCATCGCCGGCGCGTTCATTGACAGCGGCGTGTAGGTCCAGAAGCGCCCGCGTCTTGCGGATGTGATCCCGACGCCGGTCGAAGCGATGATACTTGACCGTGAATACCGTCAGGGCGAGCAATGTCACCAGGACGCAAGCTACGGTCATCGTGCGCGGACGGAATGTCTGTGCGATCCGGGCCATCTCACGTCCTGCGATGATCGCGGCGGGCGGAATGATGGGGTAGAGAAGCCGCGCCGGATTGTGGGGCGACACCGAGAAGAGCAACAGCCCGCCGACGAACCACCAGAAGCAGAACCGTTCGAACCGGCGCGCGCCGTCGTCAGCCGCCGGAGACGACCAGATGTGCCAGAGCCCGACGAGTGTGAGAACGCTCCACGGTGCGAAGTTGAAGAGGAAGTCGCTCGACGGCTTGCGAAAGCGATGACCCGGCGCGCGCATCACGGCATGCCGGACGAGCTCGGACCGGACCATGTTGTCGATCAAGTGGGAACCGGCTCGATAGTATGCGGCGGCGAACCATCCGCCGACGATGACCAGAAACAGGGCAATCCCGAGGACGTGCGAACCGCGAAGCGGCCGAGGATGCCCGGAGCGACGCTCCCACGGAACGGCCAATAGCCCGAAGGCGCCGAGGAGGATGCCCAACGGTCCTTTGGTCAGCGTGGAGACGGCCGCGGCGAGCCAAAACATGGTCCAGCCGCGTTCCGACGTCCAGGCGTGGAACGCCGCCACCGCAATCAGCGCCACGGTCAGTGCGAAGAGTCCGTCCCAGCGCGCCGTGGCCATCTGCTGCGAGACGACGTTGCTCAGGAGATAGGCGAGCCCGCCGAAAAACCCGGCCCTGGGGTCGAAGTAGCGCCGTCCAGTCGCGAACACGAGTAAGGTGGCGGCAAGGGTCGCAAGGGCAGTGGGCAGGTACAGCGTGAACAGGTTCACGCGCCCGATTGGCAACGACACGAGTGCCGAGAGCCACGCGAGCATGGGAGGTTTGTCGGTGTTACCGAAGGAATCATGGGGAACGATCCAGTTGCCGCTCTGGATGACATTCAGCACGCTGGCGCCCAGCCGGTATTCGTTGTCGACGAGATTGGGAAGGCCCGTGAGGCGGATGCCAAAGATCGCGACCGCGACCGAACAGAGCGCCAGGGGCGCGAGCATCGGTCGGGTCGCAGATGCGTCACGGGTCTTTCCCCCGGAGGCCGGCGTTTCGATCATGTCGTGCGGGTCGTGGACGTCGTGCCGTAGGTGTCCCGCCAAAGCTGGAACATGACGAGAGCCCAGATCTCCCGTCGGTTGTCCCGTCGGCTCTCGAGGTGCGCCTCGAGGAGCGCCCGCACCGCTCTCGGCCGGAACGTCTCGGGATCGAGTCGGACAAGCGTCTCACGCACGAAGGGTAGAAGTGGCCCGGCGATCCAGGCGGCGAGCGGAACGCTGAGGCCACGCTTCACGCGTCGAAGGATTGGCCGCGGTACGAGGTCGGCGACGGCGCGGCGGAACACGAGCTTGCCGGTGATGCCGCGCAACTTCAGATCGGCCGGAAGGCGGCATGCGAACTCGACGAGGTGATGGTCGAGAAACGGTGCCCGTCCCTCGAGCGAGGCTGCCATCGTCGCCCGATCGACTTTGACGAGGAGGTCGTCCGGCAGGTAGCCATCGAGGTCGAGCGCGAGGAGCATGTCGACCTCGGTGCGGGCGAGCGGGACTTGCGGGTCCGGCGGTCGAATGAGCGGCCCTCCGGGGGTCGCGAGTGAGGCGAACGCTTCGGCACTGAAGCAACCGGTCCAGGCTCCATGTCGGACCGCCGCCGGTACCTCCGCTTCTTCGAGAAAACGGCGCACGAGGTACCGGAGCGTGGTATTCCCTCTCGGAGCGCCGAGCCGCGGCGCCACCGCGGTCAACGCGTGGCGTATGCGACGTGGGAGGCGTCGGTACTGGGGCGCGAGGAGCCCGCCGATGTAGCTCGGGTAACCGGCGAAGAGCTCGTCGCTGCCCTCGCCGACGAGGACCACCTTCACGCTGCGACTTGCATAGCGCGCGAGCAAGTAGGTTGGGACCAGCGCCGGATCCGCGAGCGGCTCGTCGAGGAGCGGTGCGAGCGCGCGCGTGCCCTCGAGGAAGAGATCCGGTGTGATCGTGAGCGTGTGGTGGCGGGTGCCGAGACAGCGCGCGGCAAAGGACGCGTGGTCGCGCTCGTCGAAACCGCGGACGTCGAATCCCAGGGCGAACGTGTCGAGATCGGGCCCGTGGACGGCACGAGCCACTGCCGCGACGGCCGTCGAGTCGATCCCGCCGGAAAGGAAGATGCCGAGTGGGACGTCACTCGCCAGCGCCGCCCCGACCGCACGCTCGAAGAGCGTGCGCAGGGTGCGTGCGGCTGCACCAGGATCGCGTTCGATCGGCGGCGCGGCGAGCAGCGGTGCGACCTCCCAGTATCGGTCGACGTCGAGGTGCTCTCCTTCGAGGACGAGACGACTACCGGGGGCGAGTTTGGCGATCGCGGCGAATGCGCTCATGCTCGCCGGCACGTAACCCCGTCGAAGGTAACCGGCGAGCGCGATCCAGTCCGGTCCGGGATCGACGCGCCCCGTAGCCAAGAGCGCCTTCGGCTCCGACGCGAAGAGGAGCCCCGCCGTCGTCGTGGTGTAGTAGAGCGGCTTCTCGCCGAGGCGATCCCGCGCCAGGACGAGCCGTTCGGCGCGGGCGTCCCACAGGGCGAGGCCGAACATCCCGTCGAGCCTCGACACGAAATCGATGCCGTATTCCTCGTACAAGTGCGGGATGACCTCGGCGTCGCTGCGCGTTCGAAAGCGATGGCCCCGCGCTTCGAGCTCGCGGCGGAGCGCGGCGTGGTTGTAGATCTCACCGTTGCAGACGGCGAGGACGTCGCCGGCCTCGTTCGCGAGCGGTTGCTTACCTCCGGCGACATCGATGATCGCGAGGCGTCGACAGCCAAGGCCGGCCCGCCCTCGCACTGCGGATCCGTTGCCGTCGGGACCACGGTGCCCGAGCTGGCCGGCCATGCACGCGAGGTCCGCGTCGGTCGGCGGCGTGCTGCCGCCGACCATCCCGTAGATGCCGCACATCGGGTCAGCCCGCGGGTTGAAGCAGCAGGCTTCGCCGGTGCGCGTAGACGCGAACGAGTGGGCGCTTTGCGAGACGCCTCACGTCCTTCTCTTCCTCCTTGGTGAGCACGAAGACATCGGGGTCGGCGGCGATCACGTCCGCGAAGCGTTCGACGGATTGCAGGTATTCGTCGCCCATGAGGCGGCTCCGCATCGCCGTCACGTAGCGGCTCGTGAGTTCGTGTGCGTCCCGTGTGACCAGCACGACTGGACGTTGCAGGTAGAAGGGCAGGCTCGTGCGGAACGTTTGCAAGCACACGACCTTGCCGTGGGCGGGAATGTTCCTCGCAATGTCGCGGGCGGACCGCGACTCTGCGTACACGCCCATGGGTCCGAGCAGTCCAAGCCCGAGGGCCGGTGCGAGAAGCGCGGCGCAGGCAAGCGCCGCCCGCGATCGGCGTGCGACAGTGGTCGTTAGAACGCCCCAAGCGGCAACCACGAACCCGGCGGTTGCGAGGACGGTAGGTGTGAGGGCGCGCAGATGACCGCGTGCCGGCGCGGCCCCGACGTGTCCCACGATGACGGTCGTGATCCCCGTCAGCAGGGCGACGCCCCCGAGCAGTCGCAGTGTCCTCGCCACCCGCTGCGGGTCCGCGTTCGCCCCCGCTGCGATCAGCACCCCGATCGGCACGAGCGCCGGTAGGATGTACTGCGGTCGCTTGGAAGCCAGGACGGTGAAGAACAGCACGATCGCTCCCGCGGCACGTGCGGCAAATGCGATCGCGGCTGCATCGGTGCCGCCCGCGCGCCAACGGCGCACCAGTGCCGGAATGAGTGCGACCAGTAGCGCGCCCCAAACCCCTCCGGCCCATGCGAGCGCGACGACGTAGTAGTAGGGCGGTCCCCCACGATGGACGCCCGCGGTCGACGTCACGCGCAGGAGCGTCTCGTCGACCAGCACGTACCGCAGGAATCCCGGCTCGTGGCGCTGAACGAGTGCGACCCAAGGCAGCACGACCAGCGTGCCGAGTAGGACGGCCGCGACGGCTGCGGCGGGACTCGCGCGGCGGTGCATCGGTTGGAGCGCACCCCGGCTGGTGAACCAGGCCAGGAGCGGAACTGCGAGGCCGACGGGGCCTTTGCAGAGGACGGCGAGCCCCGTGGTCAGCCCGGCGAGCGGCCACCAGCGCCAGACGTTGCCGGTGAGGCGAGCCTGCAGGAGCGAAAACAGCGCTGCGGTCATCAGGAAGGTGAGGAGCATGTCGAAGATCGCAGCCCGAGCGAAGACCAGGACCAGCGGCGCCGTCGCGACGCTCACGGTGGCGACGACCGCCTGGCGCGTGTCGAGGAGCGCGCGTGCGACGGCGAACGTGAGCGCAACCGTGCCGATCGCGGCAAGGGCGGACGGCAGTCGAGCCGCGAATTCGCTCACCCCGAGGGCGCGATATGCGGCGGCCATCGCCCAGAAGAGGAGAACGGGTTTGTCGAGGTATGGCAGGTGATTGAAGTGCGGAACGCTCCAGTTACCGAACTGCAACATCTCCCGTGCGACCTCGGCATTGCGTCCCTCGTCGGGCTCCGTGAGCGGCCAGGCCCCGAGACGAAACAGAAAGGGCAGCGCGAGCACCGCCAGTCCCGCGACCGCGGCGGCTACGCGGAGCCCGCGCTTGCGGTGCAGGGCGATTTCGAGGACGCGCCCGGCTTCGCGCGCGATCGGCCATGCGCGGCCGGTGGCCGTGTACTTCGATACTCCCGCGCGTCGCGGCTCGTGCGTCACTGGTCGCTGCACGACGTGCAGCCCAGCGAGGATGAAGAGCGCGGGCAACCAACGGTGCGCACCGTCGAAGAGCGGGATCCTGGTCTCCAGCTGCGCCAGCGCCTCGCGTCGGAAGACCCGCAATGGACACGCGAGGTCGCGCAATCGCGGCGCGAGGACGCAGCGGCGCACGAGGTTCGTGAGTGCAGAGACGATGCGCCGCCGCAACGGATCCCGACGCGCGGTGCGGATGCCGCAGGCGAGATCCGCTGCGCCGAGTGCGGTCAATAGCGCGGGTAGATCCCGTGCCGGACACTGCAGGTCGGCGTCGAGCGTCGCGACCAGTCGTCCGCGAGCGGCGTGAAAGCCAGTGACGAGAGCAGCCGTCTGGCCGCTTCGGGTCGGAAGCCGGAGGCGATGAATGCGGGGGTCGACGGCGGCGAGGCGGGCGAGAAGAGACGGGGTTTCGTCGATGCTGCCGTCGTCGACGACGATCAGCTCCCAGACGACGCCGCAAGGATCGAGAGCCGCTCGTACGTCGTGTGCCAACCGCTCCAGGTTCGGCGCTTCGTCGTGTGCTGGAACGACGACGCTCACCGCGATGCAGTCGGGCGTCCCGGACGGCATCGGAGAATCGATGGAACGGGACATCGCCGCACTCAGCTCGGCGATGCGTGCGTATCGGAGGTTGGCCCGTGGCCGTCCGTGCGCTGCGGACCCATTGTCGAAGGCACCGCAAGCAAAGGTCGGGCCCCCGGCGACGACTACAAGATGCAAGCGCGTCCTTCGGGGGCACCGTTGCCGGGATCCGGGGACTGCAGAAATCGGCGAAACTCTGCCGAAACTTGCAGTACGCGACTTCAATTCGCGCGTGAGAACGCGAGAGGATCCCGGCGCTTCCGTGCGTTACCGCGCTGCTATCATTCCATCTCGGCAGCGGGTTGCGGGTTCGAGCTCAAAACGGCCCATCCTTCACACGCTCGCGACGGGCGCGCGCGGCACGCCGAGGAGCTGCGCGGCCTGCTCCGGCGTGGCGACGGCTCGGCCAACGCGTCGCGCTCTCTCCACGATCTCGGCCACCAGCTCCTCATTGCGTGGTTGGTGCGGACCGGCATAGTCCTCGAGACCCACGCGCACGTGACCGCCGCGTTCGACGGCGAGCTGCGCGAGCGTCTCGGTGACGTCGCCGCCCAAGACTCCGACCATCCATGGAAGACCGCTTCCGGCGAGCATCGCGAGATAGGCATCCAGACTCGCAGCGGTGGGCGGCAGGCCGAACGGCAACACGGGACCGCCGAAATAGAGCTGAATCTTGGCGGGAACGAGATGCCCGGCGGCGTGATAGGCGAGCGCCACGCGCAGGAAGCCGGGTTCGAAGATCGAGACGTGCGCGGCGAGGCCACGCGCACGGCAGACATCCATCATGTAGCGGACGTCGGCGAAGGTATTCTGGTAGACGAGGTCGATCGCCATCGGCAGACCGTCCGCATCGAGAGGACCGAGGCTCACCGATCCGGGATCGATGATCGCGATGCGGAGCATGCCGGCGTCGGCGAGCTCTTCGACGTGCGCGTAACGCTCCCGAATGTGCGTCCGCGGACCGCCCCCGCCCATCGTCGGGTAGAGCAGCGCCTGCGGATGCCGCGCGTAGATGGCGATCCAGGCCTCGCGATACGGCTCCGTCGCATGACGGCCCTCGAGCAGGCCCTCGTCGTTGTGATGATGGACGATCGCGGCGCCGGCCTCGATGCAGGCGCACGCGCACGCGACGATCTCGTCGACCGTCCGGGGCACGTGCGGGTTCATCGCCTTCGGGGTGGCGCCGTTGATCGCCGCCTCGATGATGAGCGGCTGCTGCGTGCTCATCGCGCCTTCGACGTTCGCACCTGTCGCGTAAGACGAGCGAGCGCTGGGTCGGTCAGCTTCCCGACGAGCCGGTCGGCTGCCCGGCGCCTTTCCAACCCATGATCCCCGCCGGCAGGACGCTCACGTCCGAGTATCCGGCCTCGGCCGCGTGCTCCGCCGCCTTGTGCGAAGCCATGCACTTCTCGTTGGCGCAGTAGAAGACCAGCTTCGCCGATCGATCGTGCGGCAGCTCCTTGGCGACGTCGTAGTCGGCGTAGTGGGGGAGCAGCACGGCGCCGGGAATGACGCCGTACTTCTGGCGCGTGTCGGCTCCGTTGGCGTCGACGACGATCGCCTTGCCGGCGGTTCGCAGTGCCGCGAGCTCGTCGACGGTGACGGTTCGGAGGGGCGTGTCCGTGGACTTCGTGCCGGCATGGACGCGCGCCGGAGCGAGAGTGATGGTGAGGCCGAGGATGCAGAGAGCGAGTGCAGTGCGCATGCGGACCTTGTTCCACGCCGCTGGAGACGAGGCAACCCAGCCTGCGACGGGCGAGCCGAAATGCCGACGACGGTTGCCCCGGGCGCGCGCCTTCGCGTAGCTTCCGGCGCATGGACGACTTCCAGGGACGCGTAGCCGTGATCACGGGCGGGGGCGGTGGCATCGGTGCCGCCATGGCGGAGGCCTTCGCGGTGCGCGGCGCCCGACTGGTCCTCGCCGACCTCGAGCTCGACGCCGCCGCGGCGGTCGCCGAGCGCCTGCGCGCGCGCGGTGCGGAGGCGCTCGCCGTGCAGACCGACGTCACCGTACTCGACGCGGTGCGCGCGCTCGCCGAGGAGACGGTCGGCCGCTTCGGCGCGGTGCACATCGTCTGCAACAACGCCGGCGTCGCTACCTTCGGGGAGATCGCGACGGCGACGCACGCCGACTGGGACTTCACGATGCGGGTCAATTTCTGGGGCGTCGTGCACGGCGTCGAGGCGTTCCTGCCGCGCCTTCTGGCGCAGGGGCAGGGCGGGCACATCGTCAACACCGCCTCGATGGCCGGCCTGGTCGGCATGCAATGGCTCGGCGTCTACTGTGCGTCGAAGTTCGCGGTCGTCGGTCTCACCGAGGCGCTGCATCGTGAGGTGAGCAGGCAGGGCATCGGCGTCAGCGTCCTCTGCCCGATGATCGTCGCGACCAACATCAACGAGAACTCGGTGACACGCCGGCCGGCGGTGTTGCGAAACCCGGGCGAGCCGGTGGTTCCACCTGCCGCCGGCATGGTCGGCAGCACGATCACGCCCGAGGAGGTCGCGCGTCGGGTGGTGCGCGCCATCGAGCGGAAGGACCTCTACGTCCTGACGCACCCCGACCAACGGGAGATCCTGAAGCGCCGCTGGATGCGGCAGGACCGGATGTTCGAGCCCGACGTGTGGTGATGGACCCGACGTCGCCGTCGGCGACCCGGGACGACCTGCAGCTCGGGCGACGGTTCTTCCATCTCGCGAACGGCACGTCGACGGCGACGGCCTACGCCCTCCTGCTGACCCACGAGCAGGTGATCCACGTCTTCGGGGCCATCGCGTGCATCGTCTACGTCGTCGATCGCGTCCGGATCGCGTACCCGGAGGTCGTCGCGCGGCACGCGCCGTGGGTGAACCGCCTGCTCGTCCGCGCCGAGGAGCAGGTGCGCGAGTCCGCGATGATTCCCTACGCGATCGCCGTGCTGCTGACGATCATCAGCGTCCCGAAGCTGGCGGCGCTCGTCGCCATCTACACGCTGGCCGTCGCCGACCCGTTCGCCGCCGTGGTGGGCATCCGCTACGGCCGGCGGCGCATCGCGCGCAACCGCAGCCTCGAGGGCTCGCTCGCCTTCTTCGCGGCGACGCTCGCGATCGCGGCGCTCGTGTTCGGCTACGGCACCGACGCGTCGACGCTCGCGATCGTCGCGGCGGCGTCCACGATCGCGCTCGTGGCGGCGGGATGCGAGCTCCTGCCGCTGCGCATCGACGACAACCTCACGATCCCGATCTTCGTCGGCTTCGCCACCTGGACCATCGCGGCGATCTTCGGCGTTCCGCTCACCTGAACTGCCTGTGCGCCTCGGGCTTTGTTCGAGTCGGCATCCGTGCCATGCATCGCGACGGCGCAACGAAGCGCGCCGGAGGAGGAACACGATGTCAACGGCCCTCTATTGGTACGCGATCAGCTCGGTGGTGCTCTTCATCAAGATGCTCTTCGTCTCGAACTATCAGGCGTACTACCGGCTCAGCCGGAGAGTCTTCGTCAATCCCGAGGACGCGCGCGTTTTCGGGACCGGCACCGCCGTCGCCGCCGAGCTCCCGCAAGTGGCGCGCGCCGCCAGCGTGTGGCGGAACGACGTGGAAAACATTCCCATCTTCCTCGCGCTCGGCGTCGCGTACGTGCTGGTAGGCGCGTCGGAGCACGCGGCGCCCTGGTACTTCGTCGGCTTTACCGTGTCACGGATCGCCCACACCGCGAGCTATCTCGGGGGACTGCAGCCGTGGCGGACGGTCGCGTACATCTTTGGCGTCCTCTGCCTGGTGGGAATGAGCGCGAACATCATCCTCCGCGTGATGTAGGTCGGCCGCCCGCGGGCGCTATACCTCGCGACCGAGACACGTGCGAATCGCGAGGCCGATCCGGGTGCGCTCGTCCTCGTCGCGCGTGAGCTCCGCAAGCCTGACGAAAAGGTCACGCTCCTCGCGACGTACGTGACGCTCGAGGACCGCGGCGAGCGTGGCGAGCACTCGCTCGCGATCGTCGTCGCTGCGGGCGCTGACGAGGGCGTCGCGCAGCGCTTCGAGGTGTCGATGATCGGCGACGAGCTCCTCGAGGAGTCGCTGCTCGGGTGCATCGCGGGGCAGGTGCGCGCGGAGCGCCGGGAAGAGCGCCGTCTCCTCGGCTCGGAAGTGTGCTGCCAGGCTCTGCTCGAAGAACGCGGCCGTCTCCCGCGCACGGCTCCCGGGCGTGCTCGTCGGGGTCATGGGGGTCACGGGTCCGGGCGGCGCCGGATGCGTCAGACGGAAGGCGAGTGCGAGTGCGTCACGATGATCGTGCGACAGCGGAATGAGAATGTCGTGACGGCGCGCCACGCCGGCGAGGTTACTGCAGCTCGCCCATCACCCACCGCGCCGTATCGGCGGGCAGCTCCGGCAAGTACTGCAGGAACTCCTCCACGTTCGCGCCCGCGACGCGCGCGCCGAAGTTGTCCTTGAGGAAGCCGTGGAAGTGCTCGGCCACACGCTCGGAGAGGAGGCCGCAGCGCCGGAGCGTCGGGATGACGAAGCCTTGCACCGGACCGAGCCGCCGGCCGCGAGGCAGATCGCGCGTGATCTCCTCGCGCTCGGCGTGGAGACTCGCGAACATCGCCGCCGGGTCGACGCCGATCTCCGCCCAGATCTGGAGGAGGGTGGTGAAGAAGCCCTGGGCGTTGCGGTCGATCAAGCTGCGCGCGCACTCGAGGGCGAAGTCCTCGAGCTCCGCGCGCTCGTTCGCCCCGAGACAGGGCACGCACCGCTCGATGTACTGCACGCCGTACGCGTGGTGCCGGGCCTCGTCGCGGGCGACGTAGGTGAGGAGGTTCTTGAGCAGCGGCTCCTCGGTCAGGTTGCGCATCTCGCGGAAGGCGTACAGCGCGAGCCCCTCGACCACGATCTGCATGCCGACGAGCTTCTTCATCCAGTCGCCCGTCTCGAGGGTCTGATCGAGGATGCCCTTCAGCGACGGTGCGATCGGCCGGATCTCGTCGAGCTTGGCGATGTAGCGCGCGAACACCTCGACGTGCCGCGCCTCGTCCATCGTTTGCGTCGCGGCGTAAAACTTGGCGTCGGTGTGCGGAACCGCGTTCACGAGCTGGGCCGCCACCATGAGCGCGCCCTGCTCGCCGTGGAGGAATTGCGAGAGTCGGAACGCCGCCGTGCGACGCACGAGCTCAGCTCGCGTCTCCTCCGGCAGCGAGCGCCAGTACGAGGTCTTCTCGATCGGCACGCCGGCGCCGAGCGGGGTGGTCGAGAACTTCACCAGATCGATCGGGCGATCCCAGTCGAGATCCTTTTCGCCGATCCACTGCGCCTCCGCCGCCTTCACGTAGAGGCTGCGAAGCTCCTCGACCTCGGGGTCGTAGTTCCACTGGTAGACGACCTGCATCGCGGTCGGCAGATCGGGTTCCTGGGTCGTGGTTTTCACCGTGAAATCGCTCATCGGGACACTCCTTGTCGGACAATCGTCGTGAAGCGATCAGAGCCGGTCCGGCCCGAGGCGAACGAGCATCTTGCCGTTGTTCTCGCCCTTGAAGAGTCCGAGAAACGCTTGCGGCGCGTTGTCGATGCCGTCGACCACCGTCTCCTGCCATTTGATCTTGCCCTCGCCGAGCCAACGTCCCATGTCGGCGAAGAAGTCCGGCACCATGTCGAGGAAGTCGGAGACGATGAAGCCCTGCATCTTGAGACTCTTGCCGATGACGTTGATCAAGTTGCGCGGTCCCGGCGGCGGCTCGACGGCGTTGTACAGGCTGATCATGCCGCACATCACCAGACGCCCGTGCTTGTTCATCAGCTCGAGGGCGACTTCCAAGTGCGCGCCGCCGACGTTCTCGTAGTAGATGTCGACACCCTGGGGGCAGGCGCGCTGGGCGGCGCTCAGCAGATCGCCGGCGGTGCGATAGTTGATGGCGGCGTCGATGCCCGCCTCCTTGGTCAGCCAGCGCACCTTGTCGTCGGAGCCGGCCGAACCGACGACGCGACATCCTTTGATCTTGGCGATTTGACAGACGACCGAGCCGACCGCGCCCGCGGCCGCGGAGACGAACACGGTCTCCCCCGGCTTGGGTTCGCCGATGCGCAGCAGGCTGGTGTAGGCGGTCATGCCCGGCATACCCATCACACCCAAGTACGACTGCAGCGGCGCGAGCTTGGGATCGACCTTCTGGATCATCGTGCCGTCGGACACGTAGTACTCGCGCCAGCCGCCGCTGGCGAAACCGCAAACGTAATCGCCGGCGCTGAAGCTACCGTGCTTCGAGTCGACCACCTGCCCGACCGAGCCGCCGTCGAGTGGCTGACCGATCGCAAACGGTGGGACGTAGCTCTTCCGGTCCATCATGCGTCCGCGCATGTACGGATCCACGGTCATCCAGACGTTGCGTACCAAGAACTGCCCCGGTCCGGTCTTGGGGATCGCGGCCTCGACGATCTCGAAGTTCGCCGCGGTGGGAATCCCGGTCGGCCGGCTCTTGAGGTGAATCTCGCGGTTCACGTTCGGCATGGCTCGTCTCCTCGTGACGTTGCCTACGACAGATGCGGGGATGATAGAAGACGCGTCCGGAGTCGACCGTGGCGCGCACGAGAATCATTGAAGTTGCCGACCGGCGCGCAATCTCCCGCCGCACCCTCGATCACTACGACGCCGGTGCCGATGCGTTCTGGGAAGCCACCCGCGGCCACGACGTGACCCAGAACGTCGCCGCGCTCCTACGCCACATCGACGGGCCCGCGCCCTTCGTGATCCTCGACCTCGGCTGTGGGCCAGGGCGCGACCTCGTCACGTTCCGCGACCTCGGCCACGCAGCCGTCGGCCTCGACGGCTCGGCGCGCTTCGTCGCGATGGCGCGCGCGTATACCGGCTGCGAGGTGCTCCACCAGGACTTTCTCGCGCTCGACCTCCCGCCGGCGCGCTTCGACGGAATCTTCGCCAACGCCTCACTGTTTCACGTGCCGACCGCCGAGCTGCGGCGCGTCCTCGGCGAGTTGCGGACGGCGCTGCGGCCGCGTGGCGTCCTCTTCGCGTCGAACCCGCGCGGCAACGGCGACGAAGGCTGGCAGAGCGATCGCTACGGGGTCTGGCACGATCTCGACGGGTGGCGTGGCCACCTTGGCGTCGCGGGCTTCTCCGAGCTCGAGCACTACTATCGACCGACGGGCTTACCGCGGGCCGAGCAGCCGTGGCTCGCGACTGTCTGGCGGAGGGTCGATGATGGGTGAACCGCCGCTGCATCTCCATCTCGCAGGTGTGCGCGACCGGCCGGCGACGTGCAGCGATGCGAGACGGGTCGACGAGCGAGCATCCTCGTGGTCGCCGCGGCGCTCGCCATGGCGGGAGAGCGCGTAAAAACCCGACGGGTCAAGCAAAAGGTCGACGACCTGATCGCGCGCGCGCCGGCGACGCACGGCGGGCACCGGGCTTGCTCCCCTAGGCGGCATGGCGCTCACCAACGAACGCGGCTTCACCCTCCTCGAGGTTCTGCTCGTCGTCGCCATCATCGTCGTCCTCGCCGCCATTGCGATTCCCCACTTCGCGGAAACACGCGCGCGCAGCCTGGACACCCACGTCGCCTCCGTCGTCCGGGAGGTCGCGACCGGTGAAGAGGCCTACTACGCGGGTCGCCAGCGATACACGAGCGCCCTGGAGGATCTCGACGGGCTCGTCGTCGGAGGAGTGGCGATCACGGTGGAGGGCGGAAACAGCGGTGATCTCGGCTCCTCCTTTCGCGTTCGCGGTACGACCGCGGGTGCTGCGCACGTGTTCGTTTGGGTGAGCGATCCGCCGCCCGGCGAGCCGCACCTGCTCGTCAACTAGTCGCATCCTCACCCCGCAAGCTCAGGTCCATTTGACGAGTCGCGCGGTCCTGCGTATACAAACGATCACGTTGTGATCTATGGCGATGATCGATCACACCCGCGGTCCTGTTGCGCCGGCCGATGAGCAAGACGTCGGTGCACCGGTCGATCTCCATGCGCGCAAGGAGCGGGTGCTCCACACGCGGGTTCCCGAGTCACTCGATCGCCACATCAAACGGCGAGCTCGGAATTTGGGCCTGTCGGTTTCGACGGTGCTACGGCATGTCCTCACCAACACGTTCGGTCTCGTCGAGGACATCATGACCGACAGTGCCAACATCGCTTTGTCGATCGCGCAGGAGGAGGCGATGCCGCGCGGACAGCATGCTCACCTGTCGGGGGCGGAGGGCGTGCCGACGGCCTCCGACGTCCTCGGTTGGCAGGAGGCGGTCCTGAACGTCAACGCGGTCTGCGACCGCTGCAACGCCGTCCTGCGCAAGGGTGTCCGGGCCGCGATCGGTGTGCGGGAGCGATCGGGCCCACGAGCCATCATCTGCACCAGGTGCCTCGGGAAGCTCGGGGCCCGGACACGAACGCGCGGCGCGCGTCCGCGAGGCGGCGTTGCACGCATGAGGAATACTGATGGAACGAGCTGAGATCATTCTGCACGGGCATCGGTTCAGCTATCGACGCGCCGGGACCGGCCCTCTCTTGGTTCTCCTCCACGGGATCGCGGGAAGCTCCACGACGTGGGAGGACACGATCTCCCGGTTGAGTGGACGCCACACGGTGATCGCCCCGGATCTCCTCGGTCACGGGGATTCGTCCAAGCCGCGGGGCGACTACTCGCTCGGGGCCTACGCGAACGGGATTCGCGACCTGCTCGGCGCGCTCGGCGAGGAGCGGGGGACGATCGTCGGGCACTCGCTCGGCGGCGGGGTTGCCTTGCAGTTCGCCTACCAGTTCCCGGAGCGCTGCGAGCGCCTCGTGCTGGTGTCGAGCGGCGGTCTCGGTCGCGAGCTCCACCCGCTGCTGCGCGCGGCGGCACTCCCGGGGGCCGAAGTCGTGCTCCCCTGGCTGTGCGTCGCGGGACGGCACAGCGTCGGCACCGTCGCGCACATGCTCGGCCGCATCGGTCTACGGGCGAGCGCCGACCTCGAAGAGATCTGGCGGAACTTCGCCTCGCTCGAGGAGCCCGAGGCGCGCCAGGCGTTCCTGCACACCGTGCGGGGCATCATCGATGTGGGTGGCCAGCGCGTGAGCGCGACCGACCGGCTCTACCTCGCCTCCGCGCTACCGACCCTGATCGTTTGGGGCGAGCGCGATCCGTTGATCCCCGTACGCCACGCGCACGACGCTCACGAGAGAATCCAGGGAAGTCGGCTCGAGATCTTCCCCGGGGCGGGCCACTTTCCGTACCGCGACGACCCGCAGCGCTTCGCGGCCACCCTGCTCGAGTTCGTCCAGACGACGGTACCGATGCCGATCGACGAGCAGCAGTGGCGCCGTCAATTGCGGACCGCGGCGCAGTCGACCGCGGCGCGCTGAGAGCAAGCGAAAGGCTGGCTGTGCGACCGGCGCGCCGCGCCGTGCGATTTCGCAGCGACGATGCTCTGCGAAGCTTCGATTGACAGGAACCAGGGACCGTTGGTACCACGCCATCGGTGGGTCAGGGGTACGGAGGGTAGATGGGACGTTCGATGGTCCGGGTTCTCGGGGTCCTTTGCGGCGGGGCGCTCCTTCTGACGGGCGTGCCGGTCCGGGCTCAAATTTGCGGTGATCCCGACGGCAGCGGAACCCTGACGGTGACCGACGGCGTGCAAGTGCTGCGCGCGGCCGCTGCTCTCTCGAGCGGTTGCTCCGAGCAGATCTGCGACGTCGACAGCAGCGGCCACGTCGACGTGACCGACGGGGTCGCGGTGTTACGGGCGGCTGCAAGTCTCGGGGCCACCATTACCTGCAACACCGAGGTGAGTGGTTTCGTGAACAGCGTGCAGACCTCCGACGGTACACGCGCGACGCTGGAAGTGGGGGCCGCCCCGATTCCGGGCGCCGGCGCTCCCTCGACGATCGGAACGCCGACCGGCAACGGCACTGCCACCGCGGGCGGCTCCAACACCGTCAACGTGCCCTTCAACGCCGAGGCACTGACCGCCGCGATCGCCGCCGACAGCAATGCGGTTTTCGTGTTCGCGGTCGCCGACACGGCGGGCAACCTCTTCGACGGCTTCTACGAGCTCCCGCTCTCCGCACTCTCGGGACAAATCACACTGAACGTTTCCTTCCCGCAGAATCTCGGCACGCAGAGTTTCTTGCTGTGTCCGGCGACCCTGGTGAACGGTGTGCTCAGTCAGTACGGGATTTTGCGGCAAAACCCGGTTGTGGGCGCGGCGGGCCCGGTGCAGATGTCGCTGAGCCTCCAACCTTCGAAGGAAACCAACTAGCGCTTCCGTCAGTGAGGATCCGGATGAGTATGATCGCAAGGCGCTGTCTTCTGATGATCGCGGCGCTGTCGCTGGCCGCGGGGGCTGTCGGGACGGCCTACGCGCAGGTATGCGGCGACGGCGACGGGAGCGGGACCGTTACCGTCACCGATGGCGTGCAGGCGCTGCGTGCCGCCGCCGGCCTCTCCAGCGTCTGCACGCTCGCGGTGTGCGACGTCGACAGCAGCGGCACGATCACGATCACGGACGGCGTCAACATCCTGCGCAAGGCCGCCGGCCTTCCTTCCATCGACGCGTGCAATCTCGTGAGCGGGCAGGCGCAGCAGATCATCGACCAGGTGCGACCGTTCCTCGACGTCGGCCTCGGGTTCATTCCCAAAGGCGGGGCGGCGCAACGCGCGGCACAGGCGGGCCAGCCCTGCGACAACCCCGGCGGCACGATCGAGTTCGTCGGCAGCCAAGCCATCTTCACGAGGTGTGTGCTCGGCGGTGAACAATTCGACGGCAGCCTCACGGTGGGGTCGGCGAGCGTCGGATTCGAACTCACGATCACCGATCTCACGACGCTCGAATCCGTGGGCGTGGCGGGGCAGCTCTCGTTCAGAGACCAGCAGACGAGCACGACGATCGGCGGTTCGCTGCAGTTCTTCTCCAGTTTCGGCAACTTCGACCTCGGGTTCAACGATCTCGCCGTCGGCACCGACACGCAGGGACAGGTCGTCTTCCTGGGCGGGTCGCTCGGCATCGGCGGCATGACGCAGACGGACCTCGGGGCCATCAATCAGATCAACCTCGCCTTCGACGGTTCGGTCAACGCGCACGTCCTCGTCGAGCTCGACGACCGCAGCACGGCACTCTTCAATCTCAATCTCGATACCTTCGAGCTGACGAGTGTCTAGGAGGCCACACGCGCGCGCTTCGCGCCGCGGTGTCGGCGCGGCTCGCCTTGACCGTTCTGCAACGAGTCTGGTAACTGCACGTACTCGCACCGGGTTGTCATGTTGGAGGGGCACTCTGCACGGAGGAGGGACGTTCGAATGAGATCTCGGGTCACGTTTCATGTCTTGGCGGCGGTGGTGATTGCTTTTGCCTTCGGCGCCGGTTGCGGCGGCAGCGACAACAACGACAACAACGACAACAGCGGCGGGCCGGTGCCGACTCGAACGGCGACGCCCGTGCGAACCGCGACTCCGGCGGCTCCCGTTCCCACTCCCACGGCGACGCCGGGCGCGAGCACGACGCGGACCGTCACGTTCGGCGTCACGGCGTCGACCGCCCTGGATGGCTTTCAGTTCACCGCGACGTATCCGACCGCCAAGGGCAGCTTCACGGGTACTGCCGACAGCGTCAATTGCACGACCGCTGCGGGCGGCATCTTCACCAAGAACGATCAGGACAACGGTAATCTCGTCCTATCGGTTGCGAACACGTCCAACCTCACGTTCCCCATCACCATCACTTGCACCTTCGATCAGCTCGCCGGGCAAACGTTGGCGGCGGGTGACCTCGGCACCACCGGCAAGTCGGCGACGGCGAGTGGGGGCGGGGCGGGCGACCCGAATTCGTTCACGGTGACCCCGGGCGTTTCGTAGGTTCTCGGGCGAAGGCGTCACCGAGAGGTGCACGACGGTCGAGTGCTCCGCGGTAGTCGTACGAGGTATCGCTGCGGCGGGCCGACGCGTGGGGCTCGCTGGAGAGGGGGGAGTATGAGGACACGGGTGGCCGTCGTGGCAGGTGTGGCAGTGGCGCTGTCGCTCGGCGGCGTACGGGTCGGGGAAGCCCGCAATCTACGCGCGACCCTCGGTGCGCCGACGGCGGCGCAGGGTGGCGTCATCGCAGCGGCGCTCGCGCCGCTCGGCTCCGTGATCGGATCGCAAGTCGCGAACCAGATCCCGAGCTTGTCGACTTCGGCCGGGTTCACCTACGAGTTCAACCCGCAGCTCGACGTCTACGAACGATCCACGAAAACCTTCGGCCCGCTGTTCTCGGAACGCGCGGTCACCGTGGGCGCGCACAAGTTCAACGCCAACGTCTCCTACACCTACATCAAATTCGACACCATCAACGGGCACGACCTCGACAATCTGACGAGCCGGGTCGAGGTCGCGAACATCGGCAATCAGCGTGCGTTCGCCGGTCTTCGCCGCCCCGATCTCGCGTCGCAGTTCCCCGGCCTGACGCCCGAGACCACCTTCACGCAGCTCAAGGCCAACCTCGACATCGAGGCACAGCTCGTCGATTTCAGCTTCACCTATGGCGTTCTCGATGACCTCGACGTGAACATCGACGTTCCGGTAGTCCGCACGTTCGTCCGCAACCAGGTCACCGAGCGCACGCTCGATCCGCGTTTCGAAGCGTTGCTGCCGCCGGCGTCGCGCCCCGGCCTCAGCGACGACTTCGCGGCGCGCGGCAGTTCGCTGGGGGTTGGGGACATTCGGCTGCGCTCGAAGTATCTCGCGCTGACGAATCCCGTGCGAGTTGCGGGGTTGCTCGATCTCGTGCTTCCGACCGGGAGTCCGGGAAACTTTCAGGGTACGGGCGACACCCGGCTCGGCACGTTCCTCATCGCCTCGCAGACGGTCGGCGAAATCTTCGAACCGCACGCGCAGGCCGGGGTCGAGTTCAACTGCGACAGCGTCGATCACAGCCAGGCCAAGTACCTCGCGGGTGTAACCGCCCAGGTGGCGAGCTTCGTGGCGTTGACCGTCGACTTCTTGGGTCGAAGCGAGTTTGCGCCCGCCGCACGCATCCCGAGCTCGGCGCGGCTGCCGGCGGTCCAGGATGGTCAGCTCACGGAAACCAGCGCGCCGTTCCATGGGCGCCCGATTCTGGTGAACGTCAATCGAAACGACATCCTCGACCTGGCGATCGGCGGCAAGTTCGCCATCGGTTCGCAAGCGATCGCCTTCGCGACCGCGACGATTCCACTCAACGACGACGGGTTGCGCGCGGCCGTCGTACCGACGGTCGGTGTCGAGGTGACTTTCTAGTCCACCACCGCCGCGACGCCTCTCGTCAGCCGCCGCAGTTCAGGATGGCTGGCAGGCCCGCGGCGGCGCGTAGCACGTTGACGCCGTCGGTGACGGTGATCACGCCGCTGCCGTCGACGTCACAGACCGCAAGCGTACACACGCTCGAGAGCCCCGCGGCGGCGCGCAGCGTCTGCACGCCGTCGGTGACCGTCACGCTCCCGCTCCCATCGGCGTCGCCGCAACCTGCCGCAGGCGTCGGCGTCGGCGTCGGACCGACGAGCGCGTAGATCAAGTCGGCGCCGTTCACGTCGTCGGTGGTCGGCCCTTCGACGAAGCATGGGTTGCTCGACGAGCCGACGACCGAGCGCATGAGCACGTTGAAGTCGTGCCCGCACTGGTCCGGATGATCGAGACCGAGGACGTGTCCGAGCTCGTGGCCGATGACGTGGCGAAAGAGGCTCGGATCGAACTGGAAGGCGGTGTTGACCGTGATGTCCGAGTCGAGGAGCTCACCCTTCCGTGAGCCGCTCGCGATCGTCCGTCTGAGTGTGATCGCGAGGATGCTGCCACCGAAGGCGCTGCCGTCGCAGAGCGTCGTACTTCCACCGATGGAGGTGCGGCCGTCGAGACCCCCGTTGTTGGAACCCGAGGTGCAGAACGCAACCGGCGTCGATGCGTCCGCCTCGACGAAGGTGAAGCGGCCGGGCAGGTCGCTGTTCCAAAGCTCGGCGGCGCCGCGACAGAGCGCGACGCAGCCGGCGGGATTTTCGCCGCAGTCGACCCCGTGCGTTCCGTCCGCGAAAAAACCGCACTCGAAGACGACGCGGGAATCCGCCCAGTGTACGGCCGGCACGGCCGGACAATGATCGCTCGGCGGATTGACGGGGAGGAACGCGAACGCATCGCCGGGCAGGGCCGGACACTGGGCGTCCGCCGCGCCGGGCGTCGCGAGGAACAGTGCGCCCGCGGCGCCGATCCATAGGACGGTCACTGCTACGCGTACCGCCGACCGGCGCTGGAGGTGTCGGCCGATCATCGTGCGCGCGCCGCACGGATCCCGGCGACAAAGGCCGCGAGGTCGACGTGGCCCGCCGGACGACCGTAGGTCTCCGCGGCGGCGCCGGCGACCGAGGTCGCGAGCTCTGGGAGCGGTAGGCCGTGACGATCGCCGACGTACGCGCCCTGGGCGTCGCGCAGAACCCGGTACACGCCCTGATTGAAGCCGACGAACGGGCTGACGAGTGGCCGGGCTTGGTCGGCCTCCAACATGACCACGTAGCGCTCGCCGACTTCGAAGTCCGGCATGCCGTCGATCGACTGTTGCTCGTCGCCGATCGTCCCGCCTGTCAGACGGAGATCGATCTCGGGCGGCACGACGCCCGCCACGACCTCATCGACGGCGAACGTGACGGTGGTCTCGAAGTACTGCGGCGCGCGTGGATTCTTCCTCGCTGCGACCGCGTGCACCGTGCCGACGAATATGCGGTCGGCGGTCGCGCACTGCGCGTCGAAGTCGACCTGTTGCACGACCGTCGCAGCGGCGTGCGAACCCAGGGCGAGGAGAGCACATGCGACGATCGACGGAACGAACGGCGAGCGGTGTGCGATGGAGCGCCGACGCGGACCCGCCAAGAACCTCACCATCTCACCCAGTGATCGTGTAGCGTGCGAGAAGCCGATGGGTCAAGTGAGCCCGTGCTATTGTGCCACCCAGGCGCCGTTCCGTTTGCGCAGCGTCTTCTTGATGGCGATCGTCTTCTCGGTCCGACTGCCGCCGGTTCGGAAGCCGTCGATACGGGTGAGGGTGACCGTCGCGGAATCGTCGCCCTGGACGTCGATCGTGCGTGACGCGATACGGACCTCGAGATCCTGCAGATCGTCGAGAATCTGCGCCATCTTGCCTCTCTGGTTCGCCGGCACGACACCGAGAGCGATCAGGTTGTCGACGTTCTTGTCCTGGTAGGCTTTGCGATACGCCTCGATCCACTGCTCGATCTCGCGCTGCGCCGTGGGAGGGGGTTCGCCGAGCTTCGCCGTCGGCACCGACCCGCGAATGTGCCAGCTGCTCACCGCCGCCTGGCGCCCCGGCGCTTCGACGCGGACCTGCACGTCCGCCAGCGGACGATCGAGCTTGTACGCGAGACGCGGACCGCTCGCGTTCGGTACCGGCTGACCGTTGACCGACCACCGGTACGAAAGCGGCGCGCTGTCACGCGCGCCCGCCCGTGCCTCGACCACGAAATCCTTCTGTTCGCCGATGGCCGCCGCGACATCGTCACCAGGGCTCCGGTTCACGATGCGGACCGGAGTCTGCGGGACCGTCACGCTCCACTCGGTTGCCGCGGTCTGATGCGTGGCACTGGCGACCTGCACCTTCACGTGGCGCACCTGGCCCTCCTCGGCAGCGCCGGGTGTGAAATCGAACGTCGGGGCATCTCGTCCCACGGGCCGGCCGTCGATCGACCAGGCATAGCTCAACCGGCCGCCGCTCGGGTCCTTGGCGGTGACGGCGAATTGCCTACGGCTTCCCGCCTCGAGATCGACGGTGCGATCCGGGGGTAGACTCGCCTCGATGACCGGGGGACGCGGAGGGGCGACGGCGGTCGCACGCGGCAGCGACGCCAGCTTCCAACTATGCGTCGCTTCGCCGCCCACGGTGCGGGCGACAACGGTGATCTGCTGGGGATCGTTCTCGACCGGAACCGTCACGGTCGGTCCGCTCGCGTCGGTGAGGACGCGATCGCCGACGCTCCAGCGATACGAGACCCCACGCGCGTCAACGACCTGGATACCGAAGGACGCCGACTCGCCCTGCTGCAGCCGCACGACCGCTTCCTCCGGCTCGACGCTCTGGATGCGCGGCGCCGGAGGCGGCGGGGGCTCCGGCGCTACCGCCGGTACGGCAGGGGCAGGGGCGGTGTCGATGACGGCGACTTCGTCGATCTTCTTGGGCGCGGTCTTGGGCGCTTTCTCGACTTGCTCCACCTGGGCGGGGTTCTTTTCCGACCGTGCGGCCGGGACGTCATGGGCGGGCATGACGGTCGTCCGGAGGCGCGTCGCGAGCCCCAAGGCAAGCAGGGCAACCGCCACGAGTACTCCGCTGCCGGCGGCGAGCGCCGTACGCGGAGGTCGCCGCCACGCCGCGCCTCGCCGCGCAAGCCGTGGTTCCCCGAGCCGCGCCGGTTCACCGCCTGCTTCGCCCACGGCGGTGTCTGCGCGGCCGACGTTGCCGACGATCGTCGGCGCTCCAGCGGCGTCCGGAACGGCCGTGGCTCCGGTCATGACGTCGCCCACCACGAGGGCGGCCGAGGCATCGCGTGCGACCACGGTGGCCGGTTTCGCGATGGCGGTGGCGGGTGTGTCGGGGGAAGCGATCGTCGTCGCCGCCGGCCGCGCGGCCGGCGATGCGGGCGCGGAGGGGGGCGGCGAAGCGAGGAGCGCGGTCGCGCGTTCGAAGTCCGCGCTCGCGCGCGACAGGTCTCCCGCGTCGAGCGCGACCATCCCGTGCTCGAGGAGGCGGTCAGCGCGGCGAACGCGCCAGCGTGCGCGAAGGCCGCGCGGTGCCGAGCCCCAGAGCGTTCGCGCGGCGCGGGCGCGCTCCGCCGCTGCGCGCGCATCGCCCTCGGCACGCGCGCGCTCACTCGACGCGAGGAGGCGCTCGAACGCCGCTGCGGCCGCGCCGAACCCGTCGTCGGCCGTCGCGAAGTTCTCGTCGGCCAAAGCGCGCTCGGCGTCGGCGAAGATCCGCGCCGCGGCTTGCAGGTCACGATCGCCCACGAGCTCCACGGCGCCGGCTCGCTCGACCTGCATGCGCATCTCTGCGGCGCGGCCGCGGGACGCCAACGCACGCTCGCGCGATCGTGCCCGGTCGGCGGCAGCCTTCGCCTCGGCGAAGATGCGGGCGCTCTCCGCGAAGTCGACCGCGGCGTCGTTGAATCGCTCGGCGCGATACGCTTCCTCCGCGATCGCCATGCTCCGCGAGGCGGCCGCGAAGAGATCGGGCGCCAGACGCGGGGTCTCTGCTCCGCTCGCGTCTCGTTGCCCGGCGAGCGCTGCCTCCTGCGCGTCTTCGCTGGCGGCACGTCGCTCGGCGACGGCGGCACGGTGGTGCGCCGCCGCTTCACGAAGGGCCGCCGCCGCAGCGGCCGATACGCCGGCCGTGAGCCGCTCGGCAGCGACGTGTTCGGCCTGTGCCCCCTCTGCCAGGCTCCCGCCGGCTCGCTCGGCGGCCTCTCTCGCCGCGGCGACTTCCGTGCGAAGGGCCTCGAGCGCGGCGTGAATACTGAGCGTGAATCGCTCTTCGGCCGTCGCTGCCTGCGCGCTCGCGCCCTGCCAGTCCTCGCGCTCGCGCCGCTCGGTTGCCTCGGCGTGAAGACGCGTCGCGGCCGCGTAGGTATCCGCAGCCGCCCGATCGGCGCCTACCTCGAGCGCCTCAGCCTGGCGGGCCGTGACGTGTGCGAGCGCCTGGTCCGCGTCGCGCGCGTGCCGCGCACGTTCCGCGGCCGCTCCTGCCTCGCGGTACTCCACGAGAGCGCGTTCCGCGGCCGCGTCACTCGCCGACAGATCGTCGGCCCCGAGCGCTTCCCGTGCCTCGGCTTCGGCCGTCGCGGCGCTGCGGAAGGCGGGGTTGTCCTGTGCACCCGCAGCGACGGCCGCGGCGCGTGCCGCGGCGATGTCCGCGACCTTCGCCTCGACGGCGCGACGTTGCGCACGCCGCCCGGTCGCCTCGGTAGCCTGTGCGTATTGGTCCGCCGCGCGCCGGTACTCATTCGCCGCTTGCGCCGGGTCCTCTGCCGCCGCCTTGGCGGCGTGCGCCGCAAATTCGTCCGCCTTGCCGAAGACGGTCGCCGCCGCCTCGGGGGCTCCGGCGTGTTCGGCGGCGTCACGGGCGGCTTCCATCGCTTTTCGCGCCTCGGCGAGCTCGCGACGCACGCGCTGCTGCTCGCCACGGCTGAGCGCTACTTCGCGGGCCTTCTGGTAGCGTTCTGCCGCGTCGGCGTAGAGACGCCGCGCCTGTTCCCAATCGCTCGCGGCGTCGGCGCGCGCGCCCTCGACGGCGATGGCCGTCGCCGCCGCGATCTCCTCGGCCGCGAGATCGGCGGCGCCGGCGGCGCGTGCGGCGTCTCCCGCGACCGTCATCCGTTCGCGGGCGGCCGCCGTCGCGCTCTTCTCACGGGCCTCGACCGCGGCGCTCGCCGCCGCGGCGAACGCGTCGCGCACGCGGACCAGAAGCTCGCGTGCCATCGTGACCTCGCCCGCCGCGAGCGTACGCTCCAGACGTTCGTGATCTCGGACCGCGCTTGCGAATATCTCCGGGACGAGCTCCGCCGCCTCGACGCTCTCGGCCCGGGCGCGCGCCGCGACTACGCTCGGGAGTTCCGCCTCGACCGCGCGCAGCTGCAGCACACGCTCGGACGCGTCGCTGGCGGCATCGTACGCCTGTGTCGCCTGACGGAATCCGGCGGCGGCGGCCTCGTATTCACGGCGGGTGGCGTTCTCCTCGGCCTCGACGCCCAGTCTCTCGGCACGTTCGAGGAGCTCGCGCGCGAGCTCCGCCGCCCCCGCGTCCGCCGCACGACGGGCGCTCACCCGCATCGCCTCGCGTGCCTCCTCGATGACGCGAGCCTGCCGCCGCTCGCGGGCGAGCGTCGTCGCGCTCTCGAACGCGGCCGCCGCCTCGCGGAAGAGCGCCGCGGCGGACTGGTGGTCGTTGTGTGTGAGGCGCTCCTCGGCTTCCGCCTCGCGCGTCCGCGCGCGTCCGAACTCCGTGGCCGCTTCCTCGGCGGCACCCGCGCTCTCGGCGCCGGCGCGCGCCTCGCGACATTGAATCTGGGTCTGGCGTGTCTGCCGATGGAGACGCTTGCGCTCGAGGGCGCGGATCTGCGCGTCGATCGCGCCCATGTCGCCGACGTTCGTCTCGTCTCCGGTCGGGGCCGCGGCGTCGGCTCCGCTCGCCTTGCGGCCCATGATGTCGAGGCATGCTTGGAGATCGGCGGCGAAGCTGGCGGCGGTCGGATAGCGGGCGTCGCGGTCGCGCGCGATGGCGCGCTCGACCACACGTGTGAACTCCGCAGGCGCGTCGGGCAACGAGACGGAGTTCTCGACCTTCTCGTAGAGCACCCGCCCGATCACCTCGTGGTCCTTCAGTCCGGCGAAGAACTGACGCCCGGTGTAGAGCTCGTAGAGCACCATGCCGAGCGAGTAGATGTCGACACGCGCGTCGAGGTCGTCGTCGTGCCGGAGCTGCTCCGGAGCGCAGTACTTGGGCGTCCCGACGAACAGTCCCGATCGCGTGAGATCGCTCTGGGTCTCGCCCATGAGCTTGGCGATACCGAAGTCGGTGACGACCGCGCGTGCGGTCTCCTCCTCGACGATGATGTTGCTCGGCTTGATGTCGCGGTGGACCACCGCCGGCGTCTGCTCGTGACCGTAGGCAAGCGCTTGTGCGATCTGCACCCCCAGTTGCAACACCTCCGGCAGCGGCAGCGGGCGCTGCATCGCGCGCATGCTGTGCTGCAGGTACTGGTGGAGGTTCTTCCCCTGCAGAAATTCCATGATGAGGTAGTAGGTGTCGCCGTCCTTCGCGAAGTCGTAGACGCGCACGATGTTGCGATGGTTCAACCGCGCCATCACGCGCGCCTCGCGTCGGAAGCGTTCCACCAGCTCTTCGTCTTGGGAGAGATCGCGGGGGAGGATCTTCAGCGCGAGGACGGTGTCGAGATCGAGGTGACGGACGCGATAGACGATTCCCATCCCGCCCTGTCCGACCTTCTCGGTGACCTCGTATTTTCCGGAGAGAATCACGTGCGCTCGCCCGCCTCGTTCGCCTCGACGCGCAGGACGATGACCGTGCTGTTGTCCGACCCGCCGGCGGCGTTTGCGCGCGCCACGATGGCGCCACACACGCGCGCGAGGTCCTGGTCGGCCTCGATGATCTGCTGGATCTCGGAGGGATCCACGAGCCCGTAAATTCCGTCCGAGCAGATGATGTAGGTGTCGTTCACGTCGATTCGCTGGCTGGCGACCTCCACCTCGACCGTCGGGGCGATACCCACGGCGCGCGTGAGGAGGTGGGCATATCGGCTCCCCACCCGGTCGTCTCGGAGCTCGATCCCGCGCTCGGCGAGCTCGGCGCTGAACGAGTGGTCGCGGGTGAGGCGTTCGATCTTTCCGCCGCGCAGGCGGTACACACGCGAGTCGCCGACGTGGCCGATGTACGCCATTCCATCCGCGATCAGCACCGCGGCGATCGTCGTGCCCATGCCGAGCAGCCCGGGCTCGGACTGCGAGAGCTGCCAGACGTGACGGTTGGCGAGGTCGATGGCCTCCCGCAAGCGCTTCTCACCGCCGGCTCCGCCGCCGTTGCTTGCTTCCAACGCCTGGGTGACGACGCGCGTCGCTTCCTCGCTGGCGCGCTTGCCCGCCGCCTGGCCTCCCATGCCATCGGCGACGAGATAAAGCCCGAGTCCTGCGCTCAAACCGTAGCTGTCTTGGTTCTCACGCCGAACCTTGCCACGATCGGTGTGTACTGCGCCGCTGACGTGCACAAATTTGCCGTAACGGTAGCAAGGAAACCCCAGGGATTACAACCGTTTCTCGGTAGCGATGCGCGTCGGACGCGACGGTCGACAATCTTGACAGCCGTGTACGGCGATCGCTACGACGGCCGCACGGTCCGGCCGGGCGCCAAGCTCCTACTACGCGGGTTTCCGCGCGCCCGGATCCAGCGATGATCACGACGAAGCAGCTGGTACGGCAGCGCGCGAAGCAGATGGCGCAGTACGTGCCGCGCCGTTCGCCCGGTGCCTGAGTATGGAGAGCGCGGAGGATCTCGAAGCATTTCTCGCCGCCACCCTGCTCTTCGCCGAGTTGCCGGCCGCGGCTCGGGCGGCGCTCGCGCGCGAGGTCACGCGCGTCGCCCTCGCCAAGGGCGACATTTTGTTCGAGGCGGGCACTCCAGGCGACGCGGCCTTCGTGGTTCGCTCCGGCCTCGTCCACGTGCGCGAGTCGACGGCCGTCGGTGCGCGTCTACTGGACGAGGTGGCACGTGCGGGGCATGTGGGCGAGATGGCCGCGCTCACCGGCGAGCCACGGGCGGCGGCGGCGGTCGCGGCGATGGAATCAATATTGTACCAGATCCCCGGCGCGACGTTGCGTGCGCTTTTTCGTGAGCACCCGACCCTGCACACCCGCTTGAGCCTGGGTCTCATGCGCAATCTCCAGCGTCGTGCCGCAGCGGAGCGGCTCGGGGCGCGTACGTGTGCGTTCGTGGCGGCCGGCGCGGCGGTCGGCATCGCGCTCGATCTCGCCGGTGAGATCGCCGCATGCATGACCGAGTTGGGCGGCGGAAGAGTGGCCGTCGTCGATTGCACACCAGGCACTGCAGCCGCGGCGCAGGAGCCACTCCCCGACGATCTCGGTGACCTGACGCGGACGCTGCGCCGGTTGCTCGCTCCGGCCGCAGGTGCAGGCCGCACGCCGGCGACCGTCGTCCAACTCGGCCGAGACGTAGCCGCCGACGCGCCGATCGCGGCGCTCATTGCCGAGCTGCGGCATCGCTACGACCGAGTCATCTTGTACGCCGCCCTGCCGTGGACGGACGCGGTGGCGCACGGCGTCTCGCAGTGTGATGGACTCTACTGGGTGGTGAACGACGGCGACTCTGCCGCCGTTCACACCTGCCGTCGCGCCCGCGCCGAACTTGCCGCGCGCGTGCGCGTCCCACCGGCGCAGCGTATGCTGCGACTCGTCCGTGCTTCCGGGCCCCCGTCTGCGCAGGTAGGCGCCGACGGTGAGGAAAGTCGGGCCATCGTCGGTGCGGACGGCGGTGCGGCGCGCTTCGAGGCGCCCGAGGGGCGCCGAGCCCTGCGGGCGGTCGCGCGTGAAATCCTCGCCCGCCGAAGCGCCTTGGTACTCGGCGCCGGCGGTGCCAAGGGCTTCGCGCACGTGGGAGCGCTGCGTGCTTTCGAGCGCCATGGAGTCGAGTTCGACGCGATCGTAGGCACCAGCATCGGCGGCGTCGTCGGAGCGCTGGTCTCGATCGGGTGGGCGGCGGCCGACATCGAGCGCTTGCTGACGGGCATCGCGGCCAGCCCTTGGAGGGCGCTCTTCGACGTCCGCTTACCCACGGAGGCGTTCTTCGGCAGCAGGAAGAAGACCGAGCTGATCGCCCTCCATTGCGGCGACCGCCGCATCGAAGACTGCGCGATCCCCTTCTTCACGGTGGCGGGCGACTTGATCTCGCTCGCGACGGTCGTCTTCCATACCGGTTCGCTCACGCTGGCGCTCGATGCCACGTCGGCGATCCCGACCGTATTTCGACCGGTGCGAAGCGACGGCCGCCTGTTGGTGGACGGCTGGGTATGCGATCCACTTCCGGCCGACGTCGCCCGGAGCGCGGGGTATGAACGCGTCGTCGCGATCGATCTGTCGCCGCGCCCGACGCGCGGGCCGGTGCCGCGGCGCCCGTCGTCGTCTGCCTCTCAGGGTTTCCATGGCCGGCTCCGCATTCTCGCGATCGCGATGCGTACCATCGAACTTGCCAGCCAGGAGCATGTGGCGCGTAGCCTGCCGCTGATCGACGTGCTCATCCGCCCGGGGCTCGACGAGTACACGAGCAGCGACCTCGCCGCCGCCGCGGTCATGTGCGAGCGCGGCGAGCGTGCCGCCGAGGCGGCACTCGCCGAGATCAGGGGAAGCGAGGCGTTCGGCTCGAGCGGGTCGTGAAGCTGGATGCTCTCGTCGTCGGTGTGCTATCTCGGGTGCACCGATAGGCGATCGACCGTGACGACGAACCCCGCCGACGAGCGAGATGAGACCTCGGGCAGCCCGGCCGCTCCGGTCAGCGTACTCTTCGTGGACATCAGCGGTAGCACGCTCATGTACGCCGTGCGTGGTGACACGGCGGCCTTTGCCCTCACCTCGGCCTGCTTGAGTCTTCTCGAGGAGCAGGTTTGTCGGTTCGGTGGCAGGGTGATCAAGCGGATCGGCGATGCGATCCTGGCGGTGTTCAATGAGGCGGAACAGGCCGTCCACTCCGCCATAGGCATGCACCACGCGCTCGGGGATCCCGGCTGCGCGCTTCACGGCGAAGGCGTCCATGTCCGCGTCGGAATCGCCTCCGGGACGGCGGTGCAAGATGGTGGCGACGTGTACGGCGACGTCGTGAACGTCGCCGCGCGCCTCGTGTCCCTCGCCGGTGCCGACGAGATCTTCCTCTCCGGCGATACCCATGACGCTCTTCCCCTCGAGATGCGCGAAGCGGTACGTCTGATCGACCAGCTGTCCTTGCGCGGTCGCCCCGACTGGGTGCTCGTCTACGAGTACCTCTGGCGGCGCGACGACGCGACCGTGAGCGCCGGCGATCGGACGACCCGGGGTTGTCGCGCCGCTCTCGAGGTGACCTTCGGTTCGCAGGTCTTCGCGCTCGGCACCGATCGCGTGAAGTTGACGATCGGGCGGGACGGCGACAACGACATCACGATCGCGGAGGATGTCGTGTCGCGCCACCACGCCGACGTCGTCGTGCGTGGCGACAAGTTCCTCCTCGTCGATCGGAGCACGAACGGTACGTACGTACTTACCGACGGCGGCGACACGTTTCGCGTGACTCGTGAGGAAGTGACGCTTGCAGGCGCCGGTCGCATCGTGCCGGGGCGCAAGACCCTCGAATGCTTCGTCCGCTACCACGTGAGATCACGCTGAGGGCGTAATGACACGGGTCGCTCGCACCGCGCCATCGACGCCGGGTTACTTCCATGGTTGCGTCACGCCCCGTCGTCGTGGAAACATTGCAGCACGATGATGGCGGTCGTAGGAGCAGGGCTATCCGATCGGGGTCTGCGTCGCGAGACGAACGAGGACTCCTTCGCCTACCTACCCGATCTCGACCTCTTCCTCGTCGCCGACGGCGTCGGCGGTCATGCCGCCGGGGAGGTTGCGAGCCAGACGGCCGTGAGTGCGATCACGTCGAAGATTCAAGAACTCCTCACCGACGACGACTTGACGCCGCTCCACGACGCACGCGGCTACCCGTGCGTGGGGGCACGCCGCCTCCTGATCGCCGTCGAGCATGCCAATCAAGAGATCTTCCGCTGCGCCAGCACCAACTCGAGTCAGCGTGGTATGGGGACGACCGTCGCGGCGCTGCACTTCGCCGACGGCTTTGCCAACCTTTGCCACGTGGGCGACAGCCGGATCTACCGCATTCGCGACGGCAAGATCGAGCGCCTGACCAAAGACCACGCAATCGCCGTCAACGTGCTGAGTCAAGCGCTCGGGACGGAGCCGACCGTGGACGCCACGTGGCGCATCGAACCGCTGGCGCCGGGTGAGTGCTTCGTCCTCTGTACGGACGGCGTGCACGGGCTCATCGCCGACGACGAGATCCTCTCCATCGTGGAGCGGCACGCCGACGACTACGCCGCCGCGTGCCAGGCGCTCATCGCGCTCGCGAACGAGCGCGGGGGGCGCGACAACAGCACCGCGGTCGTCGTCGGCACGCGCTGAAGCGTCCTGCGCGGCGTTGCGCTCGGCGCCAGGCGCGGCCACGGACTACGGCGACTCGGCGACGGCGACGCCGTTCTTGCCGCCGAACTTGACGCGGTACATCGCCGCATCGGCGGCTCGGAAGAGACCCTCCGCATCCGCGGCGTGCCGCGGATGCGTCGCGACACCGATGCTGGCGGTGAGCGTGGAGATGTCGACGTCGAGGCCGTCCGGACGAGTGCAGCCGGCGACGGCCTCTGCGATGGTCGCCGCCACGGCGACCGCGGTTGCGGTCGTGGTCCCGGGCAGCACGACGACGAACTCGTCACCGCCGAAGCGCGCGGCCACGTCGCCCGGGCGCAGTCGCTCGGCGATCAGCCGGCCCACGGTGGCGATGGCGCGGCTGCCGACGAGATGCCCGTGACGATCGACGATGCTCTTGAGCGCGTCGAGATCGAGAACCAGCAGCGAGACCTCGTCCCCGCGCGCGAGCATCGCCGGAAGCTCGGAATTGAAGCGTCGCGTGTTCCCGAGGCCGGTGAGATCGTCGGTCAGCGATGCGCGCTCGACCCGGCGATAGAGCTGCGCCTGGGCGATCGCGCCGGCTGCCTGGTTGGCGAGCGTCTGCACGAGTCGAACCTCGTCCGGCGTAAAGCTCGCGCCGCCCTGTTTGTTGATCGCCTGGAGCACGCCGAGCAGCGCCTCTTGGTGCACGAGCGGGACGCAGATCATGTTGCGGGGGACCAGGCCGGTCTTGCGGGCGAGGGTAGGATCGTGACGCGGGTCGGCGCTGGCGTTCTCGAGACAGAGAGGCTCGCGATGCCGGGCGACCCAGCCGGCGATCCCTTGATCGAGCCCCAGGCGCATCCCGTCCACGACGCCCGGTCGGAGTACGTGCGAGGAGGTGAAGACGAGCTCGCGGCCGTCGAGATCGCGGAGCACGAGCGTGCACGTTCGGCTCGGGACTACCGCCGCGACGCGCGCGAATGCGGCCGCGAGCGCCGTCTCGTCGTGGGCGATCGTCGCGGGATCGAGCGTGCGCGCGAGTTCGGCGGCCAGGGCCTGCATGCGCGTCCGATCGTCGCCTTCGTAGGGTCGTCCGTCGTGGCGATCTCGGAGCTCGAGAAGGCCGATTTCGCCGTCGTCACGCCGCAACGGGATCGTGAGCCGCCGATCGTCGAGCTCGACGTCGAGGGACCGGGCCAAGAGGGGCCTTCCGACGAGCGTCTCCTCGCACAGCATCTCGCTCGCGACGAACACCAGTTCGCCACGCTCGGCGTCGTGGAGCAGCAGGGAGAGACCCTCGCACGTCGTGACGCTCTTGATCGTCTCGAGCACCTTGCGCACGAGCTCGGTCAGGTCGAGCGTCGAGGTGATCGCCCGTAGGCTCTCGTACAGGGTCTCGAGTTCCCGCAGCCGACGGGCGACGTCGATCGACAGCGGGACCGTCGGTCCAGATGCCCCGACGGGCCCTTGGGAAACCCCGGTGTTCGGAACCATGTCTCCCGTCTACCTCAGGGTCGCCCGTGCTGCGAGAGACCGCGAGCTTGCTCGCACGGCCGAATCAGCGCCGCACGATGAGGGCCGGCGAGTCCTGTCGCTCCTGCCACCCGTGTCGCTCGAGCTCGGCATCGAGATGCTCCTCGGCCGGGTAGCCGACGCAGAGATACGCGATCAAGTGCCACGTCGGCGGGACGTCGAGCACCGCGCGCACCGCCGCCGGGTCGAGGATCGACACCCACCCGACGCCGATGCCGTGCGCACGGGCGGCAAGCCAAAGCGTGTGGACGGCGAGTACGGCTGAATACTCGAGTGTCTCGGGCATGGTCCGTCTGCCGAGGCCGTGGCCGACGTTCGTGGCGCGATCGACGAAGACCGCGAGGTGTACGGGGGCGTCGTCGAGGCCGGCGAGTTTCAGCCGCGCGTAGAGATGCGCCCGTTCGCCTTCGTACTTTTCGAGCGCCGCCTGGTTGCAGGCGAGGAAGTCGCGACGCACGGCGGCCCGCCGCGCGACGTCGGCGACCTCGACGAATCGCCACGGCTGACTATTGCCGACCGACGGCGCACACGAGGCCAAGCCCACGAGACGCTCCAGCAGCGTGGGATCCGGCGCGTCGTGCCGGAAACGCCGGACGTCGCGACGCCAGAGGACGAGGCGTTCGAGCTCACGACGAAAGGTGTCATCGAAACGCGGCGGTGCCGGCGACTCGCCCGATCCGCAGGGTCTGGACGCGCTCACTCGTGCGGATCGTGCCATGTCCTCGAGCGAAGGCATAGCGAGCCACGAAACGAAGCCGCCTCGCCCGGCGCGGCCGCATTGACTCCTCTTCGCGGGGCTGGCAGGGCAACCGCTCGATCAAGGAGGACACCATGAGCCAGGCCCGACCCCTTTCCGGCAAGATTGCCGTCGTTACCGGCGCCTCGAGCGGCATCGGTCGCGCGATCGCGGAGCGGCTCGGTACCGCCGGCGCCCACGTCTACCTCGCCGGGCGTACGCGCGCCGCGATGGAGGAATCGAAGACACGGATCGAGAAGGACGGCGGGCGTGCGACGGTGGTCGCGCTCGACGTGCGCGACGTCACGCACGTTCGAGATCTGGTCGGGCGCGCGGTCCGCGAAACCGGACGACTCGACGTGATGGTGAACAACGCGGGGCTCTCCTATCCGACGCCGATCGTCGATGCCGACCCGGAGGAGTGGCGCGCGATGCTGGAAACGAACGTCCTCGCGCTGCTCGTCGGCTGTCAGGCCGCAGTGCGCGCGATGCGCCAGTGCAAGGCCGAGGGCCACATCGTCAACATCTCCTCGATCGCGACCCAACGCGCCGACTCGGGCGTCTACGGGGCGACGAAGCACGCAGTGAGCTGTATCAGCAACACGCTCCGCCGCGAGCTCGAGGAGGACTCGATCCGCGTCGTCGACGTGCGACCCGGCGCGATCGCGACGAACTTCGCACGCAACTTCGATCCCGC
>JBGOSW010000015.1:0-39867 GCA_041476145.1 Binatia bacterium
AGGGCCGGATCGAGTGATTTGCGGCGACGATTCCTTGTACTGACGATTCCTTGTACTATGGAGAAGACACCGCCAAAGGAGACGAGGCATGGGCGACGAAGCACGGGCGACGTTCACCACCATGGAGCGCAGCACCGCCGACGACTGGGCAATCGTGTGGCCGAGCTACCTTGAGTTCCAGACGAAGCTTCCCGATCGCGTGCTCGCGCATCTGAAGCTGCTCGACGGCGACTACGGCGGCTTCCCGGTCGACCGCCTGCAGCACTTGCTGCAGACGGCGACGCACGCGCATCGCGCCGGGGAGGATGAGGAGTACGTCGTGTGCGCCCTCCTCCACGACATCGGCGATACGCTTGGCTCGTTCAACCATGCGGACGTCGCCGCCGCCGTGCTCCGCCCCTTCGTCTCGGATGCGAACCACTGGATGGTCGAGAAGCACGGCATCTTCCAGGGCTACTACTTCTTCCACCACATCGGACTCGATCGGAACCTGCGCGAGCAGTTCCGCGGGCATCCGCACTTCGAGCGCACGGCACGCTTCTGCGAGGTGTATGACGGTCCGGCGTTCGACCCGCATTGCGACGCCATGCCGCTTTCCGCCTTCGAGCCGATGGTGCGAAGGCTGCTCACCGCGCCGCGGCAGTCGATCTACGTTCCTTCGTCGTGACGATGCGCCGGAGCTCGTCGAGGAACTGATCGGCGACGATGCGGTTTCCCGCCGCCGTGAAGTGTGTGTACCGATCCGTGAAATAGGATTCCTCCGGGAGGGTCGACGTGAGATCGACGGGAATGCCGCCGTTCGCGACGACGGCGTCGCTGACGACGCGCACGGCGCCCGCGAGGTCGCGTCGCGCATAGGCGCCGGTCCCCCGCAAGGCTTGCAGGTGCAGCGGCGCGATCAGCACGATGGTGCGGACGTCGCGCGCGACCAGGTCACGAACCGTCGCCGCGAGGACTCGAACGGTCGCCTGCCGGCGATCGAGACGCATGGGGTAGAGATCCATGAAGCGAAACGCGCTCGAGCCCAAGATCTGACCCCGATGCGGAAGCTGTCCGGCCGGCGGCGCGACGGATTGCCGTCGAGCGAGCCGAATCTGCGGCGGTGTGGCGGCTTCCGCGATCGCCGCGCCGGCCGCAGCCGTCTTCACGCCGGCCGTGAGGAGCGCGTCGAGGCGCGCGCGCAGACGCGTGCGATAGCCGTCGAGGGTCTCGGGCAGGTCACTCGCCCCGAGCACGCGCAATGCCGGCTTGACGACGAGACTCGCGTCGGTGATGCCGGCGAGCTCGAGCGGCAGGTCAATCGCCTCGAGCACCCGCCCCGGGCGCACGAACGCCGCGAGCTGCGGATGCTTCATGCGAACGTGGCGAAACCAACTGTCGGTGAACGCTTGGAGATTCGCCGTCAGCACGACCGCTTCGGGCCGGAGCGCCGCGATCGCGTCGACGAGAAGATAGTAGGCGACTGGATCGAAGCCCTCGTGCGCGACGACGCGCACCGTGAGCCCCACGCGCTCCGCCTCGCGCTCGAGCAGCGACGCCAGCGTATCGTCCGGTCCGAGCATCAGGTGCCAGAGCATCGACGAATCGCCGAGAACGATCACCACGCGCCCATCCTTCGCGACGTCGGCGCGCAAGGACGCGAGCGTCTCCTCCATGCGCTGCTCCGTGACGTCGCGCACGGTCTCGTCCGACGCCGGCGGCGCGTCACGCGCCGCCAGCCAGACGATGGCGAGCAGGAGGAGCACGAAGTAGAGGACGGTGCGGATCGGACGCGGCATGCCGGCGGCTCAGAACTGGAAATAGATGAAGCGCTGGGTCGCGGGCGAGAACACGAAGACCAGCACCGCGATCGTCGCATACGACGTGGCCTGCACGAGCGGCGGCAGCGCGAGGAAGCGTCGCGCGAGGTCGCGCTCGGCACAGAGCTGATGCACCGCAAAGGCGAGCACGGTCCAGATCGCCGCGCGCGTGAACGCGGGCGTCATCACGACACCGGAGCGGACGAGTCCGCGGCAGTACGCCGCGATGTCCCCCGCCGATTTGGCACGGAAGAGCACCCAGCCGATGCACGCGAGGTGAAACATCGCGAGGCGATGCACCAGGACACGCCACCTCCGCACGTGGCCCGCGCGCGAGTCCGGGTGCCGCTCGCGCCACCAGCGGTGCGCCGCGAGCAACCCGCCGTGGTAGGTGCCCCACGCCGCAAAGTTCCACGCCGGCCCGTGCCAGAGGCCGCCGAGGACCATCGTCAGCATGAGGTTCGCATACGTACGTCCGCGGCCACGACGGTTCCCCCCGAGCGAAATGTAGAGGTAGTCGCGCAGCCACGTGGAGAGCGAGATGTGCCAGCGACGCCAGAACTCCGCGGGGTTCTCGGCGACGTACGGCAGGCGGAAGTTGATCGGCAGCTCGAATCCGAGGAGCGCGGCGAGGCCGATCGCCATGTCGGAGTAACCGGAGAAATCAAAGTAGATCTGGAACGCGTAGGCGTATGCGGCGAGCGCGAGATTGACGCCCGGTTGCGCGCCGAGTGCGTTGAAGACCTGGTCGACGTACTCCCCGAGGACGTCGGCACACACGACCTTCTTGAAAAGACCGAGCGCGACGAGCATGAGCGCACGCTCCGCGGCGGGCGCGGAGGGCCGCCGCGGGCTCGCGAGCTGCGGGAGAAACTGACTGGCGCGCGTGATGGGGCCGGCGACGAGCTGAGGGAAGAACGCGAGGTACAGCGCGACGTCGAAGAAATTACGGTGCGCCGCGACCCTGCCGCGGTAGACGTCGACCATGTAGGAGATGGCGTGGAACGTGTAGAACGAGATGCCGAGTGGGAGCAGGATCTCGGCGAGCTGCGGATCGAGCCTGACGCCGAGGAACGCGAGGTTTTGCAGCAGGAAGCCGCGATACTTGAAGTAGGCGAGAATCGCGAGGCTCGCCCCCACGCCGACGGTGACGCGGCGGCGTTTGACGACCGCGTCGGACGCTGCCGCGACGGCGAGGCCGGTGACGAAGCACACCACCGCCATCCCGAGCAGGAGGAGCGCGAACGGCGGGCTCCACGACATGTAGAAGAGCAGGCTCGCGACGAGAAGAAAGAGCTTGCGGAAGCGCCAGGGGGCGGTCGGCGCGAGCGCGCAATAGATGGCGAAGGTCGCGATGAAGAACAGCAGAAACTCGGTGCTGTTGAAGAGCACGCGCGTCTACTATCCCTTAATCGACGACGCGGCCAAACGCCGAACGCGGATGAACGAGCGGGCTGGCGTCAGCCGGTGAAGTTACGCGCGGTCCGCCACAGTGCGAAGCGGGCGAGGAGCGGCGCCACGTACTCGAAGAAGACTCCCTCGTGCGCCTGCCGCTCGCGCGCGAGCCGCGCGTCGAGTGCCGCCTTGTCGAGCAGCGCTCCGGCGGTGACGACGGCGCGCAAGCTCGCGGCGCGCGCGAGATCGGCGGTGGGATCGTCGCCGTAGACGCCGAGGTCGGCGAGCGCGCCGGGCCGGACGGTGCCGAGATCGTCCTCGCCCAGATACTCGGCCGCGCCGCGGGTCGCCAGGCGCCACACGGATTCCGACGGGATCCCGGCGCGCACGAAGAGCCGCATCTCCTCGAGCAGCGCCGCGCCGGGCACGACGAAGGGTTGCTGCACGTCGGTGCCGAGGTGGAGGCGGGCGCCCGCATCGAACAGCATCTTGGTGAGTCGGAGCTTCTTCGCGAACGCCTCCCGCAGGCGAGCGAAATCTTCGGACGCGAGACCGCGGTACGACGGAATTCCCCCTACCGGGTTCCAAATGACCGTCCGATAGAGCTGGGGAACCAGCGCGTAGGCGGGGTCGCGAACGGCATCGGGGTAGCGCTCGTACTCGAAGAGCCGCTCGGTCGCGACGAGCGTCGGGGTATTGGCGAGGCCGTGGGTCACCGCCGCGTCGACGATCGCGTGCATGCGCTCGGGAGTCACGGCCCACCAGTCGGCGGCGCGGCTGAACACGTGGTCGCGGCGAAGCGTGCCCGGCGGCGGGACACCGAAGAAGTGCTGCGCATCGGGGAGACGCGCGGTCTCGAAGCCGAGAGCGGTCGGCACGTGCCCCAAGACGCCGAGCCCGCACCCGCGGGCGGCATCGACGAGCGCCCGAATCATCTCGACCGTCAGATTCTCGTAGAGCTTCATCGAGTGACTACCCTGCGCGCGCAGACGAGCAACCACTGCGCCCGCCTCGTCGGGAAATCGCACGATGATGGAGTTCGTCCACCGCGGAGGCCCGGCGGTCACGAAGGGACCGGCGGAGAAGAGACGCGGGCCGTCGAAGCGCCGCTCGGCCACGCCGCGCCGCACAGCGTCGACGCCCGTCCCGTCCATGTCGCCCGCGTCACGCACCGAGGTGACGCCATGCGCGAGATGCAGGAGCGCGAATTGCCCGCCGAGATCGAGCACGTTGTGGGGCGGCAGGTGCCCGTGCATGTCGATGAGACCCGGGAGGACGAAGCATCCCGTATACTGCTCGAGCACGGCGAGCTGCGGATCGCGCTCGTGCGCCGTCGCCGGCCGGATCGCCGCGATGCGGCCGTCGCGCACCACGACGTCGACGTGCGCCAGCCGATCCCGCGCCGGCTCCACGACGGTCACGTCGGGCAAGATGAAGCGCTCGGACGTCGCCCTTACCTTCCCGAGATTCGACGCGCGCGACCGCCGCCCCGGAGGTTGCCCGTGATGCGGCACCACCGCCGCAGCGTGCCCGGCACAGCAGGTCGCCGTCTGGGCCAGCGAGCGAAGCGCGTGCAGGACGGCGCTCACGCCGGCAGTATGCCCGGACACCCGATCAATGGAAGGGCGCGCGGCGCTACTCGCGCGCCGGCCGCCGGCGCTCGTGGAACCACACGCGGTACGCGTCCACGCGCGCGAGCTGGTCGCGCGGCGCGTGGCGCCGGCAGGTCGCCGCCTCGGCGCTCGCGGCGAAAGCACCCCAACGGAGCTCGACACAATCGTTCGGATTGTACGCGACCTCCAGCGCCTCGGCGCGACCGAGGAGGTCCGCGAGCGTCGCCGTCCACGGTGAACCGTCGCTCCGCACGTACGTGAAGTGGCGCGCCGCGGTCTCGTCGCGGACGATGCCCTCGAGCTCGGCGCGCACGGCGGCGATCGGCACGTCGGCGGGCATGGCGTAGCGCTCGGGCCGGCGCGCGACGCGCGCGGGAAACCCGTGCACGACGTCGAGCGCGATCAGCAGGCGGAGATCGCGCGACGGCGTGGCGTAGTCCTCCCAGGGACCGGTGGTCTCGAAGATCGCGGCGCCGCTCGGCATCGCGATGGTGCCGGGGTGGGAGGCGACGTAGGTCTCGCCGTTCGCGACCGACGTGACGCGCGTGCGCACCTGCTCGTCGAGCGCCTGGATGGTCTCGCGCAGCACCCGTGCCGGATCCATCGGCGCCGGCGAGAGCAGCTCGTCCATGCGATCGTAAAACTCCTCGACGCCGCGCGCATACTGCTCGAGCGAGAAGTCGCCGTAGTCGGAGTCGGCGGCGATGCCGCGATTGGTGAGCGGTCGAAGCGCGCCGCCGTCCGCCAGGATCGGCCGGAAGTGCTTGAACCCGGCGCCACCGAACACCGGATCGACGGCGAAGAGGAAGGTACCTCGCCAGAACCGCTTGCGCGCGATCGTGCCGTCGGGCTGCGCGTCGACGGCGAGGAGGACGCCGCCCGTGGCGGCGGTTTGTGCCACGCGCTGGACGACGACGAGGGTGTGGCCGTAGGGATCGGCGTACACCGTCCCGGGACGAATGGTCTCGGGTGCGAGCCGGATCGGATAGAGGTCGGTGCGATCGTCGTCGCCCGCGGTGCGCGCGCTCCCCGAGTGGATCGTCCAGCCCACCTCGCGACGCAGGAAGCGGCCGACGCGGGCCACCTCCTCGCTCGGCACGCCGGCGAGGGCCTCACGGCTCGAGTGCCACGCGACACATCGCGGGGCACCGCCGCGGCCGCCGCGCGAGCACTCGGAGTAGCCGAACGGCAATCCGAGCTTCCACGCGAAGTACGCACGCAGGAAGTACGGCAGATCGGCGCAGTCGGGCTGCAAGCGCAGGCGCCCGGGGCCGTCCTCCCCCAAACCGAGATGGTCGTGGAGGAAGTTGCGCGCGGGATCACCGAGGATCGGATCGAGGTGCTGCCAGCTCGGCTCGGAGTCGAGCGGGTCGTCGAAGAGGCGCTCCACCCACGCCGAGTAGAGGAGCTCGGTGCCCCGATCCCACGCGCGCTCGACCGGCCACGCCCCGCCCGCCGCGAGCGGCCGGTGCGCCGCGTCGCGCCTGACGGCGATCGTCTCGCACGCACCGTCCTCGGCTCCGCGGTCCGAGGGCGTGACCGCCGCGTCGTCTCGCGGCGCGAGCCGGGCACGGTACGCGGACGCGTCGAGCGCCGTCGTCTCGACCACCCACCACGACGGTGCGACGCCGTGGCGATCGGCGCTGCTCGCGAGAATCCGTCCGTCCGGCGCCTCGATCGTGAGCGTCGCGTCGCGCGGCTGCGCCGTCACCGCGAGGACGCGCAGCGGGGCCCCGGCCGTGGGCACGCGCGGGCTCGCGAGCAACGTCACCTCCGGTTGTGCGCGACAGGCGTGCGCCGCCGCCGTGGCGTCGCTCGGCCCCGCCGATGCGCACAACCCCACGAGCAGCGCCGCCGCGATCGATCTCACAGCAACGACTTCATCTCACCGATCAGCTTCGTGAGGCTGTCCTTCGCATCCCCGAAGAGCATCATGCAGTTCTCACTGTAGTAGAGGTCGTTGTCGACGCCGGCGAAGCCCGGGCGCATGCTGCGCTTGAGGACGATGATGGATTTGGCGCGCGACACCTCGAGGATGGGCATGCCGTAGAGGGGGCTGCTCTTGTTGTTCTTGGCGGCGGGGTTGGTGACGTCGTTGGCGCCGACCACGAGCACGATGTCGGCCTCGGGGAAGTACGGGTTGATGTGCTCCATCTCGACCAGGTGCTCGTAGGGAACATTGGCCTCGGCGAGGAGCACGTTCATGTGTCCCGGCATGCGGCCGGCGACGGGATGGATGGCGAATTTCACGTCGACGCCGCGCTCGCGCAGGATGTTGCCGAGCTCGGCGACGGCGTGCTGCGCGTGCGCGACCGCCATGCCGTAGCCGGGCACGATGACGACGTTGCGGGCGGTCTCGAAGAGGACGGCGGTCTCGTCGGCCGTGATGTTCCGCACGGTGCCCTTGGCCTCGGCGCCGGCCGTGACCTCGTCCTCGGAGACGCTGCCGAAGGCCCCGAAGAGCACGTTGGTCGCCGAGCGATTCATCGCGCGGCACATGAGCAGCGACAAGAGAAATCCGGAGGTGCCGTCGAGCGAGCCGGTGATGATCTGGATCTTGTTCATCAGGACGAAGCCCATCGCCGAATCGGCAAGGCCGCCGTACGAGTTCAGCAACGCGATCACCACCGGCATGTCGGCGGCGCCGATCGGGATCACGAGCAGCAGACCGAACACCAACGACAGCGCGACCATGACGTAGAAGAACGGCGTCGCCGCCTGCGTCACGACCAAGTAGATCGCCGAGCCGACGATGACCGCGAGCAGGCTCCCGCTGAGCACGTTCTGGCCGCGGTAGGTGATCGGCCGCCCGCGCAGGAGCTCCTGCAACTTCGCCGCCGCGACCAGGCTGCCGGTGAACGTGAGCGCGCCGATGATGACCTCGAAGTCCAACGCCGTGAGCGTCACGCGGCTCAGCTCGCCCTGGTAGCGATAGTACTCGGAGATGCCGACCAGGCACGCGGCGAGCGCGCCGAGCGAATGGGACAGCGCGGTACGCTGCGGGACGGCGGTCATCGGAATGCGGAGACCCATCGATCCGCCCACGACCGCGCCGATGGCGAAGCCGAGACCGATCCAGCGGTAGTCGACGATGTGCGGATGGAAAAGCGTGCCGACGACGGCGATGAACATGCCCAGCGCCGCGAGCGCCATGCCCGAGCGTGCCCATTTGGGTGAGCTCAGCCCTTTCAGGCCGAGCACGAACATCGCCGCCGAGACGATGTAGCAGTAGCGGAGCGCTTCCGGCGCGACGTGCTCGTGCAGGTACGCTCCCATCGGCATACCCGCGGGTTTCGTCGCGTAGAGGATCGCGGCGACGACGCCGACGAGCGCGGCGACCCCGGCGAACGCCTGCAGCTCGACCGGCCGCCGCGTGCCGCGCGCGCGGTCCTCCGCGGTGCGGAACATCCGCAGCATGCGGTCGGTGATCAAGAAGCCGCCGACGGCGTTGGTCGCCGAGCAGGTCACGGCGGCGAGCCCGAGGAGGGTGCAGATCCAGCCGTTCGGGACCGCGCTGTAGTCGCTGCCGGCGACCACCAGCGACCCCACGAGCGAGATCGCCGCGATGGCGTTCGTCGCCGACATGAGGGGGGTGTGCAAGAGCGGCGGGACGCGGGTGATGAGGTGGTAGCCGAGGAACCCGGCCAGCATGAAGATGTAGAGGCCGATCTCGAGCTCGGTGGTCATACCGACTTCCTCGCCGCGACGGCGCTCTTGACCGCCTCGCTCACGATCTCGCCGCCGTGCGTGACGCAGGCGCCCTTGACGATCTCGTCGTCGAAGTCGAGCGCCAGGGCGCCGCCTTTGACGAGCTCGCGGAGCAGCTCGGTCACGTTGCGCGCATAGAGCTGGCTGGCGTGCACCGGCATCGTGGCGGGCAGGTTGGTCGGCCCGTGGATGGTCACGCCGTGCCGGACGACCACCGCGTCGGCCTCGGTCAGCTCGCAGTTGCCGCCCGCCTCGGCAGCCAGGTCGACGATCACCGAGCCGGGCCGCATACCCGCGACGGTCTCCTTGGTGACGAGGCGCGGCGCCGCCCTGCCGGGCACCAGCGCCGTGGTGACGACCACGTCGAAGTCCTTGGTCTTCTCGGCGAGCATCTCCTGCTGCCGGCGGCTCTCCTCCGCGGAGAGCGCCTTCGCATAGCCGCCCTTGTCCTCGGCTGACGCGATCCCGAGTTCGAACTCGAGAAACTTCGCGCCCAAGCTCTCGACCTGCTCTTTCACCGCCGGCCGGACGTCGTAGCCCCAGACCTGCGCCCCGAGGCGGCGCGCGGTGGCGATCGCTTGCAGCCCGGCGACGCCGGCGCCGATCACCAGCACGCGCGCCGCGAAGACGGTCCCGGCCGCCGTCATCATCATCGGGAAGAACTTCGCCAGCGACTCGGCCGCGACGAGGACGGCCTTGTAGCCGGCGATGTTCGCCTGCGACGAGAGCGCGTCCATCTTCTGCGCGCGGCTGATGCGCGGGATACCCTCCATGCCGAAGCTGGTGATCCGACGTGTCGCGAGGCGCTCGACGAGGTCGGGGCTGGTGAGCGCGGAAAGAAAGGACACGAGGACGGAGCCGGCGCCGAGCCGATCCACCTCGTCGAGCGTCGGCTTCTGGACCTTCAGGAGGACGTCGGCTTCGCCGTAGAGCGCCGCCGCGTCGGGAACGATGCGGGCGCCGACCTTCTCGAAGGCGGCGTCGGCGTGGAACGCGCCGTTGCCGGCGCCGCGTTCGACCAGCACCGTGAGCCCGTCCTTGACGAGGGCGGCTGCCGCGTCCGGGGTCAACGCCACACGCAGCTCGCGCGCGGCAATCTCTTTAGGGACCGCGACCTTCATCGGGCGTCCGTCATAGGCCATAGTTCTCACGAAAGGCCAAGTGGACGGAACCTGGGCCGACGGCGTCGTCGGCCGCGGCCCGGGACTACGGCGCGCGCGCCGGCGGCGGTGCGGGGGGCGGGCGCCCGACGACGCCGACGTAGCCCGTCGCCCCCTGCGTCATGTCGTAGGATGCGAAGATCTCGACACGTGCACGCCAGCCGAGGATCTCGAGCGCGGGCCGGAGCATCAGGCGCGCGCCGAAGCCGAGGATCTGGGTCGAGTTCGCCCCGACGGCATGATCCTCGTACACGGTCACCGAGAAGCGTCGCCCCTGAAAGAGATCGGAAGCGACCAAGCGCTGGTACACGACGCGGTCGTCGGGGTCGGTCTTGGTGCCGGGCCGCGTGAACGCGACGAGCGTTCGTCCCTGCACCTGCGCGCCGAACGCCACGAGCGGCAGCCCGGTATCGGCGCGCTCACCGCGTATCGGCAACGGCGGCGCGAGCAGCGTGAAAAGCGGCGGCAGGCCGACGTCACGTGTCGCGAGCTGATCCAACGTGGCGAGCGTGGCGATCTCGCGTGGCTCCGCTACCGACGCGGGCGATGCGAGCATGGCGAAGAGCTCGGACGTCGCGAGGTGGAGCCGTTCGCCTGCGTGCCGACGTTCACCGGCGCGAGCGTCACTCGCGGTCGCGAGTAGCACCAGCACCAGCAGTATGAACGCTCTTGCCATGACGGCACGCAGTCCGTCGAATCGTTGCCACTACGATATCGCATAAAGTGCGCTCCCTAAAGTGAAATATGCATTCGGCGCGCGGCGCCAAAGCGAGCTCCATAGCGATGCTCATCGAGCGGGCGACGCGCGTGGCGCCGCTGCACGGCGGCAACCGGTGCCGCGGATCTGCACGACGTCGACCAGGACGGTGCGCGTACGCGGACGCGCGGCGACTCGCTATAGCCATCCGCCCGTAAGGCAGCGATCGCGCGCGGGCCCTCCCCCTGTCGACGCGCCGCGCTGCTCTCGGATCGTCGTAGGCATCGAGCTTGCTCCGATACGGGGTATGCGCTCGATCCTAGTCGTCGAAGACTGCCGCGATATCGCTATAATTTTGGCACATCATCTCAGTGGTGCCGGATACAAGGTCACGACCGTCCGCGACGGCGCTGCCGCGCTCGACAGCGTGGCACGCTCGGTTCCGGACTGCATTCTCCTCGATCTCATGATGCCGGTGATGACGGGGATCGAGCTCTTGCATGTCCTGAAACGGGACCCCTCGACGGCGAATATTCCGGTCGTCCTGGTGAGCGCACGCATCGGCGAGGGTCGCACGCACATCTTCTCGGAAGGCGACGCCAACTACTGCGTCGGCAAGCCGTTCACGCGCCGGCAGGTCCTGGACGCGGTCGGCGCAGTGCTGCACGCAGCTTAGTCGGACTTGTCCTTGAAGATCGTCGCGTCGCTCTTCACGAACGGCGCGCTGTAGGTGGCCCCGAAACACGGGCCACCGCCGCTGCGCTGCAGCTGGACGACCACCGGGCCGGTGAGCGCGCCGAGGTCCGGCATGGCGAGCTTCACGCCCTTCGCCTTGTAGGCGATCGACGCCTTGCCATCGATGAGCCCCTGTTTGAGCCCGATGCTCAGCGTACCGCTCGGCGACGTCGCGTGATTCTTGTAGGCGAGGCTCGTGGGCTTCGCCGCCCAGCAGGCTTTCCCTTTGGTGCCGCACACGCCGCCGGCGGCGGCGTCGGCACTGGCGATGAGCGTGCCCGCGTCGTACAGACAGAGCGCGTAGGCGTCGCTGGTGAGCGGATCGCCGTAATCGGAGAGCGGCGTCACCGGTCCCTTGGACCACTTCCAGGCCAACTGGTCGCCCTTGTCGGGTGTCCTGTCCCGCAGCAGCAACGCCGCCTTGCCGGCGACGAACGGCGTGCGGCACACGGCCGGAGCCGGCGGGCAGAGCGGGCTCGGTCCGTTCCCGTTCTGCATGATCTTGACGGTGTCGGCGATCTCGTCGCTGAGCACCAGGTCGAGGTCGCCGTCGTTGTCGACGTCGATGAGAACCGAGCACGAGGGGTTCGAGTCGGCCGGGATGTCCTGATCGAGGGTGAAGTTCCCGTTTCCGTCGTTGAGATAGACGCGCCAGAGACCGGCGCCGAAACTCGAGAGCACCCAATCGAGATCGCCGTCGCCGTCGAGATCGCCGAGCTTGCTCGACGGCGTGTGGCCCGGCATCTGGTAGGTGACGACGGGCGCGAACGTGCCGTCGCCGTTGCCGAGCAACAGCCCGCCGCCGTCGCTGCTGTTCGCGAGCGCGAGCGCGGCGTCGAGGTTGCCGTCGCCGTTGACGTCGCCGATCGCCACCTGCCACGGTTGGCCGCCCGCGTCTTCCGACGGCAGCACGGCGAAGGTGCCGTCGCCGTTCCCGAGCATGACCGAGACTTTCTGGTCGTCGACGCAGCCGACGACGAGGTCGGTGATGCCGTCGTTGTTCATGTCGCCGGAGCCGAGCCCCCATTCGCCGTCACAACTGCTGTCGAAGTACGTCGGCGCGGCGAACGTGCCGCTACCGTCGTTCAGCATCAGCGCCATCGTACCGCCCGACGTGGGACCGACCGCGAGCGCCTCGACGATGTCGAGATCGCCGTCGCCGTCGACGTCGAGGACCGCGACGCCGTGCGGTTCGCTGTCGGTGAGGATCGTCTGCGAGCCGTCGAACTTGCCGTCACCATGCCCATGCAGGACCCAGATTCCGGGGCCGTCCGTGGACGAGATGACGGCGTCGGTCTTGCCGTCGTTGTCGACGTCGGCGGGCTCGTTCGGACTCGCCTCCACCCCGACGGGGACGGGCGGGGGCACGAACGGCGTATGGTACATTCCGGAGCCGTCGCCGGTGTTCAGGAACACGCGCACGGCGGCGCTCACCTCGTTGACGGTTCCGAGATCGATCCAGCCGTCGCCGTTGAAATCGGTGCCGAGCGCGCCGTAGATGCGCGTCTGCCCATTGCTGCGGTTCGAGAACGTTTGGATCTGCGCGAAGTCACGCGACGCGGGCTGGGTCGCCACCGTGAAGGTGAAGGCGTAGCCGGCGGAGCGCAGCGGTGTCGAGTCGGCCGCCAGGATGTCGTGTGAGAGGTTCACCAGCACCGTTTCTCCCGCCGAGAACGGCCGCGTCGGCGTCAGCGTCACCGTGTGGTCGGCGTTGGAGAACGTGATCGCACCGCTCTTGGTCCCCGTCGCGCGCCCGAAGACGCGCAAGCTCGACGCCGTGACCGACGACGGCAGGAGGGCTTGATCGAAGGTGATCGCGATCGCCGTCGTCACCGGCGCGAACGCGTAGCGCACCGGGCTCGTCGCGATCACGTGCGGCTCGGCGGCGCGGGCCGAGATCGTGCCCAGATGGAGTGCGGTGGCAGTGGCAACGGCAACTAGGGGGAGACGCACGCGCATGGGATGACCCTCCTCGGGCGCTTCGTGGTTTTTTTTACCACGAGCGGATCGCTGCGCGAAACCCTCTACAACGGGCGACGCTCTATGCGACGGCGTCGCAGATACTGGCGCCGAACTGCTCGAGCGTCCGGCCCGCCGCGAACGCTCGACCGCGCTCGGCGCACGTGCGCCGGAACACGGCGTCCGACGCGAGCCGCAAGAGGCCGTCGACGACGGCGTCGTGCCGGCCGGTGTCGACGATGACGCCGAGGCCGTGGCGCGCCGCGGTCCATGCGGTCAGGCCGCGGTCGGTCACGAGGCACGGCAAGCCGGCGTCGCCGGCCTGCACCATGACGCCGCTCATGGCGTCGAAGTCGCGATAGCCGAGCCACACGATGTCGGCGGCGGCGAACGCGCGCGCCTCGCGCGCGTCGTCGAGGAAGCCCGACTCCTCGTAGAGCCGCCCCTGGGCTCGCAAGCGGGCGGCCGGCTCGGCCGCGAGGACGGCACGCGCCAAGTCGGTCTGCGCGCCCGCGACGAGCATCGCGATCGCGCTCGGCACGCGCGGGTCGGCGAGCGCGGCGATCAGCTCCGCAATGCCCTTGCGCACAGCGATCGCGCCGTAGAGCAGGACGAGCAGCTGCGCCGCCGGAACGCCGAGCTGCGCCCGCGCCTGCGCGCGCGGCACGTTCACCCGGAATTTCGAGCCGTCACGTACGAACACGAGCTTCCGCCATCCAGGCGCGCGCCGTGTCCGCGCCCACTCCATGAGCGACTCGTCGAGGACCGGAACCGTGCGCAACGTCGGAAGCGCGAGGAGACGCGGAAAGAGCAGCGTCTCGATGAGTCGGGCCCGCGGCCCCATGCGACTCCGCACCCCCATGCGACGGTGATGGAAGCGGACTTTGTTGTACATGCCGGAGAACGGTATGCCACCGAAGGGTGAGCCGCGGAGCGCGATCATGCGCCCCGTCTTCTCGAGGCTCGTCACGTAGACCGCGTCGACCGCGTGCGACGCGAAGACGTCGGTCGTGGCGGCACGGAATGCGCGCCAACGGCGCGTATCGAGAGCGAACGCGCGCACCAGCCGTGGTTCGTGATATGTGGCGACGCCGTCCGGGAGCAGCGCCGTAGTGAGGGCCGGCCCGGCCTCGCGCCGAATGACCTCGTAGGCGGGATGGTACGTGGCGCCGACGGTGGTGAGGAGCGTGAGCCGCCAGCCGCGCCGCACCGCCTCGGCGACGATCGCACGCAGGTGGAGTGCCATGTGATGCCCCTCCGCCCACGGCTCGATGATCGCGAGATGCATCGGCCTCGTCGTCGCCGGTTCAGTGGAGACCGTAGGCGGTCAAGCGCTTCTGCGCACCCACGTACACTCTACCGTTGGCGATCGTCGGTACGGCGAACTTGACGGCCTTGCCGGGGACGTCGTGGCGGCCGGCGCGATCGCTCGCGTAGAGCTCCTGCGAAACGTCGCTCGCGTCATAGGCGTGCAGGACGGCCGGATGGCCGTCGGCGTACCCGTCGGTCTGCACCGTCCACACGATGCCGTCGCTCGCGCCGTTGGCCGAGATCGACGGCGTCGCGCCCGGGAAGCCGAACGCGTCCGACGATTGCGCGATCGGCGAGGCGGAAAGGAGCCCGCCGGAGAGCGCGAACGCCTTCAAGACGTCGTTCGTACCCGAGTAGTAGACGGTGTCGTTCCAGTATGCGGGCATGCTCCAGGTGCCGCCGACGACGCTCGGCAGCGACTGGACGATCTGGCTGTCGTCGCCGGCGTGGAAATGCCCCATGCCGTCACGATCGACGACGTAGATCGTCCCTTCCTTGCCGCTCGCGAGCACGAGGTGCGGATGCACGCCGGGCTGGTCGGGAAGGAGGAGCGGCGCCCCCGAGCCGAAGTCGATGTCGGCGTTGTTCAGGTCGTCCTCGTTGAACGGGGTGAAGTAGTCGGCGACCGTCAAGTCGGCTCCGACACTGAGCTTGAGCAAACTGTCGCCGTAGTCGTTGCCGCCGTTCTGTGCGTCGAAGGTGCCGTTGCCGGTCTCGACGTAGAGGTTTCCCGCCGCGTCGGCCGCGGGCGCGCCGCCGCTCTGCCACACGCCGCCGAGCCCGCCGTCGGGCGTGGCGACGAACGCCGCGACCTGGCCGAGCGTGCTCGCGTCGTAGCCGATGATCCAGCCGTGGTACGGACCGATGTCGCAGTGCGCCGCCGAGCTGATGTAGACGACGCCGTTCACGAGCGCGAGCGCGGAGCGTTGATGCTGGCGGAGCGGATCGAAGCTCACCATGCCGCCGTTGCTGCCGTCGCCCGTGCCAGGGACGGTCGCCGCGATGACGACGGGCCCACCGAACTTCTCGGCGCCGGTCGCGAGGTCGAGCGCGTGCAGCCGCTGCACGAAGTTGCCCGCCCCGCGTTCCTTCGTCTTCGCGACGACGTACAACGTGCCGCTGGCACGATCGATCACCGGCGTCGAGGTGACGCCGACCTTCGGAACCAGGTCGTCGCACTCGACCTCTTTAGATGTAACCGCCCGCCCGCGGGTGTGCGGCACGATCAGTCGCCGCCTCCAGAGGCTCCTCTTCGGCGCCCCGACGGCGTCGAACGCGTAGACGCTGTCGTTCTCGGTGGCGACGAACACCACATCGTGCGTCCCCCGCCCCGCGATCGCGAGCCCCGACACGTACAGCGGCTGCGCGTACACGAACCCGTCGACGGGCCGCGTGAAGAGCCTGCCGAACGTCGACTGGCTCACGGTCGCGGGCGTGAGAACCGTCTCGACGAGATTCTGCCCCGTCCGCGCCGCATCGTTGTGATAGGTGAGCACGTCCACCTGCGCCCCGGCCGAGCCGCCCCCCGCCACCAGGACGACCTCGAAACCCAACGACGCGAGAATTCCGACAATCAAACGACGAGTCATCCTCCACCCTCCCGCTCGGCACGCGACCCTAGCACGGGTGCGTGCCGCCGCCGATGGGCGGAACTCTTGTCGGCGGATTGCAATGGCGCCTATAGTTCTTCTTGCATGCGTCGCGACATCTTCACCGACGACCACGAGATGTTCCGCGCGCAGTTCAAACGCTTCGCGGCGCGCGAGATCGAGCCCAAGATCGCGCAGTGGAACCGCGACGGCATCACCGATCGCGGGACCTGGCGGCGCATGGGCGAGGAGGGGTTCCTCGGGCCGTGCATGCCCGAGGCTTACGGCGGCGCCGGCGGCGACTTCCGCTACGATGCAATCGTCATCGAGGAGCTGGCGCATCTCCGCGCGCACGGGCTCATGACGACCGTGCACTCCTCGATCTGCATGCCGTACCTGGTGTCGTTCGGCAGCGAGGAGCAGAAGCGACGCTACCTGCCGCCCGCGATCCTCGGGGAGACGCTGCTCGGGATCTGCATGACCGAGCCCGGCGCCGGCTCCGACCTCGCGAACATCCAGACGCGCGCCATTCGCGACGGCGACCACTACGTCGTGAACGGCGCCAAGACCTTCATCTCGATCGGCCAGCTCGCCGGCCTCTTCATCGTCGTCGCCAAGACCGATCCGGCGGCCGACCCGCCGCACAAGGGCATCAGCCTGCTCCTCGTCGAGGCCGACACACAAGGGTGCGTCCGCGGCCGGAAGCTCGAAAAACTCGGGCTCGCCGCGCAGGACACCAGCGAGATCTTCTTCGAGGAGTGCCGCGTGCCGCGCGCCAACCTGCTCGGGCAGGAAGGCCAAGGCTTCAAGATGCTGATGGAGAAGCTCCAGCAGGAGCGTCTGTGCATCAGCGTCTCGTCGATCACCTCCTGCCGGCGCGCGCTCGACGACACCGTCGCCTACGTGCAGCAGCGCCACGCCTTCGGCCAGCCGATCGCCGCGTTTCAAAATACGCAGTTCAAACTCGCCGAGCTCGCAACCCAAGTCGAGCTCGGCCAAGCCTTCGTCGACAAACTCATCCTGGCGCACGTGCGCGGCGACGACATCGTCTCCGAGGTGAGCATGGCGAAGTGGTGGACGACGGATCTCCAGAAGCGTCTCACCGCCGATTGCCTGCAGCTCCACGGCGGCTACGGGTTCATGCTCGAGTACCCGATCGCGATGGATTACGCCGACGCGGCGGTGCAGTCGATCTACGCCGGCTCGAACGAGATCATGAAGGTGATCATCGCCCGTCGGATGGGCCTCGGCTGAGGGCAGGCGACGCGGCCGCGTCCACCGCGCCGGCCGTGAACACGCCGTCGAGAAACGCCGCGACACGCGCCACGTACACTTCGGGCGCGAGGCGGTACGCCTGGATGTGGGTGCCGAACGGGCCGCTTTGCCGGAGATCGGTGATCCAGGTGACCGCGGTCGGGATCGTCGCCGCGAACCGCCCGCAATCCGCGACCGGTGCGATGGGATCGTGCCGGTCGTGGATGAGCAGGACGGGCGGGAGCGTCGCGCCGCGCAGCGCCGCGACGCTGGCGCCGCGCGCGAGCGGCACGCCGTGCAGGTGCTCCGCGCTCCACACGAACGGCGCGGCGAGCAGCGTCGGCAGCCCGGTCGCCGCGTGCGTGAACGCGACCGCCACCTCGCGCGCGTCCGCGTACGCGCTGTCGGCGACGACGGCGCGCAGCCGTCGATCGCGGGCGGCCGCACGCAGCACGGTCGCACCGCCCATCGAGAAACCGATGGCGCCCGTGGGCAGCGCGGGCGCGCGCACCGCGAGGAAGTCGATCGCGCCGACCACGTCGTTCACCTCGAGATCGCCGTACGTGATCCCCTCTGGCGTCGCGTCGGATTCGCCGAAATTCCGCAGGTCGATCATCAGGAGCGCATACCGCCGCGCGACGAGATCGCGCGCCAGCGCGAGCCCGGCGCCGTGCGGGAGATTGCGATTGTCGTCACCGCCGCCGTGCACGAAGATCAACGTCGCCCGCGCGTTCTCGGCGGGAATCCACCATGCGCGCAGCGTGATCGGGCGATCGGGGGGACTGAACGTCACGGCCTCGTAGCGCAGCCCGTAGTCGCTCGGACGTTCAGTGAGCGCGAGACGATGACCGGTCGGTTGGAACACCGCAGGCCCGACGACGATCAGGAGTATCAGGAGAACCGCTGCCGCGAGACCGAATCGCACGAGCCGTCGCACGACGCTCACCACGGATCGATGCAGGGCCGCTTCTTCCGCCGCCGGCGGCCGGGCTCGGGAGCCGATGCCAACGCGCTCGTGATCCAGCCGCGTGACTCCGCGGGGTCGATGACGTCGTCGATCTCGAAATGCGACGCCGCGCTCACCGCCTTGCCGTGGCGGTACATCCGCTCGACCATGGTCTCGAAAAGCGCGCGACGCTCCTCCGGGTCCTGCAGGGCGGCGAGCTCTTTGCGAAAGCCGAGCTTGACCGCGCCCTCGAGACCCATGCCGCCGAACTCGCCCGTCGGCCAGGCGACGGTGAAGAGCGGCGCTTTGAAGCTGCCGCCGGCCATCGCCATCGCGCCCAGGCCGTAGCCCTTGCGGAGCACGATCGTGCAGAAGGGGACGCTGAGACTCGCGCCGACGACGAAGAGGCGCGCGGCGTGGCGCACGAGCGCGCGCTTCTCGATCTCGGGGCCGACCATGATCCCCGGGGTGTCGCAGAGAAAAACCACCGCGAGGTCGAACGCGTCGCAGAGCTGGAGGAAGCGCGCGGCCTTGTCGGCGCCGTCGGGCTCGATCGCGCCCGCGAGATGGGTCGGGTTGTTGGCGACGACGCCGAGCGGCCGGCCCTCGACGCGCGCCAGTGCGGTCACCATACCGAGGCCGAAGTCGCGGCGGAGCTCGAGGACGGAGCCCGTATCGGCGAGGGTCTCGATGACGCGCCGGACGTCGTAGACACGCAGGCGGTTCTCCGGCACGAGCGCCCGCAGCGCGCGCTGATCGGCGCAATCCCACGCGCCGAGGGATCCCTGGAAGTAGCCGAGGTATCGTTTCGCGACGCGCACCGCCTCGGCCTCGTCGGCGACCGCGACGTCGACGACGCCGTTCGGCACCTGGACGCGCATCGGGCCGATCTCCTCGGGGCGGAAGACACCGAGGCCGCCGCCTTCGATCATCGCCGGGCCGCCCATGCCGATGTTGGAGTTGGCGGTGGCGATCACGACGTCGCAGCAGCCGAGGAGCGCCGCGTTGCCGGCGAAGCAGAAGCCCGAGTTGACGCCGACGAGCGGAACCAGGCCCGAGAGCCGTGCGAAGGTCTGAAACGTGGGCACGTCGAGGCCGGCGATACCGAGCGCGTCGGTGTCGCCCGGCCGCCCGCCGCCGCCTTCGGTGAAGATGACGACCGGCAGGCGCCGGCGCTCGGCGAGCTCGAGCATGCGGTCTTTCTTGCGATGGTTCTGCGCGCCCTGCGTGCCGGCGAGAACGGTGTAGTCGTAGGCGAGGACGACGCAGCGCGAGCGCGCGGCGGCGACCCGGTCGCCGTTCACCCGCCCGATGCCCGCGACCAGGCCGTCCGCGGGCGTGCTCTTGATGAGGTCGTCGAGCGCGCGCCGCTGCCGCTGCGCGGCGACGACGAGCGGCGCGTACTCGACGAACGTGCCGGGATCGCAGAGGTCGGCGACGTTCTCGCGGGCGGTCCGTTGTCCGGTCTTTCGCCGGCGTGCGACGGCCTCCGGCCGTGCGTCGTCGCGGCCGATCGCGTGCCGCTCTTGCGCCTCGCGGAGGTCGGCGCGCACGTGATCGAGGTCGACGTCGGCCGCCGCCTCGTCGATCTCCTCCCCGACCTCGCCAGCCTCGATGAACGCCAGCGGATCGCCCTCGAAGACGGTGTCGCCTGCGGCGACCGCGATGCGCGCGACGACACCGCTGCGATCGGCGGTGACGACGTGCTCCATCTTCATCGCCTCCATGACGAGCACGGCGGCACCGGCGCGGACGATCTCGCCTGTGCGGACGTCGACGGAAACGATCGTCCCCTGCATGGGCGCGCGGATCGCGGTGCCGGGCGACTGTCCAGAGGGCGCGGGCATGGTCGTACGCGGCCTCTCGCCTACGCCGACGCCCGCGATCGTCGCAGCGATCTGACGAGCATCGTACCGCGGCAGCGCGGCGCGTCGCAGTGACAGGCGTAGCGACGCCGCCAATCGCGCGGCAGAGGCTGCGGCCGGCGGAGGCGGTAGTCGTACGTGAGCTCGGCGCCCGCGGCGACGTCGCGCACCGTCTCGATGAAGATCCGGCGATCCTCGACGAATGCCTCGCAGTTGGGCGCGCACGAATGATTGATGTACCTCGCGATGCCGTCGCCGACGCCGCCGTCGATCACCGTCGAGCGGTCGACCGCGAAGAGGAGCGTATGGGCGCGAGGCGCGCGCTCGTCGTCGTAGCGCACCGCCGCCTCGACGTGCGAGATCCGCTCGCCGGTGTATTCGAGGACGCGCGTGTCGGCGGGAATGCCCTGCGTCGCGAAGACGCCCCGCCCGTGGAAGCGAGAGCGGCGCACGGTGAGAGGCGGCATGCGGATCCTCTAGGCGAAGCGGCCGTGCCTCGCAACGGAAGGCACCGCAAGGGATGACGTTTCGCCCAGGCGTGCATGATCGCGCACGACTACCCGCCACGTTTCGAACACCGGCTGGACAAGCGTGTGCGTCGCACAGCGCGGGCGCAGGCGGGCGCGAATGCAATGCGTGTGGCTGTTGCGTTGACCGACACCCGAGCGGCCGCCTCACCGAGGTTCCGCGCCATCGCGTGATCAGCGTGATGCGTGCACGCGCAGGTCGCTCGCTCACGAAACTCCGCTCGCGGCACATCGCTTGCTCCACAGATTGCCGCGCGGAGGACCCCCCATCATGCGTACGCGACCCCCTTGCGAACTTTTTCACCTTCTTCTTCGTCTCATGCTGATCGCCGTCGTCGCCTCACCGGCGGCAGCCGCCGACTTCGGCGACCCGCTGCGCGGGCTGACGCCGGAGCAGCTCCAACGCTTCACCGATGGGCGGGACGCGTTCGAGGAAGTCGAGGGGCCGGCCGATGGGCTCGGGCCGGTCTTCAACAACACGTCGTGCGCCGGCTGCCACAACGTCGGGGCGACGGGCGGCGGCAGCGACCTCGTCGAGACGCGCTTCGGGACGATCACCGGCGGAGCGTTCGACCCGCTCGCTTCGTTCGGCGGCTCGCTCATCCAGACCGACGGCATCGGCCCGCAGGGCGCGTGCACGTTCGTGGGAGAGGTCGTGCCGGTGCCGCAGGCGACGATCGTCGCCGGCCGGCGCACGACCCCGCTCTTCGGTCTCGGGCTCGTCGACGCCGTGCCGGACGGCGAGCTCATCGCGCTCGCGCGCTTGCAGCAGCGCTTCCGACCGGCGACGGCCGGGCGGGCGAACCTCATAACCGACATCGCCAGCGGACGCCGCGCGGTCGGACGGTTCGGATGGAAGACCCAGGTGGCGACTCTGGCGACGTTCTCGGGCGACGCCTACTTGAACGAGATGGGCATCACGACGCCGATGTTCCCGGACGAGAACTGCCCGCAAGGCGACTGTAGCCTGCTCGCCTGCGACCCGGTCCCGGGCGTCGACACCGATCTCGAGGACGTCGAGGCGTTCCGGGACTTCATGGCGTTCCTCGCCCCGCCGCGTCCGGCGCACGCCGCCTACGTGAACTGGGAGGGGAGCCTTCTCTTCGACAAGGTCGGATGCTCCGACTGCCACGTCCGTACGCTCGTGACCGGCCGGAACGACGTCGCCGCCCTCGCGTTTCGCGGCTTCCAACCCTTCTCGGACTTCCTCCTCCACGACATGGGCGATCTCGGTGACGGCATCGTGCAAGGGACCGTGACCGGTCGCGAGATGCGCACCGCACCGCTCTGGGGGCTGCGTCTCGTCACGAGCTTCCTCCACGACGGCCGCGCGCATTCGCTCGAAGGAGCGATTCTCGCGCATGACGGCCAGGGTCGTCGCGCGCGCGACCGCTTCGCGGCGCTGCCGCCGACGACGCAGGCGAAGCTGCTCGCGTTCCTGCATTCCCTCTGAGCGCAGGGCGTCGGGCGGCGCGCACGAGCGCGATCGCCGACGCTCAGGTCGGGCGCAGGAGCGCGTCGGCGCCGAGCATGCGCGTGCGAATCGGGATGTCGACGGGGCAGCGCGCCTCGCAGGGCGCCGGACAGTCGGTGCAACGGCGCGCGTCGCGCGCGAGCGCGGCGTAGAGGCGCTTGCCCTCCTCTTCGCGGCCGTAGTCTTCGGCGTACATCCGGTAGCGCAGGATGTCGTTCACCGCCAAGCGCTCGGGACACGCGGACAGGCAGGCGCCGCAGTGCGGCTGGCAGTAGGTGCCGGCGATGCGCGCGTCGTAGCGCTCGAGGACGGCGACGTCGTCGCGCGTCAGGCGGCTGCCCGACGCGTAGAGATACTCGTCGACGTGCTCGGGCTGGGAGAAGGAAACCACGAGGCAGCCGACGTTCGGATTCGAGAGCACCCAGCGGAACGCGGCCTGCGCATACGAGTCGGCGTCGGCGCGGAAGCCGGCGAGGTTTTGGTGGTGCGCTCCCTTCAGGGTCTTCATGGCGACGATGCCGACGTCGTGGGCGGCGGCCGCGGCGATGACCGCGTCGAGGTCGGCCCAGATGCCGTGATGGTAGGCGAGCATCATGACGTCGAAGCGGCCCGAGCCGATCGCGGTGCGCGCGACGGTCGGCAGATTCGGCGTGTGGGTGGAGACGCCGAGAAAGCGCGCCTTCCCCTGCTCGCGCAGGCGGTCGAACGCCTCGTGCACGTTCGGATCCATCAGCCGCTCGACCTCGTCGCACGAATGGATGTGCACCAGGTCGACGTGGTCGGTCTGGAGGCGCGCGAGGCTGCCCTCGACCGCACGCACGTAGGCCGCGACCGCAGTCCCCGCCGGCAGGTGTCCCTGCGGCGTGCAGAACTTGGTGGCGACGAACATGCGCTCGCGGCGTCCCTTCATCGCCCGGCCCATCGCCTCCTCCGAGCCGGCACCGGAGTAGTCGGGTGAGGTGTCGAAGTACGTGACGCCGCGGTCGATCGCGGCGCGGGCGATCCCCTCGCCGTCGTCGCCGCTGATCGCGCCGGTGCCGAGCGAGACGTCCGACACCATCGCGCCCGTGCGCCCGAGGCGTCGATAGGCGCGGATACGCGAGTCCTTCCAGGCCGGAAGCTGCGTCGCTGCGGTGCGCTCGACCTCGGCGCGGAAGATCTCGTCGATCGGGCCCTGCCAGCGGCGGTACGCGGTGAGGACGCCGACGCCGCCCGTCGCCGCGGCTCCGAGAACGACCGCCGCGCCCGAGACGCCGTTCACCAGGAGCTGGCGGCGGCCGAGCATCGTGTCGGGCGCGGCTCCCTCGAGCCTGCGCGCGCGGCGATCGAGGAGCCGGCGCCGCAGCCGGAGCCCCGTCCACGTCGCGGTCGCGAGAATGAGCGCGCAGACGGCGACCAGCGGCCCGTTGTGGATGCCGCTCGGGTCGAGACCGATGAAGCTCTGCGCGACGTAGTCGCCGACGACGCGCCACGAAAGGAACAGCGAAGCCATCCAGAGCGCCACGAGCGCGAGGACCGCGCCGCGCGGCGCGTGCGGCGTCAAGACCCGACGCACGGGGTGCGGCTCGCGAAGAGTCGTCCCTCGCCGTCGAGGCACGCGAACGCGGGACCGCCGCTGGCAAGCGGAGTCGAGGTGATCGTACCTTGTGCATCGACCGTGAAGCCCGGCGTCGCGATGGCGGGACCGGTGAAGCGCGCCTCGCGGAGATCGATGCCGGTCGCGACGGTGCCGAAACCGGGCTGGACGCGCATCAACGCCTCGGTCACGGCGACGCCGGATCCCGACGAGCGAAAGGCGATACCCTCGCGGAATCCGCCGGCGCCGGCGGCGTCGCCGTTCAGGATTCCGAGGGCGACGTCGGAGGGGCGCGGCCCGATCGCGATCACGTTGACGCCGGTCACGGGCACGTTCGCGCCGAGATTGCCGACGTCGACCTCGAGGCCCTGTACGATTCCGGATTCCATGTCGCTGTGTGCATAGGCGAGGAGATTTCCGCCCCAGATGCCGCCGATCGCGCCGTGGCCGTCCATCTGCGCGTAGAGCGCGGCAGTGTCCTCGCGCGACTCGCGATTCTCGGTCGCGACGGTGAGCGTGAAGTGACGCGTGCCGTCCTCCGGCGCGCGCTCGGCGATCCCGAAGCCGGCGGTGATGGGTGGTGGACCCGCCTCCTCGAGCTGGCGCGCGAGCGAGCCGCCGTTCAGCTCGAAGAGCGTCTGCGTCGCGAGCGAGGCGCCTCCCCCGCCGCCGCATGCATAGCCGAGCGCGAACATCGCGACGCCGAGGAGGACCGCCGGGTACTTGCTCATGGCTTCTTTTCCTTCCGCTCCTTCCGCGAGCGCAGCTTCGAGACGTAGTCTGCGAGCGCCTGCACTTGCTGCAAGGCGGTGCGCCGGCGATAGGGTTCGTTGAAGAGCGACTGCTCGAACACCTCGCCCCAGACGGGCATCTGGGAGGTCCCGTGGGCGCGGATCAAGCGCCGGCCGTCGATCTGGCGCATGAGCTCGGTCGGACTCGAGTCGAGGCGGGTGAGATCCGCCGGCGGCTTGCAGAGCGCCGCTCCGGCCGGTCCGTCGCCGCGTCCTTCGAGACCGTGACAGGAGGCGCAGAAGCGCCGGTACAGCACCTCGCCGCTCTCCTCGGCCGCAGCTGAGACGCTTGCGACCGCCAGGGCGGTCGCGACGAGGAGCATCACGATGCGCGCCGCAGCGGCGCTGCCCAGCAAACGATCCACGTCAGGCCGAGCCGAGCTCGCGCAGCGCCTCGAGCGCGCCGTCGACGTGGGTGTCGGCGCGTAGCTCACCGGTTATCACCCGGCGCACGACGCCGTCGCGATCGATGACGAAGGTCACGCGCTTCGGCGGCAGCCAGCCGCCGAGACGCGCCACGCCGTAGGCCTTGCAGATCGTCGCGTCGCGATCGGAGATGAGCGGGAATCCGAGGCCGTGACCGGCGCTGAAGCGCTCGTGCGACTCCGGCGTGTCCATGCTGACGCCGATCACCACACCGCCCGCCGTCGCGATCTCCCCGGCTTGATCGCGGAAGCCGCACGCTTCCTTCGTGCACACGCGCGTGTTGTCCTTCGGATAGAAGTACAGCACGATCGGCTGTTTGCCGCGGAAGTCGCCGAGCGCGAGGCGTTTGCCTTCGCCCGTCACCCCCGCGAAGTCCGGAGCTCGCTCTCCAACCTGAACCATGTCGGCCTCCCCCCGGGGCCCTTATGGGACCCTCCGCGATCGTACGCAAGCGATCCCGGCGGGGAGACGGTCAGTCGAACAGCGCGCGCTCGCTCTCGAAGAGCGTCCGCACACGCTCGGTGAGCTCCGGAGACTCGCCCGCAGTCTGTACGGCGTCTGTCGCCGGCACCGAGCCGTAGCCGATCTCGGTCGCGATGCGATCAGCGCGCGCGACGAGCGCCGCGAGCGGCGAGACGTCGTCGCCGCCGTGGTGGCCGAGGATCGCCTGCACGATCGCGTCGTCGAGCTCCCAGATCTCCGCGACGCAGGCACCAACGACGTCGTGGGTGGCGCCGAAAAACGCGTGCTCCTTGGCGGCGTCGAAGGCTCCGAGCTGCGCGTACGCCTTGGGATCCCCGAGGTGAAAGATCAGCTTGCCGACGTCGTGCAGCAAGCCGGCGATGAAGGCGTCGTCGCCGCCCGGAGCGGTCCGGTCGCCGCCCATCTTCGTGAACTCGTCGGCGGCGAGCGCGGTCGCGAGCGAGTGTGCCCACAGGCTCTGCGCGACCGTGTCGGCGGCGCTGTACGCCGCGCGCACCGAGGCCGCCATGAGTATCCGGCGCAACCCCTGGAAGCCGACGGTGAGGATCGCCTCGTGGATGCTCCGCGGCGGGGTCCGCCGCAGATACAGCACCGAGCGCGACATCGTGAGCACGCGCGCCGTGAGCGCCGGGTCGGTGCGGACCACCTTGGCGAGCTCCTCCGTCGTGGTGTCCGGATCGCGTGCGAGCCGGAGCGCCCGCGCCGCCGCGGCGGGCATCGGCGGTAGATCGCAGGTCGCGGCGATGTGATTGAAGACGGCGCGGACGTTGTCGCGCGCGATGGTGCCGGCGGTTTCGGAGGCAGGAGGGGCGGACGTCATGAAGGACGCACGAAGCAACGCACGTGCCCGCGCGGGCGGCGGCTCGCCGCGGGACCCGCCTACGATGTGCGGCGGGTTTTCGTCGCGGGCGCGAGGACGGGGGTCGAGCGGGCGTCAATGTTGTGACTCCCGTTCACAAACGTAAAGCCCATCAAGCATCGTTGCGAAGCTGCCGATACACCGCACGAGCCCGCGACCGCCCCCCGGCTCGGGTCGACGTCATCTCCACCCAGGAATCGATCGCGGTGGAACACCGCGATCAGCGACGCTCGGCGCGCCACGGACGGCACGCCGCGAAACGCCCCTCGTGACGCCCAGGAGCTCCACCGCGGCGCCGCTCGCCGGCGCCACGGCGACCATCCTCGTCGTCGACGACGACAGCGACGTGTTCACCATCGCCGAGACGTTGCTGGCCGACGCCGGCTACGAGGTGATGCTGGCCGAGAGCGGCAAGGTCACCCTGCACATCATCTCGATCACACAACCCAATGTCCGGCGAATCGCGATCGGCCGCCCTTCTGAGCGCTTTTCTCGTCTTCGCGCTCATCGTCAGGTTCGGAAGTGAGCGAAACGCTCACGGCGCGGTGAGCACGGACGGCACGCAGAGCTCGAGCGGCTTCACCGTACCGGCGCGATCGCGCGCGAGGTCGGTCGCGAGCACGAGACTCTCGACCTTGGCGTGTTTGGTCTGCTTGCCGCAGAAGGCCGTGACCTTCTTGGTGCCGCCGCAGTCGAGCTCGCCCTTGCAAGGGCCGGCGGCGTTCGTGGGCGCGGTGAGGCCGCATACCTTCCCGAGCGGCTTCGCGGCGTAGCAGGTGAGCGCGTCGCTGAGATCGCCGCTCACCGGGGCGCAGACGCGGGTCGGCTTGCTGAGCTTGTAGGTGCGGGGCTCGCCGAAAGCGTCGACCGCCGACGCGACGAGGGTCTTCGGGAAGGCCGCGGCGGTCTTGCTGCGCTTGGCGGCGGTGCACGCGAAGGCTTCGCCCTCGATCGGCGGGGCGAGATCGGCGGGGCAGGTGCCCGGCGGCAGATCGCGGCATTGCGCGGCCGGCGCGAGCACCAGGGTCGTCGCCGCGGTGTCGACGACGAGCTCGCCGGCGGGATGGAGGCCGTTGGTCACGCGCAGGGTGCGGGCGGCGATCGCGAGCGGATCGGCGCTCGGGTCGGTGACGAGATAGCCGCGGAGCTGGGTATCGTCGTTCTGCTGGCTGCCCGTGCTCGGACCCGAGGGATTACAGAGCAGCGTGGGCTTCTTGACGCCGAAGGCGAGCGGCCCGAGCGCGGTATCGAGGCCGCCCTGCAGCCCCTTCGGTAGCTTCGTTCCGCTCGCGGTCTGGTAGCAGAGGTAGTCGCCGAAGACGGTGAGCGCGAGGCCGGCGCCCGTCGGCGTGACTTCGCCTTTCCATCCTGGTGGCAGGCCGCTCACGACCGTGTTGATGAAGGTTCCGCTCGCGAGGCCGAGCACCTCGAAGAGGCGGAGCTCGTCGCCGGCGCGCGGGACGAAACCGTCGACGAAGGCGATCTCGAGCGTGCCGGCGAGCGTCGCCCCACCTTGGACGAGGAGCGCCGGGAGGCCGTCCTCGCTGCCGTCGATCTCCACCCGTAGGGTGCCCCCGGGGCTCATCGTGAGGTCGCCGGTGATGGTGAGCACGGCGTTTGGTTGCGCGGCGAGAGCGCGGGATCGCGGCGTGTCCGGGTGCGCGGCGGGTGATGCCAGGGCGCGCTCGGCCTGCGTTCTCTGCCGCGCGCTCTTCGGTGCGACCGCGGGCGCCGGCGGCACGACCGAGACGCCGGCCTTCACCTCGCCGCCGGGATTCACCGTGACGGCGGCGGCGACGACGCCATTGCCCTCGATGAAGCTGCTCGCGTTCACGGTGATCCCGTTGGCAGCAGACACGCGGCCGCCGTCCTTGAGGAAGATGGCGCCGCCGGCGACGGGCGTGCCGATCGTGATGGCGCCGCCCACGACGAGGCCCGTGCCGTTCGGTCCGCCCGTGACACTGAGGACGCCTCCGGCCTGATCCGAGATCGCGACATTGCCGGTCGTCGTCAGTGTCGCGTTCTGGATGAAGACGTCGCCCCGGGCTCCGGGAGCACCGCCGAGCGCGAGGGCGGGGGTCGTGACCGAGCTGCCTTCGGACACGACCAACTGGCCGGGACCGAGGACCCCGACGTCGATCTTTCCTTGGGTGACGGTGAGCGTGCTCGGGCCGTTGCCGTTCGGGTCGTCGACGACGACCTGGGCGGAATCGCCGGCCGCCGCGCTGGTGCCGATGTCGACGGTTCCACCGACCGTCACGGTCGGTCCACCCGTGATCGAGAGCGAGCCATTGCCGAGGAAGATGCCGTTCGCGATGGTTGCGGTTACGGGGTCCGAGTCGGATTTCACGAAGCTCACCGCGCCGGCGACGCCGGCCCCATCGGCGCCGCTGCCGATGATGAGCCCGCCCTGCAGGTCACCGACGCTGTCGGAGCGGAAGTCCAGCACCCCGTCGACCGTCACGTCGGCAAGCGCCAACATGACGCCGCCGGCGGTCAGCAAGGCGTCGCCCTCTTTCCGGATGATCAGCGGTCCGCTGACGATGTCGCCGTTGCCGATGAGCACGCCGTTCTCGACCGTGATCGGACCCGCCGTGAGCGCCGCGCCGTCGCCGACGACGAGGCCGCGCGCCGTGCCGTTCGCGTCGTGGCCGCCGGCGATCGTCACCGCGTCGCTGACGTCGAGGGTCGCGGTGTCGGCGCCCACCGAGTCGCGCTGGATGGTCACGTCGCCGCGCTCGCCGATCTTCAAGCTCGCGCTCCCCACGTGGCCCGCGTCGCGGATCGCGAGCACGCCGAGTCCCGCGCCGCCCACCTCCAGCGTGCCGGCGACGTTCCACTGCGACGGGTCGCCGCCCGCCGTCGCCCCGCGCACGTCGACTCGGTTGCCGTCGGAGACGGCGACGCCGATCACGGCGCCGTCACTCGTCACTACGCCGCCGTCCTTGATCTCGAGCGTGCCCGGGCCACCGCCGAAGCCGAGCCCGAGGTTGCCGGTCGTCCATGCACCGGGCCCGCCGACGATCGCTTCACCGGGACCGAGCGTCCCGCCGCCGATGTGCGCCTCGGCGCTGGTGACCTGACCGGCGACGACCGTCAATCGCCCCGGTCCGGCGTCGCCGATCGTCAGGCGACCCGTGTTGTTCCAGATCGGGGTACCGGAGATCAGGTCGACCTCGGCGAGTCCGCCCGAGACGTCGCCGAGCACGCTGTGCACCGACGTCAAGGTCCCCGAGACCAGATGGAGCTTGCCGTTCTGTCCCACGACCAGTGACGGCTCCGCGAGCGAGGTCGACGTCGCCTCGGCCGTGCCGCCGACGAGATCGATCGAGCTGTCGCGGATGATGATGCGGTTGGCGTGCGCGCCCGCGACGTTCACCGCGTACGTATCGGTCAAGGTGAAGGAGGCGTTGTCGGCGCGCTCGGCGTCGACGACCGGAACCTCCGGAGGATCCCAGTTCGAGGCTTCGCCGAAGTCGCCGCCGGCTGGGTTGATCCAGTTGGTGACGGGCGCGGCGGGGGTGGGCGTGGGACTCGGTGCCGTCGGAGCTCCGACCGTGAGATGAAAATCGTAGGAGCTCAGGGCGCCGAAGACATCGGGGCCTCCCCCGTTTCTCCGGTTCTCGACGTTGACGAAGAGGGAATAGCTCCCGGCTGCGAGCGCGCCGCCGCTTACGCAAGGTCCGCTCGTCTCGCAAAGGAAGACGTCCGAGCCCGTCGTGAAGTCGGTCAACCGGATGAACGAGCCCGCGGCGCCTGGGCCCGTCAGGGACGCCGTTAGAGTGAAGGGACGAGTGGCGTCGTTCTGGAAGGTGGTGCCGAATTGCGACAGGGCCTGGCCGTTCGAGCCTTGCGCTACGCTGCCAACGGTCAGGATGGCGCTGCCCGTCGAGTCGATGTTCAGGGAATTCGGAAGGAACGCTCCCGTGGTCGTCTGTTGCGCCTCGGCCTTCATGCCGAAGCCTTCGACGCTTCGGCTCGACGAGTAGGAGGCCGGAAGTTGATTGGGGCAGTTGAACGATTCGCGCGCCGTCTCACCGGGCGTGAAGATTCTCGTGTAGGCACAGGCACCGCCCTGATACGTGATGACGGCGCGGCCCGCGGGGGGATCGACGCACCACAGTGCCAGGATCACGAGCAGCGGTCGGCGAAACGAGACGTAACGCATCGTGAAGCAGAGCTACCGCGGCGGCCGTAAGGCCTGGTATCCCGTGAATGTGGGATGGCCCCGACAGTGACGCGAACGGCGGCGCGATGGCTGGTGTTTCTGCTGGTGCCGCTGTCACTCTGGCCGCTGCTCGCCTGGCTGCATGGCGCCCCACGGGTCGACGGTGCCCTCGCCCTGCGCGATGCGCGTTTCGTCGCCGCTTCGACCGCGGAGCCGCCCGCCGCGGACGCCGCCGGGGAGCTACGCACCCTTCCCGACGACTGGCGGCGGGCGCCCCGCGGCATCCTCGCGGGGTGGTACGAGCTGCGCTTCTCGGTCGAGCGGTCGAACGCCGACGAGTGGGCGATCTATCTGCCGGCCCTCAGCATGAACGCTGCGATCTACCTCGATCGCGAGCTCGTCGGCGACGGCGGGCGCTTCGACGAACCGGTTGCCCGCAATTGGAGCCGACCGCTGCTCTGGCCGCTCGCCGGCACGGTGTTCGCCCCAGGCGAGCACGTGCTGCACGTTCGCCTGCAGGCCGACCTTCCCGACAGCGGACTCCTCGATCGCGTCTATGTCGGACCGCTCGACGTGCTGGCACCCGCGTATGCCCGCCGCGACGCGCTCAAGGTGGAGGCGGTGTGGGTGATCACACTCTGCCTCGCGATCGTCGGCGTCTTTACCGGCGCGCTCTGGCTGCAGTGGCGCGATCCGTCGTACGGATGGTTCGCCGCCGCCGCGTTCGCCTGGGCCGCCATTCACTTGAATCTGCTCGTCGTCGACATCCCGGTCGGCACCGTTACGTGGTGGGGCTGCTGGTACCTCGCGTTGATTGCCTGGGTGATCGCGCTCGCGCGCTTCCTCCTGGCCTTCATCGGCTCCGCCGATCCGCGTCCGGTGCGCGGCCTCACCATCCTCGGTCTCGCCGGCGTGGCGGTGCTGGTGCCGCTCACGATGTGGCAATCCCCCTGGCTGCACCCGGCCGCGCGGGTCTGGATCACGGCGTCGCTCCCGGTGCTCGGGCTTGCCGTCGTCAAGACGATGCAGTGGTTACGCGAGCAGGGCGACGATCCCGGGGCGGCCGTTCCATCCGTGCTCGGGCTGTCGGTGGTCGGATGTGCCGTCCACGATTGGCTGATCTTCCTCGATTTGGCGGGGCCGCTCGGCCTCGCGGGTCCGACCTACGACTATTTTCTGCCTTACGCCGCGCCATCCGTCTTCGTCGCCATGGGCTGGGTGCTGTTGCGGCGCTTCACCGATGCCCTCGAGGAGAGCGCGGCGTTGGTGGCCGATCTCGAACGCCGCGTCGACGCCGAGCGCGACGAGCTCCAGCGCAACTACGAGCGCCTCCACGACGTCGAGCGGGCGCGGGTGCTTGCCGAGGAGCGCGAGCGCATCATGCGGGAAATGCACGACGGTCTCGGCTCGCATCTCGTCTCCACCTTGGCGCTTCTCGAGACCGACGGGCTCGCGCACGACGCCGTCGGACACGCGGTGCGGGCGGCGCTCGACGATCTCCGGCTGATGATCGATGCGCTCGTGCCGCTCGACGGCGATCTCCTCGGCGCGCTCGCCATGCTGCGGGCCCGCATGCAGCCGCGGCTGGAAGCGGCCGGTATCCGGGTCGTGTGGCGGATCTCGGATCTTCCCCGCATCGCCGACCTCGGCGCATCGCAGGTTCTGCAGGTGCTGCGCATCCTGCAGGAGGCGGTGACCAACGTGCTGAAGCACGCCGGCGCGCGCACGATCACCGTCCGGACGAGCGATGCGGCCGGGGCGGATCGCGGCGTCATGGTCGAGATCGCCGATGACGGCTGCGGCCTCGTCGCGGCCACCCCCGCAGGTCGCGGTCTCCAGAACATGCGGCAGCGGGCGGCCGCCATCGGCGCGACGCTCGAGATCGAAGGCGTGCCGCCCGGCACGCGCATCCGGCTGCACATCCCGATCGCCGAGAGGGCGGTGGCGTGAGGCGGGCTCGACCCGACGGCGCGGCGCGCTCGGCGGTCCACTGGTTTGCGTTGGTGGTCGCCGCGGCGGTGAGCTGGGTCCCGATCGTCGGGCTCTCTTGGCTGGTCGCGATCGAAGCGCCCGGCACGATCCACCACGCCGAGATCGCCCTGGTCGCGGCGTCGTCACGACCGCCGACGGACGCCGTGTGGACGGCCGCAACGCTGCCGGATGATTGGCGTGCGACGCATCCGGAAGCCCGCGAGGTCTGGTATCGCCTGCGCTTCGAGCGCGCTGCGGCGACCGGCGATCGCCTCGGTGTCTACCTGCCGATGGTGGCGATGAACGCGTCCGTGTTCGTGAACGGCCGGCTCGTTGGCAGCGGTGGTCGCTTCACGGAGCCGATCGCCCGCAACTGGAACCGGCCCTTGCTCTTCGCGGTGCCCACGAGCGTGCTCGTGCCGGGCGCCAACGTATTGCACGTGCGGGTGGTGACGGATCTTCCCGGGAACGGCCTCGTGCCGGCGCCGGCCGTGGCGCCGCTGGCCGTGCTGGCGCCGATCCATCAGCGCGCCGCGTTCGTTCGCCGTACGCTGCTCTGGACCCTCATCGTCTTCCGCCTGGTCGTAGCAGCGTTCACGGCCGCGATCTTCGTGATGTGGCGCCGGGAGACCTACTATGGCTGGTTCGCGCTCTGTGCCGTTGCCTGGGTGCTGGCCGAGGTGAACCTCGTCGCCGTCGACATCCCGGTCTCGGTGACGGCATGGTACTGGTTGTTCAACGTCGCGATCGGGTGGTGGGGGATCTTCGCCGTGCGGTTGGTCCTGAGCTTCATCGGGGTCGCCAAGCCGCGGGCCGAGCGCGGGCTCATGATCGCGGGCGCGTTGGGATCGGCGGCGCTCGCCGTGCTCGCGGCCACGGGCTCGCCGCATTTCAACCCACTGGCGGTCAATCTCTGGCTGACGCTCGCCTTCGGGGCCAGCTGCTATCTCTTTCGCGGCGTCTTGCCGCGTCTCAGGGACTATCCCGACGCGATCGAGCTCAACGTCGTCTTCGTGGTGGCGTCGTCGGTGATCGGTTGCGTACTCTTCGACCTGCTGATGCAGCTTGGACTCCGCCCGCGCGGCGGCCTCACGTTACCGCCGTACAGCGCGTTCGTGGCGGTCGTCGGGATGGGATGGGTCTTGGTGCGGCGTTTCGTCGGGGCGCTCCGCGAGGCGCGGGCGCTCGCGGCGACGCTCGAGCAGCGGGTGCGAGAGCAGACCGCCGAGGTCGAGGCCAGCTATGGACGTATCCTCGCGACCGAACGGGCCCGGGTCCTCTCGGAGGAGCGCGAGCGCATTCTTCGCGACATGGACGAGGGCCTGGGCTCGCAGCTGGTTTCCACCCTGGCGATGACCGAGCGCCCCGAGACCAGCGTGGAGGAGCTGCAGGGCTCGGTGCGCGCCGCGCTCGACGACCTGCGGCTGGTGATCGATTCGCTCGACCCGTTGGAGGGCGAGCTCCTGCCCGCGCTCGCCATGCTGCGAAGCCGCCTGCAGCCCCGCCTCGATGCCGCCGGCGTAGCGGTCGAGTGGCGGGTCGCGGATCTCCCGCCGCTTGCCGGACTCACGCCCCACGGTGTCCTGCAGATTCTGCGCCTCGTGCAGCGGGCGTTCACCGACGTATTGAGTCGCGGGCAGGGCGGGAGGCTAGGGGTGCACACGGGGACCGAGGTCGCCGGCAACGGAACCCGCGCGGCCTTCGTCGAGATCGTGGACGGCGCCGCGGCGGTGGTACGTCTGGCCCTGCCGCTCGCGGAGGGGGCATGATCCGCTGGGACATCCCGCGTATGCGGGATCGCCGCCGGACTCCGATCCGGGTAGGTGCTTCCGGGTGACTCGCCCGCCTGCGCATACGGTCCTGTTGGTCGAGGACGATGCCGCTACGCGGAGCCGCCTCGCCCGGGTCATCGAGCGCGACGCCGACTTCCATCTCGTCGGCGCGGCGGCGTCGTGCCGCGAGGCGCGCGAGCGGCTCGCGCAAGCGGCGCCCGACGTGTTGCTCGTCGACCTCGGCCTTCCCGACGGCAGCGGCATCGACCTGATCCGCGAGCTCAAGCAGCGCTCGGCCGCTACCGAGGCGATGGTGATCACCGTCTTCGGCGACGAGAAGCACGTCGTCGCCGCCATCGAGGCCGGGGCTACCGGCTACGTGCTGAAGGACGGCACCGACCGCTACATTGCCGACTCGATCCGTGAGCTCATTCGGGGTGGCTCGCCGATCAGCCCCGCGATCGCGCGCCATCTCCTGCAGCGCTTCCGCGCGCCCGCTCCCCCGCGCGTGCCCGAAAACGGACCGGACGTCCCCGGCCTCACCGAGCGTGAGCACGAGGTGTTGGCGCTCCTCGTCAAAGGGTTCACGTTCCACGAGATCGGCGAGCTGCTCGGGATCTCCGCGCACACCGTGACCACCCACGTGAAGCATCTCTACGTGAAGCTCGAGGTGCGCTCGCGCGCGGAAGCCGTCTACGAGGCCCTGCAGCTGGGGATGGTGAAAAGCAGTGACGGCGGAGGAGGCGCGCGGCGCCGGTAGGAGCTTCAGAGCGCGCGACCGGCAGCACGCTCGAGAGGCCGAAATGGCGGTGGCCTCACGATCCCTAGCCGTCTCGCGCGCAAACGCGCTAAGGTCGCCGCGGAGGCCAGCATGCACGTCGGAATGGGAGTCATCTTCCAAGGCGAGGGCGAAGGGCGCACCGACCGCAACGTCTATCGCAACGAGCTCCGCTTCGGCGATCTCGCGGAGCCGCTCGGGTTCGAGTCGCTCTGGGGCGTCGAGCACCACTTCACCGACTACACGATGTGCCCCGACGTCCTGCAGTACCTCACGTATTTCGCCGGGCGCACCGAGCGCATCCAGCTCGGCTCGATGGTGGTCGTGCTGCCGTGGCACCACCCGATGCGCGTCGCCGAGGAAGTGGTGATGCTCGACCATCTCTCGAACGGCCGCGTGATTTTCGGCATCGGGCGCGGTCTCGGGCGCGTCGAGTTCGAGGGCTTCGGCGTGAAGCAAGAGGAGAGCCGCGAGTTCTTCACCGAGGCGGCGCAGATGATCCTCGAAGGGCTCGAAAAGGGTTACTGCGAGTTCGACGGCCGCCTGGTGAAGCAGGTTCGGCGCGACATCCGCCCGCGACCGTTCAAATCGTTCCGCGGACGCACGTATGCAGCGGCGGTGTCGCCGGAGTCGTCGCAGATCATGGCGCGGCTCGGCATCGGCATCCTCATCATCCCACAGAAGCCGTGGGAGGTCGTCGCCGACGAGCTGAACGCCTACCGGACGATCTTCCGCGAGGCGAACGGCGTCGACGCGCCGCCGCCGATCGTCGGCGGCTGGACGTACTGCGACGAGAGCCGCGATCGCGCCGAGGAGTACGCGCGCAAGTACATCGGCGCCTACTGGCACTCGGTGGTGCGACACTACGAGATCGTCGGGACGCACCTCATCAACATGCGCGGCTACGAGGCGTACAAGCAGATGCAGGAGATGGCGAACGCCCCCGGCGGCGTCGACGCGCTCGTCGAGTTCTTCCTCGCACTCCAAGTCTGGGGCACCCCCGAGATGTGTTACGAGAAGATCCTCGACATTCAACGACGCACCTGCGCCGAGGCCTACACCGGCATCTTCAGCTACGGCGGCATGCCCTTCGACATGGCCGAAGCGAGCCTGCGTCTCTTCGCCGCCGAGGTGATGCCGGAGCTGAAGCGCTGCGTGCCGCTCGAGGATCAGCTGATCGCGCGCGCCGGCGTCGGCCGGCGCTCCGACGCCGGCGCGTTCCGCCTCCCGGCCTGACGGCGGCGGCGGGACGATGGCGAAGTTTCCGACCGAGGTCGAGCGCGCAGTCACCGTCCACGTGCCGCTCGCCCGCGCCTACGCGTTCTTCTGGGACGTCGTCGGCTCGTCGTGTTGTATCCCGGGTCTCGAGCGCTGCGAGGCGCTCGGTGCCGACACCTACCGCTTCGTCTACGACGAGCGCTCGACCGGGCCGGTGAGTCTGATCGTCCGCTATACCGCCCGGTACTCCGGCAACGGCACCGACGAGATCCGCTTCCGCGGCGTCGCCGCGTCCGACGACAACACCGACGTCGACGGCGTGATCCGCCTCGCGGCGAGCGGTCCCGACGCGGCGCGCGTCACGCTCCGTCAGACGCTCGCGCCCGACACGCCCGTGCCCTGGCTCCTCCAGGGGGTTCTCAGGTCGTTCGTGAAGAAGGAGGCGGACGACGCGGTTGGAGAATATCTGCAAGGGGTGAAACGCGCCCTCGAGGGCAGGAGCTGAGCGGCGCGAGAAGGAGGTGATCGTGGGGCACTACGAGAGAGGATCGATGCGACGGTGCGTGTGCGCGCTCGTCACCCTGGCGTGGCTCGGGGCCGCGGTCGACGCCGGCGCCGCCCCGCTCGCGCCGACGAAAGGCAGTCAGCTCGTCACCGTGTACGCGAGCGGCCCGTGCCCAGTCGGCGGCTTCAACGCCTCGCTCGCCTTCGACCAGATCGTGCAACCGGACGGGTCGAACACGGGCTTCACGATCCCGCCGAAGCACGTCCTGGTGATCACCGACGTCATCGCGACGTCGCTCGGCCTCACCTCGGGCGACGTCCACTTCTTGGAGGTCGTGATCGGAACTCCGGCGCACGGGAATCCCGTCGCGTCGCGTTTCGAGGCGGCGCCGTCGAGCGGCGTGTTGACCGCGACCTTCAATTTCCCGACGGGCTTCGTGGTGAAGTCCACCAGCACCGTCTGCTTTCAGTTCGTCGACTTTACGCACCCGAACTTCTTCGTCGGCTTCGTGGCGATCGCCCACGGCTTCATCGCGCCCGATCATTAGACGAAGCCCCCTCCGCCCGCGCGATCCGTAACGCGTCAGAAGGCCTCTTTGAACGGCCGCACGTCGAGCTCGTGCGTCCACGCGCTGCGATCCTGGTGCGCGAGGTGCCAGTAGCTCTCGGCGATCGCCGCGGGATTCAGCATGTCGTCCTTCGTGAGGTTCGGACGCAGCTTCCAGATGAACGGCATGTCGATCGCCCCGTCGATGTTCACGTAGGCGACGTGAATGCCTTGCGGGCCGAGGTCGCGAGCCATCACCTGCGCGAGGCCGCGCATCGCGAACTTCGCGGGGCCGAAGGCGGCGGAGGTCGCGAACGGCTTCGTGCCGGCGGTGGCACCGGTGAAGAGGATGACGCCGCCGCCTTTGGCGAGCATCGCGGGCACGACCGCTTGTGCGCTCAGGAACGCGCCGAAGGCGTTCACGCGCCAGGTGTTCTCGAACGTGCTCGGCTTGGTCTCCATGAGCCGTCCGAACGGACGCATCGCCGCGTTGTAGAGCAATACGTCGACGTCGCCGAGCTCTCCCTGAATGCGCGCGAACGCGGCGCGAATCTCGTCCGCCTTGGACACGTCCGCCGGAACCGCGAGCGCGCGCCCGCCGGCGGCTGCGATCTCCTTCGCGAGCGCATCGAGCTTCTCTTTGTCGCGTGCGACCAGCGCCACCGCGTAGCCGGCGGCGAACCGGCGTGCGAGCGCCGCGCCCAATCCGGCTCCGACGCCGACGACCGCTGTGACTCGAGCCTCGGGCATGGTCATCTCCTCTCGTGCTCGCTCACGCGCGTCGCTGGCGAATGAGGCCTTCCTGCGCGACCGACACGACGAGCCTTCCGTCGCGCGTGAAAAGCGAGCCGGTGGTGAACCCGCGGCTCCCCGACGCGTTCGGGCTCTCCTGGGCGTAGAGGAGCCATTCGTCGGCGCGGAACGTGCGGTGGAACCACATCGCGTGATCGAGGCTCGCCATCTGAAAGCGGCTGTCGACCCACGAGATCGCGTGCGGCAGGGTCGCGGTGTCCATGAGCGTCATGTCGGACGCGTAGGCGACGACGCACTGGTGGAGGAGCGGCGAGTCGGGGAGCGTGCCGTCGGCGCGGATCCAGATCAGCTGGCGCGGCGGCCGCTTCTCCGGCTTCATGTAGTCGGCGGGATCGACGTGGCGGGCGTCGATCGGACGGTCGCGCGCGAGCCAGCGACGCAACTCCTCCGGCGCCGACGTGAGGAGATGTTCGGTGCGCTCCTTGAACGTCGGCAACGACTCGGGGTCGGGGGCGGCCGGCATCGGGATCTGGTGTTCGAGGCCGCTTTCCGCGATCTGAAACGACGCCGAGAGATTGAAGATCGCGTGTCCGTGCTGAACGGCGACGACGCGGCGAGTGGTGAAACTCCGGCCGTCACGAATGCGATCCACTTGATAGAGAATCGGAATCGACGGATCGCCCGGCCGCAGGAAGTACGCGTGCAACGAGTGCACCGCCCCCTGCGCGACCGTCCGCCCGGCGGCGACGAGCGCCTGTCCCGCGACCTGTCCGCCGAAGACCCGCAGGCGATCCTCCTTCGGCGTGCGTCCGCGAAAGAGGTCGAGCTCCAGCTCCTCGAGGTCGAGCACCGCTACCAGTTGGTCGAGCGCGTCCTGCTTCGCCTTCGCCATGCGCCAGCGGTCGCATAGCCGCGGAGCGTGGTCAAATCACGTCGGTGCTGGCCGGGTCCGGCCGGCACCATCACGTCCTGACGCGTGACCGTGCCGCGCCGGCTCTGCTAGGGTCGGACCGATGTCGATCTTCATCATCCGCCACGGCGAGACCGATCTGAACGCGACGCGCGTCGTGCAGTTGCCGCAGACGCCGCTCAGTGTCCGCGGACACACGCAAGCCGCGCGCGTCGCCGACCGCTTTGCCGCGCTCGGTATCGCGCACATCCTCTCGAGCGATCTGGCGCGCGCCGTCGAGACCGCCGCAGCGATCGCGGCGCGCATCGGCGCGCCGGTGACGTACGATCCGACGCTCCGCGAGCGCGACTTCGGCGACCTCCGCGGCACGGCGTACGCCGACCTCGGCGTCGACATCTTCGCGCCCGACTACGTCCCGCCCGCCGGCGAGAGCTGGGAGACGTTTCGCGAGCGGGTCGCGATCGCGTGGGAGCACATCCTCACAGCCGCGGGCGCGACGCCGGGCCATCTGGTCGTCGTGACGCACGGCCTCGTCTGCCACGTGCTTCTCGACCGCCACGCGCGTTGCACCGGCGCAGTGCCGCTGCGCTGGCACAACACGTCGGTGACGGAGCTCGAGCACGTCCCGCCGTGGTGGACGGCACGCGTCGTGAACTGCACGGCGCACCTCGACGAGTCGGACGGCGAGGGCCGCGCGACGCTCGCGCCGCCCTCGCGTGTCTAGTAGCGGTAGTGATCCGACTTGTACGGCCCACCGGGGGGCACGCCGATGTAGTCGGCCTGCTCCTTGGTGAGGATCGTGAGCTTCACCCCGAGGTGGTCGAGGTGGAGCCGGGCGACCTCCTCGTCGAGGTGCTTCGGCAGCATGTAGACCTTCTTCTCGTACTTGGCGTTGTTGGTGTGGAGCTCGAGCTGCGCGATCACTTGGTTCGAGAATGACGCCGACATCACGAAGCTCGGGTGGCCGGTGGCGCAGCCGAGGTTCAGGAGTCGGCCTTCGGCGAGGATCATGACGCTGTGGCCGTCGGGGAAGCGCCACTCGTCGTACTGCGGCTTGATGTTGATGCGCTCGATGCCCG
>JBGOSW010000016.1:0-39267 GCA_041476145.1 Binatia bacterium
GAGACTCTCTTGCCGCGCACCGAGCTCCCGCTCGAGCGAGGCACGCGCCGCCTCCTGGCGTACCTTGACCCGCGCGTCGACATCGTGGACGGCGCGCGCGAAGGCGCGCTCGATGCTGGCGCGTGTCGTGAGCGCGGCCGCGTCGCGAGCCCGCACCGCCGCGTCTCGCATCTCGGCTTGCTGCCGCTCGAGCGCCGCCGCCAGCCGCTCGAGCGTGTCGTGCGAGGCGCCGAGCGCATCCTGCGCGCGGGCCCGCGCCGCCTCCGCGACCTCGCGGGACAGCTTGCCGAGCTGGATCTCGAGGGCGTCGATCTCGATGCGCCGCGCCGGGTCGACGTGCAGGACGAGGCGTGCCGGCCGGCCCGCCGCGATCGCGGCGCTGGTGTCCGGGGGAATCTCGAGCGCGAGCGGGGCGCGGTCGCTGCGGCGCACGAGCTCGCGCGCTTCGTCGAGACTGCCTGCCGGCTCGACCGTGATCGCGGACTCGCGCCGAAGCGCGTCGAGCACGGCCGACGCCACGGCGCCGTGGTCGGCGTCGACGACCGGCACGCGCAAACCGTCGCGACCACCGCCGTAGAGATCGCGCAGCGAATAGCCGGCGACGGTGATGATGACCACCGGCGCCAGCAACAGCATGAGGAGGACCACGCGATCCTTGAGGAGCAGTCGCGCCTCGTTGTGCAGAGTCAACCAGATCGCGCGCGTCATGGGGCCTGCTCAGGCATCGAGGTGGTCACGCAATTGACGGCCGGTGAGCGAAACGAACGCGTCGGCGAGCGTCGGATTGTGGACGCTGAAATCGACGACGACGGCGCCGGCCTCACGCGCCTCCTCGAGAACCGGGCCGACTTGAGCGAGGCTCGCCATCTCGAGCGTCGCCCGCGCGTCCTCGGCGGCGCCGCTCAACTCGTGTACGTCCGCGAGACACCGCCACCAGCCGCGGGGCAGCGCGCCGCGCCAGGTGAGCGTCATGCGTGGCCGGCCGCCGGCGAGCGCGATCAACTGCTCGACGCTGCCGTCGGCGATCAGGCGGCCGCGATCGATCAGCAATACCCGGTCGCAGATCTGTTCCGCTTCCTCCATGTAGTGCGTGCTGTAGATCACCGCCGAACCCTCGTCGCGCAGCCGCCGCACCAAGCGCAGGATCTGCGCCCGCGACTCGAGGTCGACGCCGATGGTCGGCTCGTCGAGCAGCAGGACGTCGGGTCGGTGAACGATGCCGCAGGCGAGATTCAATCGCCGTTGCATGCCGCCGGAAAGCGACGACGTCGCGTCGTGCGCGCGCTCGGCAAGGTCGACGTCGGCGAGAACCCGGGCGCACGCCGCCGCCGCCTCGCGCCGGCCTAGTCCCTGCATGCGCGCGAAGTAGCGAATGTTCTGCGCCGGCCCGAGGGTCGGATAGAGCGCCAACGACTGCGGCACCAGGCCGATCACACCGCGCCGCCGCCGGCGCTCGTGCTCGGCGGGGCGGCCGCAGACGAGGACGCGCCCGGCGTCGGGACGAAGCAAGGTCGACAAGATCGACAGCGTCGTGGTCTTGCCGGCGCCGTTCGGCCCGAGCAGACCGACGATCTCGCGCGGCCGGAGCGCCAGGCTCACGTCCGTCAAGACCGGCCGACCGTGGAACGCCTTGGCGACGCCGATCGCTTCCAAGACCGGCGGTTGCTCGGTGGCGCACGCGAACGTCATGCCGCGGAAAGCATCATGCGCATCGCCCCCTGCATCATCGCCCGACACATCGCCGGGTGTCGCTCCAGGTAGTGCACCACCGCCTGGCGCCAGCGCGGGTGGCGCCCCAAGAGCAACAAGGCGCTCGTCACCGTCCAGTAGTTGCGGAACACGCGGCGCGCGGCGCGCTCGTAGGCCCGGAGGCTCTGCTCCGTCGCACCGGCGGCGAGGATGGCGGGTAAGTGATCGCCGAGGACCAGCGCCGAGGTGAACGCCGTCGAGAGCCCGTCAGCCGAGATCGAGTCGACGAAGCCGGCGGCGTCGCCGACGAGCACCATGCGCTCGCCGGTCCGCCGCGACACGCCCTGCGCCATCGGGCCGGCACTCCTGATCGAGGAGATCGCGGGGGCCTCGCCGATCCGCGCTTGCAGCACGGGGAAGCGCGCGGCCAGTCGCGGCAACGACGGCCGCTCGACGGCACCGTCCTCCCACACCACGTTGACGTTCACCGCGTCGTCCGAGACCGGCGTCACCACCGCCTCGCCGAGGCGATCGACGTAGACCTCGACGCAGTCCGTCCACGGTGTGACGCGGAAATGTTGCCGCAGGGCGAATCGGCGCCGCGGGTTCGGCGACGCCGCGAAGCCGGCGGCGCGACGCAGCGTCGAGTGCAGACCGTCGGCGGCGACCACCAGCCGCGCCCGCACCGTATCCGTCGCCGTTCGCACGGTCGCACCCTCGGCCGTCGGCTCGAAGCCGAGCACGTGGGACCCGAAACGGATCGTGGCGCCGAGGGCGCGCGCGCGGCGCGCCAGCGCCTCCACGAGCACGGTGCGCCGAACGCCGAGACCGCCACTCCCCGGAAGCGGCGCGTGCGCCATGGAGCCGTCTTCTTGAATGAAACGGATACCGGTGAACACCCGTGATCCACCGGGCGGGAGATACGCGTCGGCGCCGAGGCGATGCAGCCCGCGCACGGCCGGCGGCAGGAGCCCTTCGCCGCACGCCTTGTCGGGTGGGCCGTCGCGGCGCTCCAACACCAGCGCGGAGAGTCCCCGTTCGGCGGCGACGATCGCCACCGCCAGTCCGGCGGGGCCGCCGCCGACGATGGCAATGTCCGGCGTCACCATCGCAGCAGGACGAGCTCGCCGCAGAATCCCGGGCCCATCGACAACAGCATGCCGTACTCGCCCGGCCGCACGCTCCGCGACTCGAGCAGATCGGCGGCGACGTGCAGCACGGACACCGACGAGAGGTTGCCGATCGACTCGAGCGACCGCCACGAGCGTGCCAGCGCGTCGGCGGGAAGCGCGAGCGATTCTTCCATCGCGCGCAGCACCTTCGGACCGCCGGTGTGCACCAACCAGTGGCTCACGTCTTCGCGCGCGAGATCGTGATCGCCGAGGAACGCATCCACCGCCGGACGGAGATTCCGCCGCACCAGGTCGGGCACGCCGGGGCCGAGCATCACCTGGAAGCCACCGTCGACGACCCGCCAACCCATCAGCTCCTCCGTCTCGTGGAAGAACATCGAGCGCGAGGCGACGACGCGCGGCCCGAGCGCGCCGGGCGGCCGCGCCCCGCCCGCGAGCGCCACCGCCGCGGCGCCGTCGCCGAAGAGCGCCGAGGCGATGACGTTGGCCGTCGAGCGGTCGTCGACCTGCAACGTCAAGGAGCAGAGCTCGACCGCGACCAAGATCGCGATGTGGTCGGGAAACGCGCGCAAGTAGTCGGCCGCACGCGCCACGCCGGCCGCTCCACCGACGCAGCCGAGCCCGAAAAGCGGCGTCCGCTTCACGTCGGCGCGCATCCCCAATCGATTGATGAGCTTGGCGTCGATACTCGGCGACGCGATCCCGGTGACGGTGGTGAAGAAGATGTGATCGACGTCGCGCGGCTCGAGGCCGGCACGGCAGAGCGCCAAACGGATCGCGCTCTCGCTCAGGTCGGTGGCGGCGTGCACCCACGCCTCGTTGGCGCGCGCGAACGTTCCGAGGACGCGGTATTCCTCCAGCGGCAGCGCTAGATGGCGGCCGCGAACGCCGACCGCGCGGTGAATGCGCTCGAAGCGCCTCCGTCCGTCGTCGTCACCGCCCCATTCCTCCCACAGCGCGGCGGACAGGACCTGCTGGTCGTAGTAGTGTGACGGCAGCGCGCGCCCGATGGCGCGCAGGGCCGGATGATCGCTCTCGCGAGTCATGCGTGCTCTCTCTCCTCTAGGATGCGGGCAAAGGCGGTGTCGGGAGGTCTTGCCGCGACGCCCAGCGCACCAGCGCATCGCGCTCACGATCGGCGAGCGCGGCGCCGTGGTCGAAGAAGGTATAGTCGGCCGGCGGCATCGTCCGCGCTTGCACCGTCATCGCGATCGCGCCCATCGCCTCGCGCCGCCGGTCCTGGTCGTAGAGCGGCCAGTCGGAAAAGTTCAGGTCGTCGCGCGCCGCGCTCGTCCACGACGACGGCGCGAGGTGCCCATACCAGGGCCGGCGTGCTTCGTTGGTGTGGCAGCCGAAGCAGGCCCGAACCAACAGCGCGTCCACGTCCGCGATCGTCGCCGGCGGCGGCGCGCCCGCGTTCGGCTTCGGGCCGGGTGACGCCGCGCACCCCACGATCGCCGCAAGCGTTACGGCCGCGAACGGGATCCGGCGCGTCACGCGTTCATCCAGCTCACGTGCCCGACCGCGTGAATGGTCAGCTGCACCTCTTTCGCGACTTCGAGGAAGAGGACGCTCGGGTCGGTGAGCCCCCAGGCGACGTAGGGAATGGCGCAACGCGCGTCAGCGGCGAGGTTGTCGCCCTGCATTCGACCGTCGACCTCCATCGCGATCTCGTGCTCGGCGCCGTGCAGCGTCAGTACCCCGGACAACGTCGCATGGAACGTGCCGTCGGCGCTGAGCCGACCATCGACACGTCCGGGACTGAAACGCACGTCGGGATAGTGCGCGACCTCGAGGACGGTCTCCTTCATGCGCTCGTCGCGCGCCGCGTTGCCGCTGGCGCCGCTGGCGGCATCGATCACCACCAAGCCCGCCGCGCCGCCGGTGGCGGCGTCCACCACGATGGTGCCGCGCGCCAGCCGAAACGTCCCGTGGGTGTCGTGCAGCGATCCCGGCACCGTGAAGGCGACGCTGGTCGCCGTAGGGTCGAGGTGCAACGTGCCGGTACCGGCGACGGCGGTCGCGGCCGGCGCCGCCGCCATCCAGATCGCGACTGCGAACGTCAGCACGGTCGCGCCGGTCCTAGATGACATTGATCACCCGCCGCGCCATGCCGAGCGCTTCGCTCCAAAACCGCGGAGAGGTGTGGATCAGGTGGACGACGGCGTCGATCGCGACGATGAACTCGTCGAGCTGGGCTTCGCTGACGACGAGCGGCGGCGCCACTTTCAGCACCATGAAGTCATTGCCGCAGATCTGACTGAAGATGCCGCTGTCGCGGAAGAGCCGCATCACCAGCACCTGGCCGAACATCGCCGGATGGATGCGCGCGAACGCTTCGAACAGCACGCGCAGCCTGAGCCGCGACGGCGCCTGAAACTCGATACCCGACATCATGCCGAGCCCGCGGATCGCCTTGACCATCGGATAGCGCGAGAGCCGCGCCTCCAAGAGCCGCCGCATGCGCTCGCCGAGGGCGACCGCACGCGACCCGAGCCGCTCCTCTTCGAGCACGTCCATCGTCGCCAGCCCGGCACGCATCGCCAACGCGTTCTCGCTGTAGGTCGAGGTGTGGATGATGGCGCGGCGGAACGAAGTGTAGACGGAGTCGTAGACGTCGTCGGTCATGAGCACGGCGCCGACCGGTACGAGCCCGCCGCTCAGCGCCTTGGCGAGCACGACCATGTCGGGCTCGACGCCGAAGTGATGACCGGCGAGGAACGAGCCGGTGCGATACAGCCCCGTCTGCACCTCGTCGAGCACGAAGAGCGTACCGTGACGGCGGCAGAGCGCCTGCGCGGTTTGCAGGTACTCGACGGTCGGGATGCGGACGCCACCTTCGGCCTGGATCGGCTCGACGACGAACGCGGCATGCCGCCTGGTAGCGAGCTCGGCGGCGAGCTCGTCGACGGCACCGAACGGAACCGCGCGGGTATCGGGCAGGAGCGGCTTGAAGTCCGACGTCCAGAACGGGCTGTCCATCAACGAGAGGGCGCCGCAGGTGAGCCCGTGGAAGCCGCCGGCCGCGTAGAGCAAGCCGGAGCGTCGAGTGTGCGCGCGCGCGAACTTGATGACCGCCTCGATCCCCTCGCTCCCCGAGCTCGCGAAGAACACCTTGCCGAGCCGGCCGCCGGCACGGGTGCAGAGCCGCCCGGCGAGTTCGCCCGCGAGCTCGGGCACATGGCCTTGGAGCATCGTCGGCCCGCCGCGATCGAGCTCGTCCTTGATGGCGCCGACGATGCGCGGGTGATTGTGGCCGGCGTTGTGGACGCAATAGCCGGCGTTGAAGTCGAGGATTCGACGATCGTCGTCGGTGAAGAGCTCGGCGCCGCGGCAGGCGACGTAGCGGACGTTCATGCCGAGCACGTCGAGCAGGCGGACCCACTGCGGATTGACGTACCTATCGTAGGCGGGCTCGTAGCCGGTGGTGCGCTGGGGACGCAGCATCGACAGCGACCAAAGCAAGATGCGCGCCCACGAGCACGATGGTCGAGGTGTCGTCCCCACGCGTCGGCGCCGCCGCCGGACGGACCTCCTTCCTGCAGAAATCGGCGGAGTCCTGCTCAAATCGGCAGGCTGGTCGACCGCCGCTCGCGGCGGCGCGGCCGCCGGGCACGTCGCGTGAAGCGAAGCTCAGAGCGCGTACTTCTTGAGCTTCGTCCAGAGCGTGCGCTCGGCGATGCCGAGCAGCGAGGCGGCGGCCACCTTCGAGTCGTTGGTCTGCATGAGAGCGCGGAGAATGAGCTTGCGCTCGGTCTCGGCAACCGCGTGATCGAGGTTGAGGTCGCTCGAGATCGCCTCCGGCTCCTCGGGCAACAGCGATCGGACCAGGCGGCGCGTGACCTCGCCGGGCGAGCTCAGGACCGCCGCCCGCTCCATGAGGTTGCGCAGCTCGCGCACGTTTCCCGGCCAGGAGTAGCTTTGCAGGACAGGCGCCGCGTCCGCCGAGAGGGTGAGCGGCGGCTTCCCGAGCTCGCGGGCAAATTGACCGAGAAATGCGTCCGCCAGCGCCGGAATGTCCCCGACACGATCGCGCAGCGGCGGGAGGTTCAAGTGGAAGACGTTCAGACGGTAGTAGAGGTCCTCGCGGAACCTGCCGTCGCGGATGGCGGCACGGAGATCGCGATTGGTCGACGACACGATGCGCACGTCGACGGCGACGCGGCGGTTGCCGCCGAGCGGTTCGATGATCCCTTCCTGCAGCACTCGCAGAAGCTTCGCCTGCAGCCGGTAGTCCATGTCGCCGATCTCGTCGAGGAAGAGCGTGCCCTCGTCCGCCATCTTGAACTTGCCCATCCGGTCGGCATGTGCGCCGCTGAAGGCGCCGCGAACGTGGCCGAAGAGCTCGCTTTCCAACAGATCCGCCGGGATCGCCGTGCAGTTGAGCGGCACGAAGAGCTTGGCCGCCCGCGGACTCGAGTCGTGGATGGCGCGGGCGACGAGCTCCTTGCCGGTGCCGGTCTCGCCGGTGATCAGGACGGCGCTCTTGGTCGGCGCGATTTGCCGGATCAGCTCGTAGATCGGCTGCATCGCCGGCGCGCCGCCGACCAAATTCTCGAAGCCGGGCGTGCCGCTGCGCTGCTCGTGGAAGAAGCGGTTCTCGAGCCGATAGCGCGAGACGTCGAGGGCTTTCCGGATGACGATCTCCAACGCTTCGCGATCGAACGGCTTCAAGACGAAATCGAAGGCCCCCAGCTTCATCGCCTCGACCGCCGTCGAGATGGTTCCGAACGCGGTGAGAACGACGACCGGCACCTCGGCATCGACGGCACGCAGCCGGCGGAGGAACTCGAGACCGTCCATCGGCGCCATCTTGAGGTCGCTGAGGACGAGATCGATCTGCTCGGTGCGGAAGATCTCCAGCGCCTGCTCGCCGCCCTCCGCGGCACGCGACTCGAGGCCGATCTTCTCGAGCAAGATCTGCAAGACGCGCCGCATCCGCGGCTCGTCGTCGACGACCAGAGCACGTTTCATCGCGAACCCCCCGCGGCGGGGAGCGTGACGCGAAAGACGCTCCCCTGCCCGACCGTGCTCTCGACCGAGAGCCTGCCCCTGTGTTCCTGAATCACGCGTCGCACGAAGGTCAACCCGAGCCCGATGCCGCCCTCGCGGCGCGTGAAGAAGGGGAGAAAGATCTTCTCCTGCATCTCCGCCGGGATGCCGGGGCCGTCGTCACGCACCTCGAACCCCACCATGTCGTCCTTCCGGGGCACGAGCGCGATCTCGACCGCGCCGCCCGGTGCCAGCATCTGCACCGCATTGACCAGCAGGTTCAGCGCGACCTGATAGATCTGCCCCTCGTCGCAGAGGGCGACGACGTCGCCCGGGGAGGCGACGCGACGGATCGTGACGCGCTTGCCGCGCGCTTGCGCCTCGACGAAATCCGCAGCCCGGAAGACGGCGTCGGCGAGCCGCACCGGCTCGATCATGAGCGCGCGCGGCCTGCCGAGGTCGAGGAGCTGGGTCACGACTCCGTCGAGGTGATCGATCTCGTCGAGCATGATCTGGATGAGCTCGGCGGCCTCGGCGTCGCGCTGGCCGAGCGAGGGCCGGAGGATCTGCGCGGAACTGCTCAGCACCCCGAGTGTCGTCCGCACCTCGTGTGCGACACCCGCGGCGAGCTCGCCGACGAAGGCGAACTTCGCCGCCTCGAGCACCTCGCTCTGGGCACGTCTCAGCTCGGTCGACATCCGATTGAACGCGGTCGCGAGCTGACCGACCTCGTCGCGCGATCGCGTCGAGACGAGCGGGACGCTGCGGCCGCCGCGCGAGAGCACCTGTGTCGCCCGCGTGAGCGCGCGCAGCGGGCGCGCGAGGCGATCGGCGAGCACGCCGGCGAAGGCAAGCGCGGCGGCAAGCACGGTTGCAAGCGCGATCCCGAGCCGAATGGTCATGGCGTGCACGGGGGCGAGCGCGCGCACGAGGGGTTGGGCGACCAACACCGTCCAGGAGGGCGACCCGTCGTGCAAGCGGGTGTAGCCGACCAATGTTCGCGGCGCGTGCTCGACGATGAACCCGGACGGCGCCGCGCTCCGGTTCGCGTCAGTCGTGATCCAGCGGGCGGCTCGCAAGTCGACGCCGATCGGCGTCGGCGTGTTCTCGCGCACGGCGCCGCCGATGACGACGCCCGACGCGTCCGCGATCAGCACCTCCGCCTCGAGCCCGATCTCGCGCATGTTCTTCCGGATGCGGGACGCCACCTCGGTCTCGCGCGTCCAATCGTAGAGCGCGATCAGGCGGCCGACGGAACCCTGGCCGTGGTCGGGATCAGGAATCGGGACCGCCAGCTCGAGCACCTTCCCCGGGGCCGTCGCCGTCGACAGCGGACCGCGCAACGACTCGCTGTCTGTTCTTGGACGTGCGCCGGCGTCGAGCTCGGCGATCTCGCCGATGCTGCTCGGGTCGCTGGCGGCCACCACGTGACCCTGGAGATCGATCACGCGCAGCTCCACGATCGACTCGTCACCCTGCTTCACCGACGCCAGAAACGCCGAAATGTGCTTGTCGAGGTCGCGAATGCGAATCTCCCGCATGAGATCCTGCCTCGCAAAGGTGCGCAGGTCCGCGAAGTGCGCGTCGATGGCGGCGGAGAGCGAATCCGCCGCGCTGCGCGCGTGCTCACTCAGCTGCCGCCCGACCGCCTCGGTCAGCGCGCGGCGACCGTCGGAGATCGCGATCGCTCCGAAGATCGCGCCGGGAACCAGCACGAGAAGGAGCGACGACACGAGTAGCTTGGTGCGTAGAGACGAAAACGCTATCGTCCCCCGATTCAGCGACGCGTTGAGTGATCGCAAGACTGACCATGAGCGTTTCATGAGGGCGCGCGTCTTCCAAGGGTCTCAGCAGGAAACGTGCCGCCACGGATGGGTGCGATCGCGAGTCGGGCTGCTCGCGGCACTCTCCATCGTCGTCGCCGCGGCCGCATGGGCCGACGAGCCCAGGGCGCCCGAGCTCCCCCATGCGGAGCAAGCCCCGGTCCTGATCGCACCGACCGCCGTCGGCGACATCGAATATCGGGCCGGACGGGGACTCAGGATCGGTGACACCGGCCTCACGGTCGGAGGGTTTTCGACGGTCGCCATGAGCCGGTTCGAAGGCGATCGCGCCCGATTCCGATTCGACGACCTCGATCTCTTTCTGTTCTTCGACCCCACCCCGTACATGCACGTCTTCGCCGATCTCGCGTTCGATCAGCTGCTGGAGCTCGACGACGGCGGTCACGAGAACAGCACGAACGCCGAGGCGTCGGTGGAGCGACTATACGGCGACCTGAGCGTCAGCGACCCGTTGAACGTCCGCTTCGGTAAGTTTCTCACGCCCGTCGGCCGGTGGAACCAGGTGCCCGCGGAGCCCCTGGTGTGGACGACGTCGCGCCCGTTGGTGACCGGACGGCCCTTCGACGAGCACGTGTCCGGCGCCGCGCTCTGGGGCCGCACGTTCCCGCCGGGAGGCTCGCTCACCTACACCCTCTACGGCCAATTTCTCGATGCCTTCGCGTCGAGCTCGAGGGGATCGAGCGACGCCTTCGATCCCACCGAAAAGCGCTCGCCCGCGGACAACAGCGCCGGCGCGCGTCTCGACTACTCGGCGCTCAAAGGTTGGGCCATCGGCGCCTCGTACTTCACGTTCTCGCGTCATGGCGAATGGAATCATCTCGGCGGCTTCGACGGCCTCTGGCAGGGGGAACGATGGGAAGTGAGCGGCGAGTTTCTCGCCGGCCGAGGCGACCCCGACGGCCATAGAATCGTCGGCCTCTACGTCCAGCCCGTCGTGCAGCTGGCAAACGGGGTGCACGCCGTCGGCCGCTACGAGTACTACGATCCGGGCGCCCACGACCCCCCCCTCCACCTCTTCGACCTCGGCGTCGCCTGGCGTCCGATCTCGTTCTTGATCCTGAAAGCGGACTACCTGTTCGCGAACCGCAGCTCCGACTTCGACCCTCCGGGAATTCACGCCTCGGTGTCGCTGCTCTTCTAAGATGACGCGCGTCGCGAGTCTCCTCGTCGTGCTTGCCGTACTTCTGATCACGGTCGAATCACGCCCCGAGGATCACGCGATGGTCGTGATCGTGCATCCGAACCGCCCAATCGCGCTCGGCGTCGACGACGTAGCGCGAATCTTTCTCAAGAAGCAGCGCTTCTGGGACGACGGCTCCGCGATCGTTCCCTTGAATCGTGAGGCGCAGAGCGCGCTGCGGGAGGCGTTCTCTCGCAGGGTCTTCGGAATGTCGAGCGCCGCGCTCGCCACCTACTGGAACCAGCAATACTTTCTCGGCGTCCTTCCGCCGCCGACGCTGTCGTCGAGTGAGGCGGTGAAGCGCTACGTGGCCTCGGAGCCGGGCGCGATCGGGTACGTCGAGGCTACCGTCGCCGACGACAGCGTGCGGGTGGCCCTCCGGTTCGATTGACGCGCCCATGTACGCGACGTTAGAAGCGAGGTGATCGAGGAGGGGTCACCGCGCAGGTGACCGCACTGGTGGAGGTAGACGGCACGGCCGCGGGCCGCGCCGAGCCGGGGCGCAGAGCGGCGCCTCGTCCGGAGAGGAGGCTGAACGTGCGGACACTCGGATCTCTCGTCACGGCGTTTGCGCGCGCGATCGATCCGCCGGACGGCAAGACGGTCTCCCAGAGCCTCTAGCGCGCCCCACCGGACCTACGACGCGCTCGACGGCACGCGGTCGCCGCGGACGGCTCAGCCGGATCGTCGCGGCACTCATCCTCACGGTGACGTATGCGGGCGTCGGTCTGTCCGACGCCCCGGACGCGCGTGCCGACACGCCTACGCCCACGGCCACGCTCGACGCGACGCCCACCCCCAGCGATGAACCCACGGTAACAGTCACGCCCGACGCGACGCCGACCGCGACCGACACCGCCACAGTCACGGCGACCGCCACCGTGACGCCGACCGCGACTCCGACCGCGAGCGAAACGGTGACGCCGACGTCGAGCCCGACGCGAACGCCGACGCCGACCTCGACGCGGACGCTGACGCCGACTCACACGCCGACGCTCTCACCGACCCGGACGCTGACGCCGACCCGGACGCCGACGCTCTCACCGACCCGGACGCTGACCCCGACTCACACGCCGACGCTCACGCCGACCCGGACACTGACGCCGACGCGGACGCCGACACTCTCCCCCACACCGACGGCCACCGTCACCCGCACGGCGACGTTGATTGCGACGCGCACGCCGACGCCGACGCGTACCGCGACCGTGACGGCAACGAGGTCGCCCACGCCTTCGGTGACGCCGACGGCGACGATCACCCGAACGCCGACGACGACGGCAACGCCGACGACGACGGGCACGCGAACCCCGACGACGACCCCGACGCCGATCCCGACGGCGACTCACACCGCGACTACGACGCGTACGCCGACCTTCACGCCGACGCGGACGCCGACCGCGACGCGAACGGCGACCGCCACCGTCACCCGCACGCCGACATCCACCCCGACGCCGACCGTGACCGATACGCGTACACCGACTCCGACGCCGACCAGGACGACGACGCCCACTCGCACCCGCACCGCAACCCCGAGCCGCACGCCGTCGGTGACCCCGACCCGCACGGCAACCCCATCGGCGACGAGCACGCCGAGCGCTACGACGACCGCGACCGCAACCACCACGGCCACTCCGGCGGCGACGACGACCGACACGCCGACGCCCGCCGACACCGTGACCGCCACTCAGAACGCCACGGCGACTCCCACCACGAGTTCAGCGGCGACCGACACGGCGACGCCCTCGTCGAGCCCCACGGCGACGGCGAGCGACACTCCGAGCGGAACACCGACGCCGACCATCGCGACCACGCCGACGCTCACAGCGACGACGACGTCCACCGCAACCGCCTCCGCGAGCGCTACGGCGACACCGTCATCGACGGCGACACCGTCGCCGACCGCGACGCGGTCGCCGACCGCAACCCCGTCGCCGACCGCGACGCCATCGAGCACGCGCTCGACGACGCCCTCCTCTTCCGCGACGCCCTCTCCGACGCGGACGGCCTCACCCTCCGTCACGCCGACGCCTGCTACGTGCGGCAACGGCACCGTTCAGCCCGGGGAAGAATGCGACGATGGCAATCTCCTCGCCGGCGACGGCTGCGACGCCACGTGTCGGAGCGAGTTGATCCCCGGAAGCGGCCCCCGGCGCGGCGACTGCCTGCACGAATGGCTGACGAGCCCGGTCCCGTCGCGCGGCCGCTCCGGCGCGCCGCTCGCAGAGCTCGTGTGCGAGGACGACGACCCGGGTTGTGACTTCGGCGCAAACACGGGCGACGCGGCCTGCCTCTTCCACGTCGCCCTCTGCTTGAACGTCAGCGAGCGGCGCTTCGTCGATCGCGCGGCGCAGCCGCTGTGCACGCCGACGGACGTCGCGTGGGTCATCTTTACGGCGCCGCGCGAGGCCGATCCCCGCGATGCAACGGAGGCCGCGAATCGCGACGCACTCGAGGCCGCGCTCGCGAGCGCCGGCGCGGCGGTGCGCCGCCAGTGTCAGCCGCCGGGTGTGGTGCCGAATACGCCGTGCGCGAGCGACAGTGATTGCGGCGGCACGCGGCGCTGTCGCACGCGCTTCATGCTGTTCACCCCGCCGCTCGACGTGCACGACCGCTGCACCGCATTCGCCGACGTCGTCGTGCCGCTGCGGCTCGGGGCGCACGGCGCCGGAACCGGAACGCGCACGCTCCGCCTTTCGAGCGGCTCCTCCATCGCGGGCGCGGCGCGCGACAGCGACGTCCTGAAGCTCGTCTGCCGGCCGCGACCGGCGCCTTAGAGACCGCGACGAACGGCGCTTGCCCGTCGCAGGACGGGCTTTCGGAGCCGCGGCGAGATTCGCCGGTGCGCGCCGACGGCCTTCCGGTGCGCCGTCGACGCGCCGCCGAGCGTGGCGGCGGTCGATTGTTGCGGTTCGTCGTCGTCGGCGTCACCCGCGAGCGTGTCGGCGATGTCGCTCACGTCGTCGGCGATCGAGTGGACGTCCTCGGACATCGCGCTCATGTCGTGCGCCACGAGGTCGAGTTCGTCGGAGACGTGCCGCAGATCGCTCGCAACCATCACGAGCGCGTAGACGATGCCGGCGGCGGCGAGGAGCACGGCGAGAACGGTGGCAAGCTGCTGTCGCATGCGAGCGTCTCGACCACACCACAGGGTACCCGAGGCGTCAAGGAACGTGCTATCGAATACGCCCATGAAAACCTTCCACGATAGGGTAGCGGTGGTGACCGGCGCCGCGAGCGGCATCGGTCGCGCGATGGCGGAGCGCTTCGCCGCCGAGGGCATGAAGGTGGTGCTCGCCGACGTCGAGGAGCGGGCGCTCGCCGAAGCGACGAAGGCGCTCGCCGGACGCGGCGCCGCGACGCTCGCGGTGCGCACCGACGTCTCCCGCGCCGCCGACGTCGAGGCGCTGGCGCGCGCCGCCGTCGAGCGCTTCGGGGGCGTGCACGTCGTCTGCAACAACGCCGGCGTCGCTGGCGACGGCATCACCGCGTGGGAGCAGAGCCTCGAGAGCTGGCAGTGGGTGCTCGGCGTGAACCTCTGGGGCGTCGTGCACGGGATCCGCACGTTCGTGCCGCTGATGCTCGAGCAAGGCGGCGAGGGACACGTGATCAACACCGCCTCGATGGCGGGTCATCTCTCGATGCCGTTCCTCTCCGTCTACAACGCCACGAAGTTCGCCGTGGTCACGATCTCGGAGTGCCTGCACTACGAGCTCCAGATGGTCGGCGCATCGATCAAGGTTTCCGTGCTCTGTCCGGGATTCGTACGCACCAACATCATCGACTCCGAACGCAATCGGCCGCCGGAGCTCGCCGACGACGCGCGACGGTCGGAGGCGGCACAAGCGTTCCGCATGACGGTCCGCGGCTTCGTCGACTCCGGCACGCCGCCAGCGGAGGTCGCGGAGCGCGTCCTCGAGGCGATCCGCGCCGAACGCTTCTGGATCTTCCCACACCCCGAGATGCTCGAGGCGATCCGCCAGCGCGCCGACGGCATCCTCGCGCAAGAGAATCCGACCTTCGTGGCTCCTCCGGGCGTGGAACTGAAGCTCTGACGAAGGTCGGCGCCGCCGACGATCCGAGCGGCGCGCCCGCGAGCGACGCCCGACCCGAGCCCGCGCGGCCTTACTGCGGCGGGGGTGGCGCCGGACAGCCGTCGAGTGCGGGACGGCTCACGGTGACGCGCTTGAACGCCCAGTGGCAGGTCGAGAGGCTCGACGCGATCAACACCGAGGCCCTGAACGAGGTCCCGCCCAAGGAGCCCGTCCCCTTGCCTTGCTTGGTACCGACCTTCAGGCGCCCGAACTCGCCGCCGAACTCGCCGCCGGAGACCGTCGAGCTGGTGTCGCAGCGGATCAGCGCGATCTCGCCCTTCTCGGGATGTCCCGGACTCGGATACGGGACGGCAGTGTAGTGAATGCCGTCGGCGGCGAGCGCGAGCGAGGTGCCGAGGTCGTCGATGAACAGCGTCGGCGTCAGCGACAACGTTTGCGGCGCTCCATTGAAGACGCCCTTGCACGTGATCTTGCCCGCCCAAGTGCCGTTGAGATCGAAGGCCGCGACCGGAGCCGCCGCCAGCGTGAGGCATGCGACGGAAGCCGCCGCGCCCGCGAGCCGTCGTGTGTTCCACATCATCCCATCACCTCCCGTTCCGGCGCACGCTGCCGCGCTTCGCCGTCGAGGTCAAGACTCGCACTCCGCAATGCACCGACGTTCCGTCTGGACCCGTCGCGCCGGCCCCGTGCTATAGAGGGACGTCATGGAACTCGTCACGCTGGCGCCGAGCGTCTACGCGTGCCTCCAGGAGGATCGCGGACTCGGATGCAGCAACTCGGGCCTGGTGAGCCGCGCCGGCGGACTCGTCGTCGACACCTTCTGGGACCTGCCGCACACGCGTGAGTTGATCGCCACCTATGGGCGCGTGACGTCGGATCCCGTGCGCCGGGTCGTCAACACGCACCACAACGGCGACCACTGCTGGGGCAATCAGCTCTTCTCCGGCGCCGAGATCATCGGCCACCGCGCCTGCGCCACGGCCTTCGGTCGCGACGCACCTCCAGCCATGCTGCAGGGCATGAAGGCGCTCGCCACGAGCGACGATCCCGCGCTCGCCACCTTCGCCGCCGCGCTCGCGCCCTGGGACTTCACGGGCATCGAGCTGACGCCGCCGACGACGGTACTCGACGACCGCCTCGAGCTCGACCTCGACGGCATCCGCGTCGAGCTCCTCTACGTCGGTCCGGCGCACACCGCCGGCGACGTCGTCGTGCACCTGCCGCGCGAGCGCATCGTGTTCACCGGCGACGTCCTCTTCCACCGCTGCACGCCGATCGGCTGGGAGGGCACGTATGCCAAATGGATCGCGGCGCTCGACCAGGTGATCGCGCTCGCGCCCGACCTCGTCGTGCCCGGCCATGGTCCGCTCTGCGGCGTCGAGGGACCGCGCGCGATGAAAGCGTATCTCGAGTACGTGCGCGGCGAGTCGCGCCGCTTCTTCGACGCCGGGCTCTCCGCGCTCGCGGCGGCGAAGCGCCTCGATCTCGGACCGTACGCGAGCTGGACCGAGCCCGAGCGGCTGCTCTTCAACGTGGAGCGGGCCTATCGCGAGTTCCGCGGCGAGCCCTTCGACGCGCCGATCGACGTGATGGCGACCTTCCGCGGCATGCACGAGCTGCGCGCCGCGCTGCATCCGGCGTGCGGCTGACCCGTCCGGGAGGTCGATGAGCGAAGAGACGCTCGCGATCGGTGGGGCGGCCCCGCAGGTGCCGACGCCGCCGATCGAGCCGCCGCCGACGCGCTATCGCATGCCCGATCCGCGCGACGCGATCGCGTCGGGGCTCCTCGCGGGCGGCGGCGATCTCGAGCCGGGGACGATCCTCGCCGCCTACCGCAGCGGCATCTTTCCCTGGCCGGATGCCGCCGGGACGCTCTTCTGGTGGTCGCCCGATCCGCGCGCGATCCTACCGCTCGACGGCATGCACGTATCGCGCAGCCTGCGACGCACGCAGCGCCGCGGCCGCTTGCGCGTGACGGCGGATCGCGCCTGCGCCGACGTGATCGCCGCGTGCGCCGACCGCCCGGACGGCACGTGGATCACGCCCGCGATCCACACCGCCTACACGCACCTCCACGCGCTCGGCTGGGCGCACAGCATCGAGGTATGGGACGGCGAGACGCTCGCTGGCGGCGTCTACGGCATCGCGATCGGCGGCTTTTTCGCCGCCGAGTCGATGTTCCACCGCGTACGCGACGCCTCGAAGACCGCGCTCGCGGCGCTCGTCGAGCGGCTGCGTGCCCACGGCTTCACGCTCCTCGACGTGCAGTTGCGGACGCCGCACCTCGCCTCCCTCGGCGTCGTCGAGATCCGGCGCGCCGAGTACCTCGCGCACCTCGCCGCCGCGACCGCCCGACCCGCGATCTTCTAGCTCAGCGGAAGAACACGAACGTCATCACGATGAAGATCGGGACGAGGATGCCGACCGAGTACGCCATGTATCCGAAGAAGCTCGGCATCCGCACACCGTTGTGCTCGGCGATCGCCTTCACCATGAAGTTCGGCCCGTTGCCGATGTAGCTATTGGCGCCCATGCACACCGAGCCGACGCTGACGGCGCGCAGCAGCGCCTCGGCGCTGGGACCGAGCGCGAGAAAGTCGGCGAGATAGCGCCCTTCGGCGACGACGCCCTTCAGGCCGGCCGCGGTCGCCGCGAAGGTCAGGTACGTCGGCGCGTTGTCGAGGAAGCTCGAGAGCGTGCCGCTCGCCCAGAAGAGTTGCCAGGGCTCGCGGAGCCCGAGCTCGCCGCCGCGCGCGTTCAGGATGAGGAGCGCCGGCCCCATGGTGACGAAGATGCCGGCGAAGAGCACGGCGACCTCGATGATCGGCCCGAAGTTGAAGCGGTTGTGGACGTGGTACTCCTTCGGCGTCGAGAAGAAGGATGCCAGCGCCGCCGCCGCCATCAGCCCCTCCTGCCATCCGAACGGCCAGGCGTGGCCGCCGGTGCCGATGCCCCGTCCCGAAGCGTAGACGATCGCGATGATCGCGCCGAGGAAGAGGAAGTTGTGCATGCCCATGATGCGCAGCGGCTGATGCTCCATCAGCTCCTCGAGCTGCGATCCCGGACGCTCGCGCTCCTCGCGATTGAGGACGACTTGGTCCCAGATGTGCGCGACGACGAGCAGGATGCCGTTCACCATCAACCACTCGGGCCAGAGCCGAAACGTCCACTGGAACGGTACCCCGTTCAGAAACCCGAGGAAGAGCGGCGGGTCGCCGAGCGGCGTCAGCAGGCCGCCGCAGTTCGAGACCATGAAGATGAAGAAGACGACGAGATGGGAGCGCGCCTGGCGCGACTCATTGGCCCGCAGCAGCGGCCGGATGAGGAGCACCGACGCGCCGGTGGTGCCGATGAGACTCGCCAGCACGGCGCCGATGAGCAAGAGCGCGGAGTTCATGAGCGGGGTACCCGAGAGCGAGCCTTTGACGTAAATCCCACTCGTGATCACGAACAGCGATCCGAGCAGCACCAGGAACGAGCAGTAGTCCCGCCCCGTCCGCAAAAGCTCGCCCGCGCCTTCGTGCCCCCACGCCGCCACCATGTACACCGCGACGGGCAGCGCGCAGGCGGCGGCGACGATCCCCTTGTTACGATTCTGGTCCCACCACTCCGGGATCGAGAGCGGCAGGAGCGCGATCGCGAGCAGCAAGGCCGCGAACGGGAGAATCGTGTAGACGGGGAGCGCCGCACCCATGGCGCACCGCTGTTACACTGTGACGACGCAAATGGCGAGCGCGACGTTCAGCCGCGCTGATAGATGCTGACGACGCAGGCGCCGCCGAGACCGAGGTTGTGCTGCAGCGCCACCTTCGCGCCCTCGACCTGCCGCGGGCCGCAGAGGCCGCGGAGCTGCTGGTTCAGCTCGAAGCACTGCGCGAGACCGGTCGCGCCGAGCGGATGGCCCTTCGAGAGCAGGCCGCCCGACGGATTCACCACCCACGTGCCGCCGTAGGTCGTCGCGTCGTCGTCGATCAGCTTCCCGGCCTCGCCCTCGCCGCAGAGGCCGAGCCCCTCGTAGGTGATGAGCTCGTTCGGCGTGAAGCAATCGTGGAGCTCGATGACGTCGACGTCCTCGGGTCCGAGACCGGCGCGCTCGTAGACCTCCTCGGCGGCGGCGCGCGTCAGGTCCTGGCCCACCATCTTGATCATCGACGGCGGCTCGAAGGTGCTCTGGAAGTCGGTTTTCATCGTCATGCCGGCGATCGTGACCGGGTTGCTGATGCCGAGCTTGCGCGCGAACTCCTCGGAGCACAGCACCGCCGCCGCGGCGCCGTCGCTCGTCGGGCAGCACTGGAACTTGGTGAGGGGATCGAAGACGAGCGGCGCGGCGAGGATCTCCTCGAGCGACGACGCCTGGCGGAACTGCGAGCGCTCGTTGTGGACGGCGTGGCGCCGGTTCTTGACGGCGACCTTCGCGAGCTGCTCCTTGGTGGTACCGTATTTCTGCATGTGCTCGCGGCCGGCACCGCCGAACATCTGCGCCGCGGGCGGCGCCTGCTCGAAGCCCTGGCGCTCGAGCATGACCTTGACGTGCTGGTCCATGGGGTTGGTGCGATCGGTGAACTTGGCACCGAGCGAGCCGCGCTCCATCTTCTCGAAGCCGAGGGCGAGGACGCAGTCGTTCATGCCGCTGCCGATGGCTTGATAGGCGAGGTAGAGCGCCGTCGAGCCGGTCGAGCAGTTGTTGTTGACGTTGTAGACGGGAATGCCGGTGAGCCCGAGCTGATAGACGGCGCGTTGGCCGCACGTCGAGTCGCCGTAGACGTAGCCGACGAACGCCTGCTCCACGAGGTCGTACGCCACACCGGCGTCCTTCAGCGCCTGCTCGCCCGCGTCCTTGCTGAGCTCCGGATAGTCCATGACGCCGGGCTTGTGGAACTTCGTCATCCCGACGCCGACCACGCACACGTTTCTCGCGAGCTTCATGTCGTCTCCTATCTCCTTCTCGAAAGTTAGAGGCCCATGCTCTTGGCGATGATGATTTTCATGATCTCCGTCGTGCCGGCGAAGATCGTCTGGATGCGCGCGTCGCGGTAGGCGCGGCACACGGGATACTCCTCCATGTAACCGTACCCGCCGTAGAATTGCAGGCAGAGGTCGATGTTGCGCTTGCACATCTCCGTGACCCACCACTTGGCCATGCTGGTCTCTTTGACGATCGGCGTGCCCTTGATGTGCTCGGCGATCAGCCGATCGACGAAGACGCGGCCGAGTTCGATCTCGGTTGCGATCTCCACCAGCTTGAACTGCGTGTTCTGGAACTTGCTGAGCGGCTTGCCGAAGGCGGTGCGCTCCTGCGTGTACCTGATCGTCTCTTCGAGGACGACCTCGGCGGCGGCCTGGGCACCGATCGCGCACACCAGGCGTTCCTGCTGCAACTTCTCCATGAGGTAGTAGAAACCGCTGCCCTCCTGTCCGAGGAGGTTGGCGGCCGGAATCCGGCAGTCGTTGAAGTGCAGCTCGGCGGTGTCCTGCGAGTGCATGCCCATCTTGTCGAGCTTGCGACCCTTCTCGAACCCGGGTGTGCCGTCCTCGACGACGAACAGGCTCACGCCGCCGTGGGTCGAGTGCGGATCGGTCTTGGCGGCGACGATCACCAGGTCGCAGAGGATACCGTTCGAGATGAACGTCTTCTGGCCGTTCAGGACGTAGTGACCGTCGTCGCGGATCGCGGTGGTCTTGATGGCGGCCAAGTCGGATCCGGTATTGGGCTCGGTCATCGCGATCGCGGTGACGAGGTCGCCGCTCACGCAGCCGGGGATCCAGCGCGCCTTCTGCTCGTCGGTGCCGTAGGTGTCGAGGTAAGGCACGCAGATGTCACTATGGAGCGAGAGCGCGAACCCCGAGGAGCCGGCGCGGATGATCTCCTCGTCGATGATCGCCGAGTACGCGAAGTCGACGCCGGAGCCGCCGTATTGGAGATCGGCCCAGGGACACAGGAAGCCTTGAGCGCCCGCCTTGCGCCAGGCGTCGCGATCGACGATGCGCTGCTGCTCCCAACGCTCGACGTTCGGCGTCACCTCGCGGGCGCAGAATTTCTTGAACTGCTCGCGGAAGAGCTCGTGCTCGGCGCTGAAGATCGTGCGTTCCATGCGTTCTCCTGCTCGGGTGTGCGGAGGTGCTCAGGTCGCCGCGCGGGCGGCAGCCGGCCGACGGCCGCCCGGTACCGCGAGCGCGCGGTTGCCCATTTGCAACAGACTGCGGGTGAAGCGCTGGCGATCCTTCGTGCCGCTCGGCGCCGGCGACGGCGCCAAGAGGTCGCGCGCCGTGAAGTAGATCAGCGCCGCACCCCAGCTGTTCAAGGTGAAGAAAAAAGGATCGATGTCGCTGCGGAAGACGCCGCGCCGCTGCCAGCGGCGGAGGAAATCGACCGATACGTCCACCAGCGGCTGCAGATAGCCGCGGACGATGCGCACCGCCGCCGGATGCCGATCGACCGCCGTGCGCGCCACCATGCGCGCGAAGCCGGGCTGCTCCGCCATCACCGCCAGCACGGTACGGGTCACCCGATCGAGCTGGACGAAGGGATCGCCGTCCGGGACCAGGCTCTCGCGGAAGACCGGCTCGATGCGGGCGAAGACCTGCTCGTGCGCCGCGACGAACAGCGCCTCCTTGTTCTTGAAGTGGTAGAAGAGGCTGGGACGCTGGATACCGACCTTGTCGGCGATCTCCTGCATCTTGGCGCCCACGAAACCATCGCGGGCGAAGATTTCCTGGGCGGCGTCGATGATGCGCTCGCGTGTGTCGTCAGGACGCTCGCCGACGGGCCGGAGCCGGGGCACGCCCCTACCTACAGGTCTGTAGGGACCGTTGCAAGCATCCCGCGGGGGACGGATTTGGCGACGCCGTGGGACGAGGCGCCGTCTCCACCTTGACGTCGCGTCGTTTGGTCTTACGTTTGTACGCAACGAGCGGCGCCGGATCAGGCGCCGGCCGACGACAAAAATCTACGAGCATGAGGAGGTCACGATGGCGTTCTTTCGCTTTCTCCCTGAGCTCGATCCCGTGTCCGGGCTACTCACCCTGCAGCGGGAACTCGAGCGTGCATTGCAGAGCCCGCTCGGCGGTCTCTCCGGCCCCTCGGGCCGCGGTGTGTTCCCGCCCATCAACGTGTTCAGCGATCCCGACGGATACGTCCTCAAGGTGGAGGTGCCCGGTGTCGCGCCCGAGCAGCTGGCGATCGCGGGCCAGGGGCGCACGCTGACGATCAGCGGCAAGCGCGAAGTCGCAGCGCCGCAAGGCGGGTCGTTTCACCGTCGCGAGCGCGAGGCGGGACAATTCTCACGCTCGCTGCAGCTGCCCGAGGATCTCGACGTCGGTCGCGCTGAGGCGTCGTGCAAGCACGGCGTCCTGACGGTACGGATCCCGAAGAAGGAAGAGGCGAAGCCGCGACAGATCACGATCAAGGCCGCCTAACGAACGTCTGACGAGGGAGGTGATCGATTCCATGACAGAGCAAGAGCTGAGCGTACGCGACAAACAGGAAGTGACGAGCCATGAGGCAACCCGTCCCGGTCGCACGTTCGTTCCCGACGTCGACATCTACGAGACGCCGGAGTCGCTGCACCTGTGGGCGGACATACCCGGCGTGGACGAGCAGTCGCTCCACCTCGACCTCGCCGACGGCGTGCTCACGATCGAGGGACAAGTCGGCGTGAAAGACTACGAGCACCTCGGGCCTGTCTATACCGAGTACAACGTCGGCAACTATCTCCGACGTTTCACGCTATCGAGTGACCTCGACGCGGACCGGATCAGCGCACGCGTGACCAACGGCGTGCTCGAGCTGACGCTCCCCAAGGCCGAGCGCGCGAAGCCGCGGCGGATCACCGTCACCGCGGGCTGAGCCGCACCGTCCGCGCATCGATCGCGGAGGAGCGACGGCACCGCGTCGCTCCTCCGGTTGACTTTCCGGGCATCACCGAGGCATCGCAGAAGGCGCGATGCCGACACCCCTTCCGTCTTCGATCGGCACCCACCTAACCGGCTTCACGTCACGCCCGTGAGCCGTACGGCCGCCATCGTCGCCGCCGCGATGCTCGCCGGTCTCGTCGCGCGCGCGTGGCTGATCGAGATCGCCCCGCGCTACGGGTTCCTCGGCGATCACGTCGACTACGTGTGCTGGGGTCGCGAGGCCGTCGACGCCGGGGTGCTCGCCTTGTACCGTCAACCGCCCGGGGCCTGTCCCGCGATCGCGTACATCGACGGCGAACGGCGGTCGATCATCACCGGTACCGGCGAGCGTCTCAATTACCCACCGCTCGCCGCGTACGTCTTCTGGATCCAAGGTCGCCTGCTCGCCGCCCTCGATCCGACGCGCATCGCCAACACGGTGACGGCACGCGCGGTGTTCGCGCTCGGCACGTCGATCGCCGAGCTCGTCACCGCGGTCGGCGTGGCGGCGTTGGTGCAGAGCTTCGCGGGCGGCACGGTCGCGCTGATCGCGTTCGCCGCCACCTGGCTCGCTCCACCGCTCCTCGCCGACGGCCCGTTCTGGGGCCAGACCGAGAGCTGGATCCTCGCGCCCATCGTATGGATGGTCTGGGCGATGGGACGCGAGCGCTGGCTCCTCGCCGGCGCGCTCTGGGGTGCGGCGCTGGCGCTCAAGCCGTCGGCGGTGTTGGTGGGGCCGCTCTGGGCCTACGCGCTGGCGTTCCGCCCGCCGCGTCTCCGGATCGTCGCCGGCGGCGTCGTGGCGGGAATCGTCGTGAACGCGCTCGCCCTACCCTTCTGGCTCACCTCCGGCGTCGCCTGGCTGCGCACGACCTACCTCGCCAACTACGTCTACGGTCTTCACTGGACGACGATGCTGACGTTCAACGTCTGGTACGCCGAGCTCTTGCTGAACGGCACGCTCGATTCGCAGACGCCGCTCTTCGGCGTCGCGCGCGACACCTGGGGCACGGCGCTCCTCGTGATGGGGCTGCTGGTCGCGTTCGCGCTCACACGCCGCTGGGAGCGCCGGAATCCCGCTCGGCGGCATCTGGCGTTCGTACCGCTCGCCGCGCTCGTGACCCTCGCCGCCGTAACCTTCCCGACGCGGGTGCACGGCACGTACACCGCGTTCACCGCGCCCTTTCTGATCGCGCTCGCGTGCCTCGTTCCCGGCAGCATCCCGAGCGCGGCGGTAATGCTGATTGCCGCCACCCTCCAGATCCTCTCCTGGCAATGGGGAAACCTGCTCGCCGTGCACGCGCTCCCGAACGAGCAGACGCTGCCGCCGGCACGTCAGGCGGCGCGCCGCGCGCTCCGCGACCGCGACTTGCCGCGCGAGTGGGCGCTGACGATCGTGAGCCTCGGCGCCACCGCGGGGGTGTTCGCGGCGGTCGCCGGCGCGCGGCGGCGCGACGACGAGACCGACGCGCCCCGCCCGAGCCGCGAGACGGGGCGCGCGTGACGCGCTGGCTCGTGCCGGCCGCGCTCGTCGCGGTCGCGCTCTTCCTCGTCCTCGCCACGCACACGCGCCAGGGCGGTTGGAACGACGCCTCACGCCTGGCGATGGTCGAGGCGATCGTCGAGCACGGCCACATGTGGGTCGACGGCACCCACATGTCGCGCTTCACCGGCGACGTCGCCCGCATCGACGGGCGGTTCTACTCCGACAAGCCGCCGGCGCTCGCTCTCGTCGCGGTCCCGGTGTATGCTGCCGAGACCGCGCTCGGCATCACCTTCCGCCGCGATCTCGCACGCGCATACTATTGGACGACCCTCCTCACCGTCGGCGTCACCACGGTCGCGGGCCTCGCCGTGCTGGCGTGGTTTCTCCGCCGCATCGTGCCCGACCCGCGCTGGCGCGCGGCGACCGTCCTCGCGATCGGCTTCGGAACCCTGAACACCGCCTACAGCGTGACGTTCTCGAATCACCCGCCCTCGGCGACGGCGCTTCTCGTCGGCTTCCTGTTGCTCTGGCGGTGGCGACGCTTCGGCGCCGGGCTCGCGAGCGTCGCCGGCGGCGCGCTCGCGACCGGCCTCGCCGCGCTCACCGATCACGGCGCCGCGTTCTACATGCCGGCGTTTCTCGCCTACGTGCTGTGGTCGGCGTCGTCGCGACGTGGCGTGGCGGCGCTGGTCTTCGCGGCGGTCACCGCGGTGGCGATCGCCGGCTACGCCGCGTACGCGATCGCGCTCTCCGGCAGCCCGCTGCCGCTGCCGCTCCAGCCGAGACTCTTCGACTATCCCGGCTCCTATTTCGCCGATCATGCGCATCTCGCCGGCAGCGCGTTGCCGCATGACTCGCTCGCGAGTCTGGTGCGCTACGCGGGCCTCTGTCTCTTCGGCTACCGCGGACTCTTCGTCATCACGCCGCTCCTCCTCTTCGTCGTCTGGGGGATGCTGTGGATCGCCGCGTCGGGAGAACATCCGCATCGCATCGAGGCGCGCGTGGCACTCGTGCCGACGGTCGTCCTCGTCGGCTACTATCTACTGACGTCGTCCGATCCCGGTGGGAACGCCTACGGCGTGCGCTGGTTCTGTCTCTTCATCCCGATGCTGTATGTTTTCCTGACGGACGCGTACCAGATGCTCCGCAGCCGGCTCGGGCGCGTCTTCTTCTGGCTGGCGTATGTGCTGTCGATCCCGCTCGGCTTGATCGGCGCGATGGATCCGTGGCTCGATCCGACGCGGTTCGGCAGCGGTTTCGCATGGGTCCTCGTGCTGCGCGCGCACGGCTGGCTCTGACGCCGCTGCGAGCCGCGAGGCGGGGACACGCGGTGCGCGTCAGAGGCGGGCGCGCTCGGACTGGACGATCGTCTCGGTGACGAAGAAGGTGCCCGACGCCTTGGCGAGGACCTTCCCTTCTTCGTTGCGCACCTCGCCCTCGGCGTAGGCGATGCTGCGGCTCAGGTTCACGAGTCGGCCCTCGGCGGTGACGCGACCGAGCTGGATCGGCCGGAAGTAGTTGATCTTCAGCTCGAGCGTCGCGCAGCCCTTGCCCGCAGGCAGCGCGTTCACCACCGCGCCGCCGAGGGCGGTGTCGAGGAGGGAGAAGAGCACGCCACCGTGCACGCGATTGGCGCGACTCATGTGACTCGGGCCGAGCGTCAACGCGAGGCGCCGGAGCCCGCTCTCGTCGACCAGATACTCCACCCCCATCCATTCCGTGAAGGGATCGCCGATGTCGCGCTGATACATGACGTCGAAGCCTACGGCCGGCCTCGCCGTGAAGTCAATTACGCGCGCACGCCGCGCCCGCGCCCGTCGCCGCGCCGACTGTGAGTTGCATTTTACGTCGGCCTGGCGGAAGCTTCTCGGGTCATGAGCTACAATGCATGGTTTAGTTGCATCAACGGCTGCGAAGGGCAGTTCAGCCTGCTCGAGATCATCTATCGCTGCCCCTCGTGCGGCGACCTGCTCGAGGTGCAACACGACCTCGATGCGCTGAAAACGCGCGCCCCCGCCGCATGGATGCGCCTCTTCGAAGACCGCCAGCAGCGCAATGCCTATCCCTTCGGTTCCGGCGTCTGGGGCAAGAAGGAATGGGTGCTGCCGTTCATCGACGACGTCAACATCGTTTCGACCTACGAGGGCAACAGCAATCTCTTCTGGGCGGACCGCTACGGCAAGCAGCTTCACGTCGAGGATCTGTGGGTGAAACAGTGTGGCAACTCCCACACCGGGTCGTTCAAGGACCTCGGCATGACGGTCCTCGTTTCGGTGGTGAAGCAGATGATCGCCGACGGCCGCCCCGTCGACGCCGTCGCTTGCGCCTCGACCGGCGACACCTCGGCGGCGCTGGCGTCGTACTGCGCCGCCGCCGGCATCCCCGCCGTCGTCCTGCTGCCGCGCAACAAGGTCTCGCCGGCGCAACTCGTGCAGCCGCTGGCGAACGGTGCGCTCGTCCTTGCGCTCGACACCGACTTCGACGGCTGCATGGCGGTCGTGCAGGAGATCACCAAACAGAAACGCATCTACCTCGCCAACTCGATGAACAGTCTGCGGATCGAGGGGCAGAAGACGGTCGCGATCGAGATCGTGCAGCAGTTCGACTGGGAGGTACCCGACTGGATCATCATCCCCGGCGGCAACCTCGGCAACGTGAGCGCGCTCGGCAAGGGCTTCCTCATGATGGAAGAGCTCGGGCTCATTCAAAAGCTGCCGCGGATCTGCGTCGCGCAAGCCGAGAACGCCAACCCACTCTATCGCTCGTTCCTAAAGGGCTTCGAGACGTTCGAGCCGGTGACGGCGCAGAAAACGCTCGCGAGCGCCATTCAGATCGGCAATCCGGTGAGCGTACATCGCGCGATCCGGACGCTGCAGCGTTTCGACGGCGTCGTCGAGCAGGCGAGCGAGCAGGAGCTCGCCGACGAGTCGGCGCGCGCCGATCGCACCGGGATGTTCAATTGCCCACACACCGGCGTCGCGCTCGCCGCGCTCCGCAAACTCGTCGAGCGCAAGGTCATCCGCTCGCACGATCGCGTCGTCGTCATCTCGACGGCGCACGGCCTCAAGTTCGCGGATCAGAAGACCGCCTACCATCTCGGCACGTTGCCCGGGGTCCGCTCGACGTACCAGAACCTGCCCGTCGAGCTCGCCGCCGAGGCGCCGCGGGTCGCCGACGCGATCGCGAAGCACGTCGACCGCGCGCGTCTTCTGGAGTCGTGATGCGCGCGCAGCGTCCGCATCCGAGCGCCGCCGGTGGACGCGAGGAGAGCCCCGCGCCCGACCGGCCGGGCCCCAGCACCGCGTCGGTGCACGCCGGTGAGCCGCGCCAAAAGCTCGGCAACGCGCTCACGACGCCGATCGTCCAGACGGCGACGTACACTTTCGCGAACACCCAGGAGCTCCGCGACCACTTCGAGCACCGCATCGAGCGCGAGGAGTACGGTCGCTACGGCAATCCGACGCAGCGGATCGCCGAGAAGAAGCTCGCGGCGCTCGAGGGCGCGGAGGATTGTCTCCTCTTCGCGAGCGGCATGGCCGCCATGACGACGACGCTGTTCGCGATGCTGTCGCGCGGCGCCCACGTCGTCGTCACCGACGACTCCTACCGCCGCACCCGTCAGTTCTTGAACCAGGTGCTGCATCGCTACGGCATCGAGGTCTCGACCGTCCCCGCCGGCGACTTCGACGCCATCGAGGACGCGATCCGCCCGACCACGCGCATCCTGCTCAGCGAGTCGCCCACCAATCCCTACAACTGCATCCTGGATCTCGAGCGTTTCGGCGAGCTCGGCCGCCGCCACCGCGTGAAGACGATCATCGACGCCACCTTCGCGACCCCCTACAATCAGCGCCCGCTCGAGTACGGCGTCGATCTCGTCTTCCACTCCGCCACCAAATATCTGGGCGGCCACAACGATCTCTTGGCCGGCGCCGTCCTCGGCAGCACCGAGCTCGTCGACGGGGTACGGGCCATGCAGGGGATCACCGGCGCCGTCGTCGATCCGTTCGCGGCGTACCTCTTGATTCGCGGTCTGAAGACCTTCGCGCTCCGCATCGAGCGCCAGAACGCCAGCGCCCAAGCGATCGCCGAGTTCCTCGCCGCCCATCCCAAGGTGGTACGCGTCCACTACCCCGGTCTGCCGACGCACCCCAACCACGAAGTGGCGCGCCGCCAGATGCGCGGCTTCGGCGGCGTGGTGTCGTTCGAGGTGAAGGGCGACCTCGCCACCGCCTCGCGCCTCGTCGACGCCTGTCGCATCCCGCAAATCGCTGCGTCGCTCGGCGGCGTCGAGAGCCTGATCGAGCAACCCGCCCTGATGAGCTTCTACGAGCTCACCACCGAGGAGCGTCTCCAGGTCGGCATCAAGGACAACCTCATCCGCTACTCGGTGGGCATCGAAGACGCCCCCGATCTCATCGCCGACCTTGCCGCCGCGCTAGAGAAGATCTGAAGCCGCGGGGCCGACCTCGAGGCGCGGGTGTTTCGCGGAGGCGCGGCGCCGCCAGAGCGAGCCGATCGCGACCGTGTAGGCGAGGAGCGCGACGACCGTGAGCCAGGCGCCGACGACGAAGGCCGTAGGACGATACTCGAGGCGGACGTGGTGTCGCCCTGCCGCGAGCGGTATCGCGCGCAACGTGTGATCCGCCGGCAGGACGGTGTACGCGCGCTGCGGTCCCGCGCCGAGCGGCGTCGCCTTCCATCCCACGCTGTAGCTGTCGGAGAGGACGAGCACCGCAGGCGCGGTGAGATCGGCGTCGATCTCGAGCGCATCGGTCGAGAGATCGACGACGTGCACCGAGCCGACGGAGGCCGCCGCTGCATCGGGTGCCGGATCGGGCGCCGGGTCGGGCGCGGTCTCGAGCAGCACCGTCGTGCGTGGGTCGAAGGTGGGTTCCTTCAGAGCGGCGAGTCGCGCAGCGCTGTCGGCGATGACGCGCCAACGCGTGACCAGAAACGCACGCGGCAGCTCCTCGAGCCTCGCGACCTGGAGCTTCGCGACCTGTGCGTGCACCCCCCGCTGGGCGATGTCGATGACGTAGCGCAGACGGAGCATTCCGAGCAGCGGCGCCGCGCGCTCCAGGCGGGTGATTATGATCAAGCGCTCGGGATCGGTCCTTCCGTAGGCGGCGGCGAGGAACTCGCCGTAGCGAGCGAGCAGCATGGGATCGTAGCCGTACACGTCGGACGCACCGGAGCTCATGGCGACGTACGGATCGAAGCCGAGGACGCGGTAATCGCCGGGGCTCTGGGCGAGAAATCGACGCAGCTGGTCGCTCGCTCGCAGCCGTGGTCCGGGGTCGAACGTGGGCCGGCTATAGCGCGCATAGGTGAACACTTCCGCGACACCGAGGAGCACGAGCGCGTAGAGCGCGCCGCGCCGGCGCCGCGCGGTCTGCCAGAACGCCGCCGCGACGAGGAACGTCGCTCCGCCGATCGCGAGCACGATCGCGGTATGCCGGCCGGCCTGCATGAAGAACGGTGGTCCCCACTCGACGGGTTCGTGGAAGGGTCCAATCGAACTTCCGATCGCGGTGAGGAAGCGCGCCCACCAGGCGCCGTCTCCCGCGGCGACCGAGCCCCACACTGCGGCGCCAACGCCGAGTAGGACGCCACCCGCCATCCCCGCAAGCGCCCCCGGCCAACGCGGGAGCGCCCGGTCGCGGAGCGCCTGATCGAGCCCGACGGCGGCGAGCATGACGACGAAGAGCGTGGCGAGAAACGCGAATTTGGTCGTGCCGCGAAAGTTCCCGAACGCGGGCACGTAAGCGTAGAGGAAGCGGTAGAGCGGCGTGTAGGAGCCGCAGGCGAGTATCAGCACGGCCACAGCGAGCACGAGCGAGTAGCGACGCTCGGCCCGCGCACCATGTCGGGCGCCGTACACCGCGAAGAGAAACGGCGCGACGCCGATGAAGAGGCACATCTCCGTCAGCGTCCAGCGTCCCCAGTACGGCGTCGTCACGATGTCGCCGAAGATGCCGGGGAGAACGAGCGTTAGGAGATTTTCGGGCGGGAACGCGTACGTGCTGGCGACCTCGTAGGTGAGGCCGCTCCGCACCGTCTCGCGCGCAGCGTCGATGCCGGGGAGGAGCTGGACGGCGGCGAGGCTCGCGCCCCCGAGGTAGATCGCGCCGAGACCGCCGAGCGCGCGGACGACCTGTCTTCTCCCGAGCCCGAGGAGGAGCGCGTACCCCGCGGCGACGATCCCGGTGTAGTAGACCTCCTGGATGTGGCCGGCAAGGAGTTGCAACGCCACGGCCGCCATTCCGACGAGCGTCCAACGGACCCTGCTGCTATCAATCCATCCGTCGATGCTCCACAGCACCAGCGGCGCCCAGACGAGCGTGCGGAGATTTGGAAGGTGACCGCGATAGATCTGGAGCGACTGCGCGCCGCAGAACATGAAGACGAGACCGGCCATCAGGCAGGCGACGGGATGGAGCCGGCGGTGGCGCGTCCAGAGGTAGACCCAGAGCCCCCCGAGGAAGACGTGCAGCGCCACCCCGACGTTGATCGCCACCACCGGTGGCAGGACGAAACCGAGCCAACCCGGGGGATAGAGCAGCGCCGGCTGGAAGCCCGCGAAGTACGGCGCGCCCGAGAAGATGTGGGGGTTCCAGAGCGGAAGGTTGCCGTGCCGCAGCTCCGTGAAATTGAAGTCCTGCCAGTAGAGGAAGATCCTCGCCAGGTCCTCCCCGTCCTTCGAAAGGATGCGCGCGTTCCCGGCGAGGAGCACGTCCCAGAACATCGCGAGCGTCGCGACGAGAAGGATGGCGGCTCCGATCGTGAGCTCCTTCGCGTCGCGCATGCGGGGTAGCGTCGTACGTGGGATGGCGGTGCAGGGCAAGATCGGGCCGCGTAGGTGACAGAACGGCTCGTGGACAGAAGCCACGCAAATTCTGCGCTGACGCCTTGACCGATCCGACGGTGAAGTGATCTCGTCGCCGGCAACTCTGCTCCTCGACCTCACCCTTGGCCCCGGAGACCGCATGCCGAAGCTCGCGCGTCAGACCTCTGCACACTGCCTGCGCCTCATCCAGATCGCGATCGTCCCCTTGCTCCTCGGCGCGCTCGCCGGGACGGCGCGGGCGGCGACGTGGTACCTCGGCACCTTCAACGACTCGTCGCCCGCCGACGATGCCGACTGCGGCACCGGCAAAGGTGCGCACCCGGCCCCGCATCCCTGTGCCAGCCTCGCCTACTGGACCGAGAAGCGAACGCCCTTCATCGCGGCGGGTGACGTCGTCCGGCTGACGGGCACCTTCGGACCGGCGGCGAGCGGCCAACATTGCATCATCACGCACGCCGACGTCACCTACGAAGGCCGCACCGCCGACGACGAGCAGCCCGTGAGCTTCGACGACGCCGTCATCGACGCCTCGGAGACCCTGCCCTACCCATGTCACGGCGGCGCCATCAATTGTCGCGGCGACAGCGCCTGCGCCGGCTTTTCACGCTTCACCCTGCGCTACCTGACGCTCGCCAACGCCAATGGCCTGGGCGGCGAGGGCAATCAGTTGATGCCCGGCAACGCGGTGCAGACCGGGCTCACGATCGATCACGTGCGCTTCACCGGCAGCCAGTCCAACGGCCTCATCATCGGCAGCGGCGTCGCCAACGAGGACAATCCCTGCGACGGTGTCCGCAACGTCCACGACGTCACCATCCGCGACTCCCAGTTCGATCACAATACGCTCGCCGTCTCCCAGGCCGGTCTGTGGCTCACGTGCACCGACGGCGGCCGGATCCTGCGCGCCACGGCCTTCGACAATCGCGGGGCGGAGAGGACGCGGGCGGAGTGCAACGAAGACCATGAGTCGGAAGGGTGCGACGGGCGGAACGGCTTTCACTTCGGCGGCTGGATCAACGGCGTGATCGCCGACTCGTCAGCGCACGACAACGGCTATTACAACTACGACTTCAGCGGCAACGGCCCGTCGACCCTGTGTGACGCGCCGACGCACCATCTCCTGGTCGACGGATGCACCTCGTACGACGCCCCGAGCGCGCACTACAGCTACAGCCACTGCAACCACGACATCACCATGCGGAACTCGTTCGCCTGGGGACACGGCCTGGCGGTGAATCAGTACGCCTGCGCCTATCGCCTGCGCTTCTACAACAACACCTTCTGGTCGCCGCGCGCAGTGCAGCTCTTCGCCAACTGCCGGGAGTGCGACTTCCGCAACAACATTTTCCGCTGCGACGCCGACACCGAGTGCGTGTACATCGACTTCGCGAGCCGGAACGCCCTCACCACTTGGTCGAACAACGTCGTCGTCAACGAGGGCACGGGTCCGGCGCTCGCCGCCTTCGACAGCAACGGCGAATGCGTCGGGACTCCGGGCGGGAGCTGCGACTGTCCCGGCTCGAGCTTCGCCGTCTGTCCGAACAGCGACCCGCAGAGCCCGGGCTGTCCCGCGCCCTGGAAGAACAACGACTCACGTCGCTTCGGCAACGACGCGCTCGCGGCCTTCGTCGACGACGCCATGTTCGGCGACGAGACCGGCAGCGGTGACCGGTGGGGCAAGTCGCCACAGGTGGTCGACGCCACCAACCCCGATACGACCGCGCTGCACCTCCAAGCGACGGATGCAATCGCGCACGACGCCGGCGCCACCATCGCGTCTACGTTCTTCGGCGATCCACCGCAGGATTGGGACGGCGACCGTCGACCGCAGGACGCGGCGTGGGACATCGGCGCCGACGAGGTGGCGCCGGCGACCGGCGGCTGCGCGCAGGATCTCGCGCGATGCCAGACCGATTTGCAGAGCTGCCCGAGCGAGCTCGTTACCTGCACCGACGGCCTCGGCGCCTGCCAGTCGACGCTCGCCGGCTGTCAGACCAGTCTCACCGGCACGCAGGCGACGTTGACCTCGTGCCGCACCGATCTCGAGGACGCGCAGAGCGCGAGCCAGGCCTGCGCTTCCGATCTGGCGGCGTGCCGCGCGCTCCCGCTCTTGCAAGACGACGATCACGACGGCGTCCCCGATGCGTCGGATCGTTGCCCGGGAACCGCGGCGGGCGGACTCATCGACGACAGCGGTTGCTCGCCGCTGCAGTTCTGCGCCCGATTCGATGCCACGACGACCAAGGGGAAGCAGACCTGCAAGAAGGCCGACTGGCGAAATGACGAGCCCTTGATGAAGCCGGCCGAGTCCAACTGCGTGGTCGACAGGGGCGGGCGCGGCACCGCCGACGACCGCTGCGTGCCACGGGGGTTTCCATAGCTCGGAGGATCCTGCGGGAGCTGCCGAGCACGCCATGGTTCGGCGAGGCGATCGAGAATCCCGCTAGCCTGGTGGTTCGGCGAGCCGGCCGTGCATCGATCGTCACGTCGTCGCCGGCGCGGGGGAGAAGTACGCGCGGCCGGCTTCGACTTCTCGGACCAACCAAGCTCCGAGCCCGAGCCGGACTGCCCACTCGACGCGTTCACTGCGCCAATGAATCCGATCGCTGCGGAAGAACGGATCGGGATTCGTGGCGGACCGCTCCCAGGCGGCGAGTGCCTGTGCCGCGTCGCGCTGGACGCTCGGACGCGACAGCATGCGGCGGAGCCAGCTGGTCAAGCGCGCACAGGCGTCCGGTACCGGCGCGCCGAGATGGCCGAGACTCGTCAGGTGCGGGACGAAGGCGAGATCTGCCCGAGAGAGATCGCCGACGAAGTACTCGCGCCCAGCGAGCTCTCGCTCGAGAAATTCATGGTGCCGCGCCACCGCATCCGAAAGCATGGGCAGCGCCGCCGGGTATTCCTCGCGTAGCTCCGGTCTTCTGACCGCGAGAAGAAACCAGAGAAACTGCAGAACGTCGGTGTACGTGTCGGCCACACGCTCGAGAGACCTGCATCGCACCCGCTCGGCCGGCGCCGACGGCAGCAACGCCGGCAGCGGGAACGCCTCCTCCACGTAGTCGCAGATCGCGACGGAGCCGGTCACGACGAGGTCGCCGTGAACGAGGGCCGGAACCTCTCCGCGCGGGTTGATGTGAAGGAGCTCCGCCCGCTGTGACCCGCTGTCGACCTCCACCGTCTCGAAGTCCGTGGCCTTCTCGTAGAGCGCAATCCGGACCTTGCGGACGAAGGGGCTCAGGGAATTGGCATAGAGACGTAAAGCCATCGACGGTGCTCATTCGTCTACGCCCGGTCGGCCGGCATTCGCAATTGCGCTTGGACGCGCCCACACGTAGCGACACTCGGGCGCGGAGCCGCCTCCCGGGCTTTCCTGGTCGATCGTGCCGGCATTTCGCGCCCCGAGCCTTTCGTAGAAGCGTCGCGCGGCGCCGTTCGCCTCCATGACCCAGAGATGGACGCCCAAATCCGGATGGTGTTCTGCCAACCACGCCGCCGCGTTGCGCATCAAGGTGGTGCCGACCCCCTCACCCTTGTGCTCGCGCGCGACGTGCAAGTTGTCGATGAGGGAGCCCCAGGTCGGGTCTTCGTCGCCGTACACACAAATGAATCCACGTACACTCGCGCCGTCCATGGCGAGCAGTACGAATTGATCGTCGCGACGACGAGCCAGACGGTCACGCCACACCGCCAATCGATTTGCCAAGACGTCACCGTCCAGGAACTCGTCGCGGAGCATTCCTCGGTACGTTTGTCGCCAGCTCTCGGCATGAAGCAGCGCGATCCGCTCCGCATCCGACTCGCGGGCCGGCCGGTAACTCGTCACGGCGCTCTTCCGTCGGCTGGCGACACGGTGTCACGTTACGCTTCAACTGCCGAACGGCCAAAGGGGCGGGTCTTGAAAAGCGTAAGTACTTACGCAACTATGGTCGCGCTGGGTAGAGTCAGTGACCGGACTGCACGACTACGGCGGCCTCCTGCTGGGATCGCGGCTGAAGCGCGTGAGCGAGGGCCTCTACGCCGGCGTGGACGCGGTCTACAGGGCCCACGGCGTGCATCTGCCCTCGCGTTGCTTCCCGATCCTGTTCCTGCTGCGGGACAACGGGTCGATGGGCATCACCGAGCTGGCCACTCAACTCGGGCAGAGCCATCCCGCCGTGAGCCAAATGAGCCGCAAGCTCCTGCGCCACGGAGTCGTGGCGGAGAAGGCGGACCGGGCCGATGAGCGTCGACGGCTGCTGGTGCTCTCGTCGAAAGGGACGGCGCTGATGCGGCGGATGGGGCCCATCTGGCAGGCGATCGTGGGAGCCGTCGACGAATTGAACGCGACCACGAGCGTGGATCTGCTCGGGGTCCTCAGCGCCGTGGACGGGGCGCTGGACGCGCGGGACTTCGCGCAGCGCATCGATGACCGGCTGCGGCTCCCGGAGGCCGGAGCAGTAGAGATCATTCCCTTCGAGCGGCGCTACCGGCGCGACTTCAAGCGTCTCAACGTAGAGTGGTTGGAGAAGTACTTCCAGGTGGAGGCCATCGATCACGAGGTCTTGTCTCACCCCGAAGAGAGAATCCTGAAGCCCGGAGGTTTCATCTTTCTCGCTCGTCACAAGGGCGAGATCGTCGGCACCTGCGCTCTCATCAAGGCCGGGCACGCGCGCTTCGAGCTTTCGAAAATGGCCGTCACCGAGCGCTGCCAGGGTCGACGCATCGGCCACCGGCTCCTCACGACCGCGATGGAGCAATTCCGAAAGACCAATGCCGCGGAGCTCTTCCTGGAATCCAATAGCAAGCTCAAACCCGCTCTCACGCTCTACGAGGCCAACGGCTTCCGGTACGTTCCCAGACCGAAGGGCGCCTCTCACTACGAGCGGTCGGACGTGTACATGATCTACCGTCCCGCCCGTCGCCGCGGCGAGCGGGGGCGAAATCAATGACTACTAAAGGCGTCGTCGACGAGCTTCTGCAGCTCGCCGGTCGTGAACATCTCACGCACGATGTCGCAGCCGCCGACGAACTTGCCGCTGATGTAGACTTGGGGGATCGTCGGCCAGTTCGAGTAGCGCTTGATGGCGTCGCGCTTGGCGGGCTCGCTGAGGACGTCGACGGTGTGGAAGGGCTTCCCGAGCTCGTGAAAGATCTCCATCGTCGCCGCGGAGAACCCACACTGCGGAAACGTCGGGTTGCCCTTCATGTAGATCATGATCTTGTTGTTGCGGATCTCGTTCTCGATTTCGGATCGCACGTCGTCGGCCATGGTCGATTCTCCTCGCGGGCTCAGTGCTCGCCGGGTGTCACGGTTTTGAGCTGCAGGGCGTGAATCCGCGGCATGAGAGCACTCAGCGCGCCGTACACCATCTGATGGCGCTCGACGAGCGACTTGCCGGCGAAGTGCTCGCTGACGACGGTGACGGTGAAATGATCGCCGGCACCGGTCGCGTCGGCGGCGGCGACAGTCGCCTCGGGGAAAACGTCTTCCAATCGCCGCCGGATCTCCTGCGGATCCAACATCGTTCCAAGCTATAGCGCCGCCCCGGTAGTGGCAAGGCGGGAACCCGTGAGGCATGCTGCTCGCGATGTCGCGAGAGCGCCACCTCACGCTGCGTGGCTCGACGACGGGCCTCGCGGTCGTCGCGGCGCTGATCGGACTCCTCGGCGCGGTGGGGAACTTCGTCTTTCGCGAGGCGATCGCAATCTCCAGCCGGGCCTTCGAGAGGCTCGGCACCAGGCTCACCGATACCATGCCGATCCTCTCCGGCTACGACGCGCCCTTCGTCCTCGCGGCGGGAGGCGTGGCGCTCCTCGTGGTCGCCCGCCTCTTCCCGGAGCACACGCTCGGCTACGGCTTCCCGCGTTTTCTCGAGATGGTGAACCTCGAGGGCGGGCGCGTGAAGAAGCGATGGATGGTGGTGAAGACGCTCGGCGCCGCGATCTCGCTCGGCTGCGGCGCCTCGGTCGGCCGCGAGGGACCGATCGCGCAGATCGGCGGCTCGATCGGCTCGGCGGTCGCGCAACTGCTGCGAGTCCCGACCGATCGCGCCAAGCTCTTCGTCGCTTGCGGCGCGGCCGCGGGGCTCGCCGCGACGTTCGGCGCGCCGATCGCGAGCGTGATGTTCGCCCAGGAGATCCTCCTTCAGGGCGAGCTCCAGCTCGTCCACTTCAGCATGATCGTGATCGCGACGACCACGTCGGTCGTGGCGTCGCGCGCGACGTTCGGGGGCGACACCGTCTTCCACGCCCGCACCTTCGTCCTCGCGAGCTACTGGGAGCTCCTCACCTACGCCCTCATGGGACTCGTGCTCGGCGTCGTCGCGGTCGGCTACACGCGTCTCTTCCACGTCGTGCTCGAGCGCGCGAGCCGCCTGCGGCTGCGCACGGCCACCAAGCTCGTCGGCGGCCTCGCGCTCGTCGGGCTGCTCGGGGTCTTCCTGCCCGAGAACCTCTCCGACGGCTACCCGACGATCGACGCGGCGCTCGCCGGCCGTCTCCAGGGGATACACATGGCCGTGCTCGCGCTCGCGAAGATGGGCTCGAGCGTGCTGTCGCTCGGCTGCGGCGCGCCCGGCGGCGTCTTCGGTCCGATCTTCTTCATCGGCGCGATGAGCGGCGGCGCGTTCCGTGCCCTCTCGACGTTGCTGCTGCCCGGCCTCACCGGGCCGCGCGGCTCGTATGCCTTGGTGGGGCTCGGCACCTTCCTCGCCGCCTGCACCCACGCGCCGCTCACGGCCATTTTCCTGCTTTTCGAGATGACGGGGAACTACGAGATCGCCCTCCCCGCCCTCATCACGTCGATCCTCGCCGTCATCGTCGCGAGCAGCATCGAGCCGGAGTCGATCGACACGCTCGGGCTCGCGCGCGCCGGCACCAACCTGCGGCCGCCGCGCGAGCAGATCATGGATCTCATTCCGGTGTCGGCGGCATTTCACCGAACGTTCGACCCCATCCCCGCGAGCGCGCACGTCGCCGAGATTCTGCATGCGATCGGCGAGAGCCGCGCCACGAGCTTCCCGGTGCTCGACGCCGAGGAGCGGTTGCTCGGCACCATCTCGGTGCACGACATCCACGGCCTCCTCCTCGACCCCGCGGCGAACGACGTCGTGATCGCCGCCGATCTCTGCGACCGCAACGTCCCCACGGTCACCCCGAACACGAGCCTCGGAAAGGCGCTCGGCCGCATGGAGGCCGATGACGTCGAGGAGATCCCCATCGTCGACGCCGCCGAGCCGCGCCACATCCTCGGCTTGCTGTCGCGCGGCGACGTCCTCCGTGCCTACAACCGCGCGCTCCTGACGGCACGCACCGTGCCCGGCGCGCCCGGCGCCGAGGAATTGCCGCAATGGTCGAAGGCCTATCGCGTCACCACGCTCGCGGTACCGCCGCAGTGGTTCGGCCGCTCGCTGCGCAAGCTCGATTGCCGGGCGCGTTTCGGCGTCAGCGTCCTCGCGGTGCAGGCGGACGACAAGCCGGGCAGTATGTTCGAGGTTCCCGATCCAGACCGCGTCCTACACGACGGCGAGTCGATGGTGATCGCCGGCCCCGATGCAGCCGTCCGCCGCTTGGAGCGCAGCCTCGGCGGCGGGGTTCTTGCCCATACCTTCGGCCGCGAGCGGGCTTAGCCCACGGCGCCTTTTCGCTCACCCGCGCACCCGTTGACCGGCGCGAACGCGCGGGTGTAGTCCGGTCCCTCTCCAGGAGGTGCGCCCATGTCTCGTGTCTACGACATGATTCGTCAGCCGATCGGGACCTGCGAACCACGCCCGGCAATCTGCATCGACCCTGCCGCACCCGTAATCGACGCGATCGCGTTGATGAAACGTCACAGCACCGGGTGCGTGCTGGTCGAAGCGGAGCGACGCCTCGTCGGGATCTTCACCGAGCGCGACGTGCTCTTCCGCGTCGCCGGCGCCGGTCGGGACGCGACGACGACGCCGGTCGCCGCGGTCATGACACCCGACCCGGAAACCCTGACCATGCGCGACGAGCTCGCCTGGGTGCTGAACTTGATGGCCGTCGGCGGCTTCCGCCACGTGCCGATCGTCGACGACGACGGGCGCGCGGTGGCCGTCGTCTCGATGCAACGCATCGTCGAACGTTTGGTGGAGTGCTTCCCGAAGACGGTGCTGACCTTGCCGCCACGGCCCGGCGCCGACATCTCCC
>JBGOSW010000017.1:0-38790 GCA_041476145.1 Binatia bacterium
GACGACGGCAGGAAGATGCTGAGGATCAGCTCCTTGGTCACCTGGGCGTCGAGGCGGGTGCCGCCCTCGATGTACTCGTTCAGGCCGACCTCGCGCGCCAGCACGATGAGCGCCCCGACCCGCCGCCCGGCGAGCAGGACGGCCGCGCGGGTGATCTCCTCGATCGCCTGGCCGTGCGCGAAGCGCTGCATGCGGCCGAACAGCGGCCCGGTGCCGACCTGCGTCAGCATGCGCCGGATGTCGGACTGGAAGACCACCACGATGACGATGAGCACCACGTTGCCGATCGAGTCGAGCACCCAGTTGACGGTGTAGAGTTCGAAGTATTGCGCGCCCTGGTACACCGCCGCGAGGACGACGAGCCCCATGATCATCTGCACGGCGCGCGTGCCGCGGATCAGGAGCCCGAGCTGGTAGACGACGAATGCGATGATCAGCATGTCGACGACGTCTTGCCAGCGGAAATCGCGAAAGAGGCTCATCGTCGCCGCGCACTCATGCTCGTCAGCCTCGTACCCTGCCGAGGCGCGCCAGCGCGTCGGCGACGGCGAGGGCCGAGCGGGTCGCGCCGACGTCGTGCACCCGCACGACGCGCGCGCCGCGCGTCGCCGCCAGTACCGCCGCCGCGAGCGAGGCCGGCAGGCGCGCGTCGACGGGATCGCCGGTGAGCGCGCCGAGAAACCCCTTGCGCGAGGCGCCGACGACGACCGGATACCCGAGCTCCACGAAGCGTTCCAACCCCGCGAGCAACGCCAGGTTGTGCTCGAGGCGCTTACCGAAGCCGATCCCGGGGTCGAGCCAGATGCGCTCGGCGGCGATGCCGGCCTCCCGTGCCGCCGCGGCGCGCGCCGCCAGGAACGCCGCCACCTCGCCCACCACGTCGCCGTAGGTCGGCGCGTCCTGCATCGTCGCCGGGTCGCCTTGCATGTGCATCAACACGATCGCGGCGCCGCGCTCGGCGACGAGCGGCAACATGCCGGCGTCGAAGCAGCCCGCACTGACGTCGTTCACCATGTCGGCGCCGACTGCAAGAGCGGCGGCGGCGACCTCGGCCTTGGTGCTATCGACGGAGATCGGGAGCGCGGTCTCGGCGCGCAGCGCCTCGATCACCGGCACGACGCGGGCGCGCTCCAGGGCGGCGTCGACGGGCCGCGCCCCGGGACGGGTCGACTCGCCGCCGACGTCGATCACGTCCGCGCCCTCGGCGATCAGCCGCCGGGCGTGTGCCAGTGCTGCGTCCGGCCCGGCGTAGCGTCCGCCGTCGGCGAACGAGTCGGGGGTGACGTTCAGAATGCCCATCACCACCGTCCGCCCCTCCGGCAGGAGCCACCGCTCGACGCGTGTCGCGGCCATGCCCTCCACCGACGACGATCGCATCGCCGGTCCGCCCGCGGACGACCGCTCAGGCGCTCGCGGCGCCGACGTTGAGTCCGTTGCCCCCGCCGCAGCTGCGGATGATGACGTCGATGTCCGAGCCGTCGAGGCTCTCGCGCTCGAGCAGCGCCTCGGCCATGCGATGGAGAATCTCGATGTTCTCCTTCAGGAGGCTCTTCGCGCGCTGGTAGCCCTCGCTGATGATCCGCCGCAGCTCGTGATCGATCTCGATCGCCGTGCTCTCCGAGTATTCGGCGGTTTGTGTGAAGTCACGACCGAGGAAGATCTGCTCCTCCTTCTTGCCGAAGGTCATGGGGCCGAGCTTCTCGCTCATGCCCCATTCACAGACCATCTTGCGGGCGAGCTCGGTCGCCTTCTCGATGTCGTTGCCGGCACCCGTCGTCGTGTGGCCGAGCACGATCTCTTCGGCGGCGCGGCCGCCGAAGAGGATCGTGAGGTTGTTCTCGAGGAACACCTTGTCGTAGGTGTGGCGATCGTCGAGCGGCACCTGCTGCGTGAGGCCGAGCGCCATGCCGCGCGGGATGATCGTCACCTTGTGGACGGGATCGGCGCCGGGGAGCAGCTTGGCGACGAGCGCGTGGCCGGACTCGTGGTAGGCGGTGTTCCGGCGCTCCTCGAGGCTGATGATCATGCTCCGCCGCTCGGAGCCCATCATCACTTTGTCCTTGGCGACCTCGAAGTCGATCATCATCACGCGCTCGCGGTTGTGTCGTGCCGCGAGCAGCGCCGCCTCGTTGACGAGGTTCTCCAAGTCGGCGCCGGCGAAGCCGGGTGTGCCGCGGGCCAGCAGCTCGACGTCGACGTCCTCCGCGACCGGCACACGTCGAGTATGGACGCGCAGGATGCCCTCGCGTCCTTTGACGTCGGGACGCGGCACCACGACACGACGGTCGAAGCGCCCGGCGCGCAGCAGCGCCGGATCGAGGACGTCGGGGCGGTTGGTGGCCGCGATCATGATGACGCCCTCGTTGGTCTCGAAACCGTCCATCTCGACGAGGAGCTGATTCAAGGTTTGCTCGCGCTCGTCGTGGCCGCCGCCGAGGCCGGCGCCGCGGTGGCGCCCGACGGCGTCGATCTCGTCGATGAAGATGATGCAGGGCGCGTTCTTCTTGCCCTGCACGAAGAGATCGCGGACGCGCGAGGCGCCGACGCCGACGAACATCTCGACGAAATCCGAGCCGCTGATCGAGAAGAACGGCACGCCCGCCTCGCCGGCTACGCCGCGCGCGAGCAAGGTCTTGCCGGTGCCCGGTGGCCCCACGAGCAGGACACCCTTGGGGATGCGGCCGCCGAGCTTGGTGAATTTCTTCGGGTCCTTGAGGAAGGCGATGATCTCCTCGAGCTCTTCCTTCGCCTCGTCGATGCCGGCGACGTCGTCGAACGTCACCTTGTGATGGTTTTCGGTGAGGAGCTTGGCGCGGCTCTTGCCGAACGACATCGCCTTGCCGCCACCCACCTGCATCTGGCGCATGAAGAACACCCAGAGCCCGATGAGGAGAATCATCGGGAACCAGTTCACCAGCAACACGTACCAGAAGGGCTCGGGATCCTCGCGGCGCGCGTCGATCTTGACGCCCTTGGCGCGGAGGTCGGTGATCAACTCGGGATACGCCGGCGAGAAGGTGCGGAACGATTCACCGGTCGCGCGCTTGCCGTGAATGTCCTGGCCCTGGATCGTGACCTCGGTGACCTCGCCCTTCTCCACCGCCGCCAGGAAGTCGCTGAAGATCATCTCCTGATCGCGCGCCGGCTGCTTGGTGAAGACGTTCACCAACAGCAGGACCATGAGAATGAGAAGAAGCCACAGCGCGAGGTTTCGCGAGAGCTGATTCACCGTCTTGTCTCCCTTGCGTATCGGCACGGCTGCGTCTGTAACGGTACCATAGGGGGTACGGGGCGGCAATGTGTGCTATGCGTTGTGCGCTGCGTACGGCGCGGCTTCGAGACGGAGGACCAGCACACGCCGCGTCCCGGCACCGACGAGGGCTCCCTCCCCCCGCCCGCATCGGGGCACCCACACGATCTCGTCGCCGTCGAGCACGAGCGGGTGCCCGGCGCGCAGCGCTTGCGGCACGCGGCGCGTGATGAAGAGCCGCTTGATCGAGGTGTGACCGTCGAGGCCGAGGAGGCGCATGCGGTCCCCCGGGCGCCGGGTGCGCACGACGAGCGGACCGCTCACGGCGTCGGCGTCGAGCACGCATACGTCGTCACCGGGCGTGACGTTGCCGTCCGCCGCGTCCTCGCAGAGCGACAGCCGCCAGCCGCCGGGGAGGTCGACGGCGTCGCCCGGGACCAGCACGTGTTCGTACGGTCCCGCCGCCGCATCGCCGTCGCCGGCCTCGTAGGCGAGCGTCGTCGCCGTGCGGACGACCCACCCACCCGGCACGCGCACCCGGCCGCCGCCGTGCGCGCGTCGCGCCAGCGTCAGCGCGGCGTCGACGTGTCCGAACGCGAGGCGACGACCGCTGCCGGCGCGCCGCCACCAGCGTCGCACGACACGGCGGGCGATCGGCGGCTCGAGGGCGCGCAGCACGGCGAGATCGATGCCGCCGGCGACGCCCGGCACCGTCGCGGCGATGCCGTCGAGGAGGGCGTCCTCCTCGCGCAGCACGTCGGCGAGACGGGCGAGCGCGCGCGCGAGCCGCGGGTTGAGCTCGCGAGCGAGCGCCGGCAGGTAACCGGCGCGCAGGCGCGTACGCGCCAGGCCGTAGTCGAAGTTGCTGCGATCGCGTCGCCAGGCGCGGCCGCGTGCGACCAGGAAATGCCGCACTTGCACGCGGTCGCAGAGGAGGAGCGGCCGGATGATCGCGCCACGTCGCGGCCGGATGCCGCCGAGACCGCGACGGCCGGCACCCCGTACGACACGCAGCAGCACCGTCTCCGCCTGATCGTCGACGGTGTGCGCGGTCGCGATCTTGCTGGCGCCGCTCGCGGCGGCGGCGCGGGCGAGGAACTCGTAGCGGACGTGCCGCGCCTGCGCCTCGACGTTGCCGGGCGGGAGGCGCGCCGCCTCGACGGTGAGCGGCACGCCGAGCTCGGCCGCGAGCGCCTCGACGAAGGTGCGATCGGCGGCGCTCTCGGCGCCGCGCAACCCGTGGTCGAGGTGCGCCGCTACGAGACGGATGCCGAGCTCATCGCGCAGCTCGTGGAGTGCGACGAGGAGCGCCACCGAGTCGGCGCCTCCGGAGACCGCGACGAGGACGACGTCACCCGCCCGCAGCAACTCGTAACGGCGGACCGCCGCGCGCAGCGCGTCGAGCAGCGTCGAGGCCATCGGTGCATCAAAGCACCGCCGGGTGTCGCCGCTCAACCGTGCGTGGTCGGCTGCCGCACCGCGACCAAATTGCGCCGTCGCGACGGCCGTGGCAGCCTGCGACGATGATCCGACGGACCGGCTCGGCGTACGCGATCACCGCGAGGTGGGCGCTCACCGCCGGCGGTGCGCTCATGATCTTCGCGATCTTTGCGAGCCGTGCCGCCGCCGCCGACCCGGAGCCGCTACCCTCGGGTATGGAGTCGCTCGGCAGCGCCTCGCGCGGCGACGTCGTGCGCGCGCTGCGCAAGGTGCGACATCACTACGGCGACGACGCGATCGTGATCGAGACCCAGCTCCTCGTGAACGCGATGCGAAACGGCTCGCTGCGTGCCACCGCCGTCAGCGTCGACGGCGTGCGCGCGCACGAGGACAAGCGCTACCTGGTGTTCGTCGTCGACACCGGCCTCGTCTTCGACAGTGCCACACGTGACGAGACGACCCGCGTCCACGTGCTGTGGGAAACGATCATGGTGCCGACGCTCGAACGCCTCCAGGGGCTGCGCGTTCCCGCCGACGGCATCGAGGTGGCGATGCGGTACCATCATCGTCCGTACCGCACACTCGCCGAGCTGCGCGCCCACCTCGACCAGCCCGGCACCCCGGAGGAAACCGACTTCTACGTCCTCGGTCCCGACGTCGACGCGCTCATCGGCCGCAGCGAGACGCCGCACACCTTGCTCGCACGCGCGCACGTCACGGTCGACGGCGCCGCGCGCGCGGTGGCGGCGGCGCCCGCGGACCTGCCGACCGCCCCCGGCCCCGAGTAGGCGACGCCGATGGAGCCGCTCATCGCCGTCGACCGCGTCGTGAAGACGTACGGCGTGCGCACGGCGCTCGCCGGGGTGAGTTTCACCGTCGCCGCGGGTGCGATCACCGGCCTCCTCGGCCCGAACGGCGCCGGTAAGTCGACGACGATCTCGATCATCGCGACGCTCCTCGACGCCGACTCCGGCACGGTGACCGTCGCCGGCCACCGGCTGCCGGCGGAGGCGGCCGCCGCGCGGCGTGTCCTCGGCTTCGTCCCGCAGCGTCTCGCCCTCTACCCGACGCTCACCGCCCGCGAGAACCTGCACTTCTTCGCGCGTATGCAGGGTCTCGCCGGCGGCGAGGCGGGCGCGGCGGTGACGCACGCCCTGGCGCTCGTGGCGCTCGACGTCCGCGCCGACGAGCCGGTTGCGGAGTTCTCGGGCGGCATGCGCCGCCGCTTGAATCTCGCCGCCGGCATCCTCCACCGCCCGCGCATCGTCCTTCTCGACGAGCCGACCGCCGGCGTCGATCCGCAGTCGCGCGAGCGCATCTTCGAGGCGGTCCAGAGCCTGGCGCGCGCCGGCGCCGCGGTGCTGTACAGCACGCACTACATGGAGGAAGCGGAGCGGCTCTGCGGGCGCGTCGTCCTCCTCGACGACGGCCGCGTCGTCGCGACCGGGACTCCCGACGAGCTCATCGTCCAGACCGGCCTGACCGCCAGCGTCCGCCTGCGTACCGCGCAGCCGCTGCCGACCGGCTGGCTCGACGGCGCCGCCGGCGCGCACGTGGTCGGCGACGACCACGGCGCCGGGATTGCGGTCGCCGTCGACGACGGCGGCGCGGTGTCGCGCGTCCTACTGGCGGTGGTGCGCGCCGGCGGCGACGTCGTCGAGCTGTCGGTCCACCACCCCAATCTCGCCGACGCGTTCTTCCGGCTCACCGGGCGCGCGTTGCGTGACGAGGACGGGGCGTCGGCGTGATGCTCCGTGGGCTCGGCGCCGCGGTCGCCAAAGACCTGCGCCTCCTCATGCGCGATCGCGCCGGCCTCGTGTTTCTCGCCATCGCGCCGATCGTCGTCATCTCCGTCGCCGGCTTTTCGATGGCGAGCTTCTACGGCGCGAGCGCGCTCGGCACCGCCGCCTACGAGCTGCCGATCGCCGACGAGGACGGCGGCCGTGTCGGACGCGCGCTGGCGGAGGGGCTCGCCGACGAGCCCGCGATCCGCCTGCATCCGGTGGCGACGCGCGACGCCGCCCGTGACCTCGTCCGCGCCCACGTCGCCGGCGCCGCGCTGGTGATCCCGGCCGGCACCTCCGACGCCGTCGTCGCCGGCCGCGGGACGCCGCTTCTCCTTTACACGGATCCGGTCAAGTATCTCGAGGTCGCGAGCGTACGCGTCCTGGTGCAGGAGCTGCGCCATCGCGTCGAGGAGGCCGCGCGCGACCGCGCCGCCGCGCGCCTCGACAAGGCACGCGCGCACGCGCTCGCGACCGGGCGGCGCTTCGAGCGCGCCGCCGCGCGACTGCGGAGCGAGCGTGCCCGCGTCGTCGACGCGCTCGCCGCGGCCCGCGCCGACGCGGAGGGCAGGATCGAAGACGCGCGCCGGCGTGCCGCGCGTGAGATCGCGACGGCGCTCGTGGCGATCGCCGCCGAGCGTGAGGGCGAGGCCCGCACCCGGCTCGCCGCCGAGCTCGCGCCGCTGCGGCAATTCTTCAGCGAGCTCGGCGCTCGCCAAGACGAGTTCGCGGCCTGGCTCGCCGCCGTCCGCAAGCAGGCGGGGCGTTTCGCCGACCGCTTCCCACCGCCGCCGGCGCCGCTGGCGATCCCGCCCGCGCTCGCCGCGCTGGCGACGAGCGATCCGGCGGCGCTCGCCGCGCGTCTCGTGCCGGCGGGAACGGCGTCCTTGGCGCCGACGCTGCCGCGCGTCGAGCTGCCGGCGCCGCCGGCGCTGCCGGTGCTCGACCTGCCGGCGCTCGCGGCGCCGCCGGCGCTGGCCCTCCCCGGAGCGCTGCGCATCGAGGAGGCGAGCGTCACCGGCGCGCCGGCACGCCTCAACACCTTCGACCAGAACGTGCCGGGATTCAGCATCACGTTCCTGCTTCTCGGCATGCTCCTCGGCGTCTCTCTCGGCCTCCTCGACGAGCGCGACTGGGGCACGCTCGAGCGGCTGCGCGCGATGCCGATGCCGTTCGCGACGACGCTCATCGCCAAGCTCCTTGCCCGTTTTTTCGTCGGCGTCCTGCAGATGCTCGCGCTCTTCGTGCTCGGACGGCTGGCCTTCGGCATCTCACTCGGGCCGCAGCCATGGGCGCTGCTGTTGCCGACCGCCGGCATCGTGTTCGCGGGCACGGCGTTCGGGCTCGTCGTCGCCGGCGTCGCCCGCAGCCGCGAGGCCGTCCTCCCCGTTGGTTCGATCGTCATCGTGACGATGGCGGCTGTCGGCGGCTGCTGGTGGCCGATCGACCTCGAGCCGCCGTGGATGCGCCAGGTCGCGCTGGCGCTACCCACGACCTGGGCGATGGCGGCGTTCAACGATCTCATGATCCGTCGCCAGCCGCTCGCGGCCGCCCTCCGCCCGACCCTCGTTCTCCTCGTCTACGGCCTCGCGTATCTCGCGCTCGGCCTCGCCCTCTTCCGCCGCCGCGCCCTCTGAGGGCACCCCCGTGCGTCATCGATGAGCATGCGACGGTGACGGGGTGGGCTCGGACTCGGGAATCGTCAGGGGGGCGTGCTCGTCGGCACCGGTGTCGACGTGACGTCCCTGCAGGCGTTGATCGCGGGCAGGACGGCAGCGTTCCGCAGAATGTTCACGCCGTCCGTGACGGTGATGCGGCCATCGGCGTCGACGTCGCACACCGCGAGCGGACACGTGCTCGGCAGTCCCGCCGCCGCGCGCAGCGCGCTCACGCCGTCACTGACCGTGATATCGCCGTCGTTATTGGCATCCCCACAGATCGGGATGATCTGCGCACCCGCGGGACGGTGCGTGAGAACGACGGCGATCGCGAGAACGACGAAGACGACGCGCATGGTGCGACTCCTGCGAAGGTGAAAGTAGGACTGAATCCCCCGGGGTCATCGTTTGCATGGGTTTCGATGTAGCTCGCTCGGTTCCGCGCCTCAACTGCCACCAGGGGCACGTGGGTCGGCGCGACGCCTACCCGATTTGCTGCACGCGCTGGTGCGAGAGCCCGAGGAGCGTGCCGGCATCGCGCACCCCGAGCTTGAGCCGTCGCCGGAGTTCCCGCACGGCCGCCCTCGTGGCGGTGCGGGCTTTTTGCTGCTCGCGCTCGGCACGGGTGCGCGCCGCCCGGAACTCCGCGAGCGTCCGCTGAACCTCGCGCGGGAGCCGCACCTCGTCGACCAGCTCGGCGCGACCAGCATTGGCGACCACCAGCCCCAACGCTTCGCGGACACGCCGGCGGGCCTCGTCGAGCGTCCGCCCCTGCGTATGGCAGCCGCGGACACCCTTGACGGAGGCGACCCACCAGCCCGCCTCGTCACGCTCGTAACGTACCGTGTAGCGTTTCGTCATTTGAGCCATCCCTTTCCGAGACAAGGTTCAAGATCCCGTTCGATCGCCCGGAGTAGCCCCGGGCCGAGATCCTCGCCGGCGTACTGTTCCGGTGTCATCAGCTCCCGCAGCACGACGAGAGCCCGGTCCAGATTCCACGGTTCGTCCACCTCGACGAAGCAGTGCCCTTTCAACCAGCGTATTTCTTGCGTCAGGTTGAATCAGCGAGCGAGAGCCCCTGGCCAGCGAAGACGATGATAGGTCGCTTCATGCCCGACCTGAGTCGAGCACGGAGAGCGCCAATGAACAACTGTCACGAGACCGGCTCCGCCGAGGTAGGAGCGTAGTCGTCGAGTATGGTAGTATTCGACATCTGAACTGCCCGCGTTGCAAGGGAGGACGAGGTGATGAGGCGACGTGATCAGCGTCTGAATGCGGCAAGTGAACTCGCGAGGAAGCGTGGCATCCCGGAACGGCGGTGCTACATCTGTCGAGGGTCCGGCGTAGCTCACCATGCGAACCCAAACGCCGAGGATGGACTAGAGAGGCTGAGCCCGTGTCCCGGGTGTGAGGGCTACGGGGTCGCATTCGAGTACAGCCCCGCGATGGTCTGGACTGCGGGTGAACTGCTCGGCAGCGCATCCACCGTCTAGACGAATGATGCCGCGCAAGTAAAACGGCCTGCAGACCGCCGCGACGCGCCCAGGCAAGAGGTCAAGCGCTGCTGTTTCGGCGGGGCGTGCCGGTCTTCGTCGCCTTCGACGTGTTCGCGGTGAATGGGCGCGATGTGCGCGGGCTCCCGCTGCTCCGCCGGAAGGCACGGCTACGGCGCGCGGTCCCGACGAACGCGCCCGGCTGCATCCTCCACGCCGATCATGTAGACAGCGCCGGCTCTGCGCTGTTCGCCGCCATCCGCGACCACGACCTCGGAGGCATCGTCGCGAAGTGGAGGCGTGGGACCTACGCCGAGCCGTCCACCTGGATCAAGATCAAGAACCGCGAGTACACGGGTGCGCCCGATCGACACGAACTCATGAACTATTGATAAGTTGTCCGACATCACAACAACTGCGACTCAACCCCCCGCGCCGGACAGGTTCAACGAGGCGCCAGGCGTTTGATGAAGCCCTCTTTGTCGTAGATCGACAGCCCGTCCGGGGCTACAAGGTAGTACTCGCCAAATTCATTTTGGGATTCTGTCAGACGCGTCTCCGCACCATGCTTCTCTTCCGCAAGCGTTTGGTCGCGCTTGCTACCGTCGGCGAAGACCGCCTGCATGTGCAGCTTGCCGTCAATCCGGCGGAGTGTGTACGTCCCTCCGCCGAACGGCGACGGGTCCGTCCATGATCCTACGACATCCGCCGATTGTTTTACGGCCGGTTGAGGGTGGAGCAGCGTTTGGTTGAAACGCAGTGACGGGCTCTGTTCGATGTAGCTCTTGCTGAGCATTGCAATCCATTCGTCAGGCCGTCGGCTCTCCGCATCGAACATGTAAATGTAGACGTTTCGATGCGCGACGTGCTTCGATTGCGACGACGCGAGTATGCTCTCATATCGCGCGAGAAGTGCTTGGCGAAGTGCTCCCTCATCCAAGGTGCCCGAGACAAGAATGCGAACCTTCGTTGTGACACTGGCGCGAGGCTTCTCAGTCGTATCGGCGCTGAGAACTCGTTCTTCGAGCGCCCACGATACGGTGCCGAGTACGCCTCCAAACATCCACGTCGAAAGTGCGATCACGACAAGTAATCGGGCACGCATTGCGGAGGTGTGCTCAACCGCGGTCATCTCACGCGATGCCACGGGCCGGTGGCGACACGGCGGCGCTGTGTTATGTTTCTGCGTTCCGTAGTGCGCCCGCCAATGCGGTACAGAACACCCCCATGTCCGCTGTACAAGTGAACACCTGATCCTTCCCCGTATCCTTCTCGACACCGATGCCGTCTGCATACCGGGTGATGTTCAGAATCTTCCGGTAAGGGATCGTGACCGACTTACGGCTGCCATCGAAGATGAGACGCTTGCTCGTCACGTAGAGCTGTCCCGTGTCGAGCTGTTGAAGAACGTCTTGCGTCACACGCTCAACCCGCAGTGACCCCGCACGATAGTACAGGCCGCGCATGATTCGGACGCGTGCGGTAGGACCGGCGTACCGGACTCGCGTTGTTACGGTTCGCTGTTCGTAGTGCGTCGCCTCGACGGCCGCGTGGCACCGTTCGCTGCGCTGCAATCGGATGGGTACGGCAACGTCGGGCAACTCGCCGTTTTCCAACCGCCACAGCAGTCGGTAGCGATCCAGGACCTCTCGTGTGCGCTCGTCCTGTCTCAGATCCACCTCGAACTGCTTCGCGAGGGTCGTCAGCATCCGATCTTCATCAGGCGAGATGCGCTGGTCGGCGGTCATCTCGTCCGCGACCTGACGCATCAGCGTTCCCAGTTCCTCTTTGCGAATGGCCGCGACGGCATCCTCAGAAAGTCTCAGCCCGGACACGAGATGTTCGAGTCGTGCGCGTTCCTCGTCCGTCAACGCGCGGCGGTTTATCGCCTCCTGGAGCGCGCCACGGTAGATGGGATCGAGAACTGACTGTTCCGCGTGCCGGACCTGCTCATCCGAGAGGCCGAAGAGATCCCGCAACCGCCGCAGGTCTGCGACCTCTCCATCCGACAGTTCTTCATCTCGCACGCAGTACCGGAGCACGCCAGCGTAGATCTCGCACAACGCATCTTCGGCGGCGCGCCGTGGGAGTCGGTACTCTCCCAGCGCCTTGTCGATCGTATCGTGAGCAATGTCACCGACGGCGGTTGTGGCGAGAATATTCTGAACTGCGACGACTGCATTGCGCCGCTGTGGCCGGCGGAAGAGACGGCTCAGCAAACCCTGCTTCTCGATCGGACGGACCTCGAATCCGTTCATCGCGCGGTCCCTATCCACGCACCGTCGCTCGATGGTGCCGCAGCGTCGTGCAGCGATCGCGGTGCGATCAGAAACATGCGCACCCGCCGACCGTGTGACACGTCTTGCTCCCGAGATGCAAGAGTCGTCGCACGGGATGCCGCCGGCAACAGAAGTGGCCGCGCGTGCTCATCGCATGCCAGTTTGGCGTTGCGTGCGGCTTCGGTTATCGCTTTGAAAGCAAAACGAGTGGCGGCGCGTGGAATCGAACCACGGACCTAGGGATTATGAGCGAGGTCAAGGACGACGAGCCGCCTTCTGAGTGATCCGGGGTTTACGTTCGGAAGCGCTGCCAGGTCAATACGCTACCGGGCTTCCTGCTCTCCCGAGGTTTCGATCCGCTTCGGCATTCTTCGGAACTCAACTGCCACCAGAACTGCCACCAACGAGCGACCGGGGGGGAGCCCCCAAGGCCCTTTGCGCGTGTGCGTGCGGGGCGGCGCGGCTCGCCCCGACCCCGCCGGGTGCCCCTACCACGTGCGTGCCAGGCCCCCGTGCCGTAGCCGTTGCCGATCCAGAAGACGGCGATGACCCCTGGGCAAAGTTGGCGCTCTCGTCGGTGCAGTGGATTCAAGTAGGGCGCCTTTGAACCGACACGGAGTTGCCCCCACGGACACTTGGGGACTGACCTCCGGCGAAATCCGACACCCTCTCGAAGATGCGGCCCTCCGTGCGATTTCGTCGCGGATGCGGTCACACTGTCTCAACGACAGCTAAGGGTTGGGATCTCGCGGGTACCAGTCTTCAAGCGCTTCAAGCAGTCTCTCGGTGTTTTCTACCTTCTCGCGGGGAGCGCCCCTCAGTACGTATCGGAGCCGCGTAGTGATGTCCTTGAGGCCGGTGACAGCGATGGTCGGTGGCACGACATAGGTATCTTCCATGCGCCCACCCTTGAGGGGCACTCGAAAGGGCATGACGTAGAAAGAGCCCTCGGTTACCCGTTCGCGACTTGCTTCAAAGCCGGGCGGCAAGAGCCCCCGCGCCGACGGGGTCAGCCAGACGAAAGGGCCTTGAGCCTGCTTCTCGCGTTCGGCTGCTTCATCGACCGCCGGCCCGATGATGAAGTTGTCTTCGAGGAGATACTCCCCGCTTGCGACTGCTCCTCGGTACGCAAGGCACGGCCCTTCACGGGTGAGCATATTGGATAGGAAGTAGCCTAGGCGCATGCAGACGTAGAGCAGCGGATGCCAAGGATCGCCTTGCCCGAATCCGCATGCGACTACGACTGTGTCCGAAAGGAACTGAATCTGAACGTCGAAGCCGTGGAGCGAGAAGTTGCTTTCAAAGCTCTGCGCCGACTGTAGCCTGCTGACGACAGCTCGGGCATCTTCTCGGCCCCAGATGCCCTTGAACCCGAGCGCGTCGAGGACTGCCACCACACCCTTTTTGAGGGGCTCAGTCACGATTCGCACGCCCCGCCGCGCCGCTAGTAGCGCCGCTGTTGCCAGAGTTGTTGCTGGATCTGGTCCAACTGCTGGTGTTGTTGCATCTCGTTGAAACGCGCGCGTCTTTGGTCGGCATTCTGGACGGCTCCGTCGATGACCGCACCCCAAACGTTCGGGGCTGCCGGCGCAGGCGGCGGCGCGTAGACCATCGCGGCTTGCCCTCGGCAGGTTGCCTCGCACGCCTGGGGGCGGAAATCTGAGTCGCAGACCGAAACCAGCATCGCCCGGGACCAACGGAGAGCGGCCAGGGTTTCGTCACTCACGCTGTTGACGCAACGAGCGCGCTCTGCCGCACAGTCTGCCTGACAGCTCTGGTAAATATTCTGCGCAGCCTGTGCTCGCAGGATCGCCAAGCGCTGCTGCTCCGCAGCCGAGGGTCCGCAGCCCATGAGGACGAACAGTACGAGCAGATAACGCATAGTGAAGTGCCCCCGATTTGATGGACGATCAAGGGCTTTCGCGGAACAGGAATCGCACTCGATGTTCCTCCTGACCTGGGCTAGCGATCGCCGCACAGCTTGGGGAATGTCACCGCGAGCCCGGCGGCGGTGACCAACGCACATGAGTCACGATACTCTGCGATCACCACTTGTTCCACGCTCGCGGCGCTCTGGGTAAAAACGCAGTTGGTGACCTCGGCGATCGTTGTAGCCCCGTCTACGCACGGGCTGTCTAAATCGGTTGCGCTGATTCCAGAACAATTCATTGCGATATGCGCCTTCGCTTTGCTCTGAGCACGCGACAACAGCGACGCAGTTGCGGGGTCCAGCGCCTTCGCGCAAGCCACTATGGCGCGCGCTTCTCCCTTGCCCTTGGCCCTGCTGGTAAGGATACGATCGAAACACTTCTGCCAGAGATCATGCTCCGTAGCGGAGACTTTTCGGGACTCCCTTGCAATCGAGCCCTGGCACGCACGCGCAGCGTCCGAGAAGATCGGTGGTGGCCCTGGCGACGTCGCAGTAGCGGTCGGGGTCGGAGTGGCAGTGACAGTCGGCGTCACCACGATTTGCTCGAGTTGGCATCGTGCGTCGCAGCCGTCACTGTCCTCAAGATTGCCGTCGTCGCATTGCTCCGCTTCGTCCTTCACGCCGTTGCCACACGTCGCCGTCCCCGCGACGACAAACCTTGCCATCAGAGAACTGCCATTGCTGAACCACGACGTCCCGTTCCAACCGAAGTACGAGCCAGCTTGGTCAGGCAGATCAGGGTTGTTGCCTGTCAGTGCTGCCGAGTTGCCGGGTGCCCCGTAGTCGCCTCCGCTTCCGACCAAGAACCCGTACCAACCGGGTGCCAGCGAGGCAGATAGTGAGGCACGAACCTCGTGGCTCGTAAGTGGCGCCTGAACGGTAGTGACGGCTAGGAATCCGGACGGCGTGAGGTTGACGGGAAGGCCCGATGCTTCGTCGATCCGCAACAACGCGAAGAACACTTTATTTTGATTCGGATCGTAAATGTGGGCACCGACCTCGCGAACTTGAATCGGCGTCGTGACATAGAAACGCCAGCCGAGGAACTGAGCGGCTGGCGGCTGGTAGACGGCCCAGCCACCGCTTATTTGCCCCTCCTGACCAAGCGTGGCCGACGCGAGGATGGTCGATGCTTCCGAGACTCCAGCGACATACACGGGACCTACAAGCACGAGGATCAACATGACGCGCAATAGATTGAACCTACGAGAACTCAGGGACTCGTCTATCTTAGTACCCACAATCCTTGCCACGCATCGGTGGAATATCAGGCACTTGATAGGCAGCGCACTTCCGACTCGCTTGCTCATAAGACAGTCCAGCTGAACGCGAGTATGTAGACTTGCCCGCTCCCGTGGCATCATCGGTCGGTCTCCGGCGAACGGGATCATCGACGCGGCTCCGGGTTGTCTCACGTATACCTCCCGCAGACGGACCAAGTGGCAGGGGAGCAGGTTCCCATTGAACCGTCCTCGTTGTGCAGACAAGTAAGCCAGCACTCGAACTCGGGCGTCAAGCGCAACGAGGTACGTCCGTTCCCGGCATGCCGGCACACGTCGAACTCGAATCACAATGGCGCAGCTCCGGTGGCGTGCCGTCGTGACAGCCTTTGCGATCCACCATAAGCGTGCGGGACCCTTCGTGCGAGGTGCCATCGGCTTGCATCCGGGGACGTGTGCTCCGTCTCGCGAAGGCGTACGCGATGCACTGGCCGCGCCGACGCTCTCGGAGTGCTCAGTGCCCGCGCTTTGCAGCAATCGCATCCTGAGCCGCCCGGACAGAATCTCGCAGACGGTCCTTTGGCACACCGGGGATCTTGCTATTAATAAGATTCAGCGCTGCGAGCACCAAGCACCACGACTCGTGCGACAGACAGAAATCGGTACGTTGCGCTGTGGAAGCGTCTTCCGACCGGGCCTCGACGTTACAGTGATTACACCGCGCCGTCACCACATACCCCTCGATTGTCACCGCTATCAGACCAAGCTCTGATCCCGGAACCACAGCAATCATTGTGCTAGGCTTTGCCATACCGCTTCACACGGGATCACGCGGACGATCGAATACCATTGACGTTACCTCTGACGGTGGCACTCACTGAGATTGAATCGATTGAACCCTGCGGGCACGAAGAGGAAATTCAGTACATCGCGGCTCGGCGAGTATGACGCGCTGAAAGAGCTACCGTCCGGCAACAGCCCGAAGCCGCAACCGCCGTTACCAGGCGAGAACTCGAAAGAACCGCCGTCGCTGGTGACTCCGGTGCCGTCAGCGAATACTTCAAGTTGAAACGAAACCACATCAGGGGGTGTTATGCCGGTGCAATTCCAGACGGATGTCACGTGCGAGGCGTCCGATCCGTTCAGTGCCCCCGAGAGATCACACGTTCCGGGTGTCGGAGCGAAGAAGGAACCACTGAGCGGAATGTTGTCACTAATCAGATTCCAGTCTTGCGAATCGAATACAACCTGAGTCTGATCGCTTCCGCGGCACCGATACGTGATTACGAGGTCCGCAATGTTGTGGGTGACGCTTTGCGCGTCGCAAAACACGAACGCAGGCGGACTCCCGTTCGGAAAGAAGACGTTGCCGCTCACCGAGAGATCATCCAGGTTCAGCGTAATCGCCCACCGCTGGTCTCCGACGTCCTTCTGAGCAAGTAGGCGTCGTTTATCGGGCGACCACTGAACGCCCCCTGACGCGGCAAGAGCAGCGGCGTTGGACGCGAGAAGCACGAACGCGGCGAATGCGAGTATGTGACGAGTCGGCATTTTGTCCTCCCCTATGACGTGGTTGTCTAGCGCGGAGCACCCTCGTGCACAGTGAGATCGGCTTGTATCCGCGACGTGTGCTCCGCTTCAAAGGCGTAGGCGGTACACTGGCGCTCTAGTGCGTCCGCCGAACCACCGCAGAGCGCGAAGCAGACACCCGCACCGACGGGACCGGTGAGGAGCCAGAACCAACACCCATTGCACTCCGACCGCTTGCGCTCTACGTCGGCGCGGCACTGCTGGACCGCTGAGAGGGGTATGGCCGGCGCTACTGGCTGACGAGGGCCGCAGGCCGTCGCGAACGTCAGGCCCACCAGTGCAGCGGCCAGGGTCCGGCGGTTCATGGCGTTCCCGTAGCGCGGAGCAGCCTCGACGCGCAAGTTGCCCCAGGGCATCAAGCAGGTTTGCGTACGCTCACTTACTAACGGCGGGGCGACGTTGCACCACAATGGAACAGGCCCGGTCGAAGCGGACACGAATCTGGTAGCGGGCGTTGCACCGCGCGCACGCGGCGCGGTCCCTTCGATAAGGGTGGGAGCGCGACCGGCGCTTTCCTTTGCCGTCGGAGCCCGTAGTATCTGGACACCACGTATGTCATGGAGGAGCGTGGGTATGATCTACGATGGGCGGCCTCTGAGAACCATGAGCGCAATCACACGGAGGGAGCACCGTACGATGTTCGCTCACGTCTGGTCGCGTCGGTGCTCAAGAGATAGCATGATTGCGCTTATAGCATTGACGCTATTTGCAAGCGTGACACTCGGTGCGGAGTATGCAGAGATCAACGGCAACGAACTACTCAGGCGGTGCAACATCTCGGTTAGGTATCTCAATGAAGGTAAAATACTGAACGACGACGAGTTGGCCGGAGGAACATACTGCCTAGCCTACATAAGTGGATACGTAGATGCGGAGCAAGTCTCGACAGCCCGCCCCGGAAACAAGTCGTCGTTCTGCATGCCGGATGCGGGAATCGACCTTCGGCAAACGGTTCGGATCGTGACAAAGTGGCTCACCGATCACCCGGGGCAGCTGCACAGCACGAGCAGAGTCCTGATTGGACTTGCGCTCAAGGATGCCTTCCCATGCCGCCACTGAGGTTGGGGTGGAAGTAACCGCACGACATGTGATGCTACGCCCTGTGGAGGACGAGAGACCGGGTGAGCGCCTTAGCGATGCAACCGGCGGGAGGTCATCTTCTCTTGCAGCCACGCACCGAACTTCTCTACCTCCGAGATGGCACTATCGAGCTTGTCGCCGGTCACACCTTGAGGGTGTGAGCGCACCGTCGAACCAGTGCACTTCCTCCCGGCCGCACGGCGAATTACCTTGGCGAGCGGCGTGCAGTCAAGCGATCCCCGCGATCCTGGCGCTCACGGGAGCACGGCTCAGCGCCTAAGCGGGCAATGCGCCCTACCGCGCCGGTTGATAGCTCGGGGGTCGGAGTGGAATGTGCAGCAATCTGCGTAGTTAGAACTAATCTACATACAAAACACGTGCATATATTAGCGTAATCCACTGTAAGTCGTTAAACTACTTGCGGACCCTTTTGGGGGCGTTGACCTGCGCGCGCTGCGCCGATTGCGGTGCGGGGGGAGAGCGGGAGCCCTACCCCCCACCCCCCAAAAGAATATCCCCCGAGGGCTTTGCTCGCCGCGACCCTCGGGCACTCGCACCGGAGGCAGTGACCGTCTTTTCCGTCTCACTGCGCGCCTTGACTTCGTAAGGTCTACTCGGCCAAACGGCCGAGGTGGCTGGGCGCGATCCGCGCTTCCTTTCGCCCGCATAGCGGAGGTGTCGGCTTGTCCCGAATCGAAAAGCAAACCGCGAACGTCCGCTCCAAGAAGCGCGGGACGCACCCCGTAGAGGCGGCTGTTCCGGCCGTCGTCGCGGTCGGTCTGCCCGAGCAATACGCCAGAACGCTAGAGTTCTGCGCGCGTCTGTCTCTTGAAGAAGCCGTCTGGGTGCGCGAGATGCTCTGCGCTCTTGAACCCCCGACCGAATTCTTGCAGCTGGTCGAGAGTGATCCCGTCGCCTTGCGCCTGGTGGCCTATATTCTCCACCCCCGAGCGAGTGAACCCGATGTATGGCGCTCCCTCCGCCCCTATCTCGCGGAGCAGGACAGGGAGTACGTCGAGGTGCTGATTGAAGACACAGGCGCGTCAGCCGTGCGTCAATGGACGCGCGGGATGTTCGCCATGTTCTATGCCGTTTTGGGAGCGCAAGATGCGAAGCTTGCCGGTGACGACCGCCCCTTGATGGAACTCGTGCCGGAGTGGGGATCTCATGCGTCTGTCAGTGAAGACGGGCGCAGATTGATCGAGCGCACACGATGTGTGGCCGGTGGGTGGATCACGAGGATCGGTACGCGTAGCGACGATGGCTCGATCGACGGCGAGATCCTCTTGGACGACATCCCGGACCTCGATTCCAACGAGTTCCGAGAATTCGCGGACCGGTACGCCGTGAGCTGCATGCAGATGTGGGCGAACCCGAAACACAAACACCTTCGGGACACCTTCTTTAGCGGCAACACGGGGCGGCGGTACGTTATGAAGCTCCGGCGAGGGGGCGAGATCATTGCTGAACGCCCGCTGCACATCGCCGACAACTACGCGGGTTTGGTGCACGAGCTAGGGACCGAGCGGATGATCGAGCCCGGGAGCGTTGAGGGGAGCAAGCAAGAAGCTCTGTTGGCGCTCTTCACCACTGCGATGGAGTATACGCCGAGGATGGGGCGCGTTCCCGGCGCGTTCCAGCACCGGGTACGAGGCAAACTCACCGACCGCTACCGGTCAAGCGAGGTGTCGAGTGTGGTTGCAGGGAAACGTCGCGTACGCGCCAAGAACGAAGTACCCACAGCCGAAAGCATCGAGCGCACCGATGATGGTGGGTCGAGTGACCAGGCCCTGGCGCGCGCGTTCTTAGACAAGATCGAACCTCGCGTTACAACCGATCAGCGCGAGGTGATGGAGCTGATAGCTTCCGGTTTGTCACGAGCGGATGCGGCTCGAACGCGAGGCGTTTCGCGAGCGGCGGTCACCCAAATGCTCCGGCGCATTCGTGCGCGGCTTGCCAGCGCAAAGCGGCGTGTGGTGGCTGTCCCGAAGCGGCCGGTGACGCGATAGCACGCGATCTCGTTTCGGTCGGTGGCTCCGCACCAACGACCCGTTAACACTTCGGCGTGTCCTTTCCACTTATCTTGTGAGGCCGGCTGTACGGCCTCACAAAACAGTTGTGGAGAAGGAGATCGCACCATGACCTACGCGCGCAAAGTGAACACCAAGTTGAAACTCACCCTATTGGAGCGGGGCATCAGTCAGCTGCAACTGGCTCTCGACCTCGGCTACGACCCCTCGCTCATCTCGAAGGTGATCCGGGGATGGGAACGTCCTAGTCGGCAGTTAGTTGAGGACGTGGCTCACTACCTGAACGTACCGCCAGCGTCCGTCTTCGAGCGGGAGGGGCAGTAGTGGCGACGGTCGCTCCAGTTGTCCCGGTCGTGCTCAGCCTCGCGGACGTCGAACCCGAGCAGGTGTCCTGGCTGTGGCCTGGGCGCCTGGCGAAAGGCAAGCTCAACCTCTTGGTCGGTGACCCTGGCGACGGCAAGACCTTCCTGTCGCTGGACGTGGCGGCGCGGTTGTCCAAGGCCGCTGAGTGGCCTGACGGCGGCAATGCCCCGAAAACGTCTTCGCTCATCCTCACGGCCGAGGACGGCCTTTCAGACACAATCCGACCACGCCTCGATGCGCAGGGCGCCGACGTAACCGCCATCAGCGCTCTGGAAGCGGTGTGCGCTGCTGGTGGTGAGGAGCGTGCCTTCTCCTTCGACACGGACCTCGTCGCACTGAAGCAAGCAATCGAGGACACGGGCGCCGGCCTCGTGATCGTCGATCCCCTGAGCGCCTACCTCGGCAAGGTGGACAGCTTCAAAGATGCTGATGTGCGTCGCGTCCTCAGTCCGTTGGCACGATTGGCAGAAGTGGCAAAAGTGGCAGTTCTGGGGATCGTCCATCTTACGAAGGATGCGCAGCGTCGGGCGGTCGCTCGCGTGCAGGGCTCAGTCGGATTCGTGGGCGCAGCGCGTGTGGTGATCGCCGTCGCGAAGGATCGCGGCGATGAACGCAGGCGTCTCGTCATGCCCATCAAGAACAACCTGACTGCGCGCGCTCCAGTCCTTGCCTTCAGACTTGACGATGGCGGCCGGCTCGTTTGGGAGCCCGGTACTATTTCTGGCGTCGATGTCGAGGCGGTCCTCGCTGGTAGCGCGCGAAACTCCCTCGTCGAGGGTAGCGATGAACCCAGCAAGGTGGATGCTGCGGTAGCATTCCTGGAAGAGGTACTTGGTCCGGGCCCCATGCACCAAGAGGAGGTGAAGCGCCTAGCCGCAGAGCGCGGAATTGCCGAACGTACCCTCTGCCGCGCGAAGAAGAAGTCACTGGTCAGCTCAGAACGCGTTGGTGAGTTCGATGATCGCGACGAGTGGCAGTGGTGTCTTCCCGCCGGGAAGCGGGTTGCTCGCGTTGCAGATGTCTCCCCAAGCGAGCCCCTCGACGTCAACGTCGGGGTGCCAGGATTGGGGGCCTCTGGCAGGACGGACAAACCCGGCGCCGGCCAGTTCAGCCAAACCGACCAATCGTGCCAACCCTCATCGGACCCGGGAGGCGCCAGTCCGACCGACTACGAGGTGATCCCGGTGAGGCCGTTGGAAAGTGTGACGCGCGCGCTGGACGAGGTTGACCGTGGCCGCTGAGCAGACGGTTCAGAAAGCGGTCGATCGCCTACTGGACGTCGAGGAAGCAGCGACGATGCTCGCGTTGAAGCCCGCCACGCTCTACCAATGGGCCTACGAACGCCGCATTCCCGTCGTGAAGCTCTCGGGGCCGAGGGGACCACTCCGGTTCCGGCTGAGCGACATCGAGGCCCTGATCGCCCGCTCCGTGCGTCCGGCACTCCGAGCCTCAGCTGAGGAGTCTTGACGGATGGACAACGCATGCGTTAGACACTGCCCGTGGTCGCGATCCTGCGAGAGATTCGGAAGGCCAAGGGCATGACGCTTGACCAAGTGGGCAAGCGCTCCGGCCTGCTGCCGGAGACCGTATCTCGCGCTGAACGGGACGGCGTCGACGCCCGGTTCTCGACCGTGGTCGCGATCGCCAGCGCGCTTGACACGCCGCTCTGCGCGCTGGTCGAGGGACAAGGCAAGCATGGGAAGTACCGTCGACAACGGCGAAAAGCGTAAGCGTCACCCACGCGGCATCTTTGAACGCCCGAAAGCCTCGGGCGTGTGGTGGGTTCTCTACTTCGATGACCGCGGCAAGCGTCACCGCGAAAAGGTTGGGCCGAAGTCGCTCGCCATCGACGTCTACGCGAAGCGTAAGAACGAGGTGCGCGAGCGCCGGTTCTTCCCGGAAGACATCCGCCGACGCGAGGTGCCGCTCGCCGCAGTGATCGACGACTACCTGGAACGAAACCGGGGAACGCTCCGGTGGATGGATCACTACGAGCGGTACGGACGCTTCTGGAAGGGCGTTTTCAAGGGAAAGACGTTACGGGAGATTCTACCGGGCGACGTCGAGCGCGCCATTGCCAAACGCCGAACCCAGGGAAGCGTACGGCGCGGCAAAGACCAGAAGCGGCGTCCTCTCGCGCCGGCCTCGATCAACCGCGAGCTGGCGTTCCTGCGCCGGGTATTCAACGTCGCCGTTGCTGACCAGAAGATTGAGACCAACCCGGTACGGCCGAGCTTCTTCACTCGTGAGAACAATCAGCGCGTTCGCTACCTCACCGACGACGAGGAACAGGGGCTCCGCAAGGCAATCGGCGAGTTGCACTGGCCGACGGTTGCCGTCGCCCTCCACACTGGCCTGCGCCGCGCGGAGCAATTCGGCCTGCGCTGGGAGCACGCAGATTTTCAGGCTGGCGTGCTGACGATCCCTCGCTCGAAGTCCGGCAAGACGCGCCATGTCCCCATGAACGAGACGGTGCGCGACACCCTGCGAGCCCTCCCCTCACGTCTCAAAAGCGAATGGGTGTTCCCGAGCATCACGGGTGAGACGCCGCTCGACGCACAGAATTTCTACAACCGGGTGTTCATCCCAGCGGTCAAGCGAGCCGGCATCACCGGGTTCACCTGGCACTCGCTCCGGCACACGTTCGCGAGCCGCTTGGCAATGGCCGGTGTACCGCTCAGGACGGTGCAAGAGCTGCTCGGGCACCAGAGCGTGACCATGACCCTCCGCTACGCTCACCTCTCGCCAGAGCACCAGCTAGACGCCGTCCGGAAGCTCGATTCCGGAGGTCGAACTGCCACCAGAACTGCCACCAGCCCGGAGCAGGCGAAGACGGCCGCGCGGGTCGGTGAACAAGTCGGCGACGTCACAGGAGAAACGAGTGGCGGCGCGTGGAATCGAACCACGGACCTAGGGATTATGAGACCCTCGCTCTAGCCATCTGAGCTACGCCGCCGCGACGCCGTCGTGCAGGATCTTGGATCTTATCGGCGAGCTGCGTCGCTCGGCAAGCGCGGGCGACGATCCGAGCCCCTTGAGCCAGCGCCTCCCCTTACACTTCTTCGCCCCAGGTGGTCTTGATCTTCTCCTTGCCGATCAGCTGGGCGGGCGAATAGCCGCCGAGGTGGTGGCCCCCTCCGGGATAACCGGCGACCTTCCAGCCGACGTAGTCGCGATTGCCGCCGTACTTCGGATCGGCGAGGAAGCCGATGATGGTATGCGCGCGCACGGCGGCGAAAAACTCGCTGGCCGTGGCGTCGCTGCGCGGCCAGCCCGCCGCCTTCCCCGACTCCAGCGCGGCCAGGATGCCGTCCTGTTGCTCGGACGAGAGATCCACGAACGGCTTCGCGAACCGTCGCTTCGCTACGGCGTCGAGTCCAGCGAGGCCTTTCTTGTAAAGCGGCTTCATCTTCGCATCCTCGTGCGCGAGGGCCTTGTCGATGAAGTTGACGCAGTTTGCTTCGATGGCGCCGGGCTCGTGATCGGTGGGAATGATCCGTCCCGTGATCGCCTCGACGGTCTTCCACTCCACTTCGCTCAGGACCTCACGGCGCGTGGTTTCCTCGGCGGCGCGGAGGGCGCGCGGTCGCGGCGTGTTGAGCAGCACCCAGAGCGAGCTGCCGTAGACGGCGCCGCGCAGCATGAACTCGCGGCGTGTCATAGGTTTTGCCGCTTCGCCTCGCGCACGAAGTGGTCGGCGACACGGTAGGCGTTGGCGAGGATGGTGAGCGTCGGGTTGTAGCCACCCGAGGTCGGGAACACGCTGCTGTCGACGATCCAGAGGTTCTCGACGTCGTGGCTGCGGCACCAGCGATCGATGACCGAGCGCTTCGGGTCGTCGCCCATGCGGCAGGTGCCGTGAAAGTGCGCGCTGCCCTTCATCGCCGCGCGCTCGTTCGGCAGTGCGAAGGCCGCGGCGGACCACTTGTCCACCGCGCCGGCGGCGTCCGCGAGGTCCAGCAGGCGCGTGGTGAACCAGCGATTCATCGCGATGTCGTTGGGGTGCTGGCGGTGCGTGAGACGCGGGGCCGGGAGACCGTAGTGGTCTTTGATCGACGGATCGAGATCGACGCGGTTCTCTTCCATGGGCAGATCCTCGAGGATGCCGACGGTCCCGATCGCGTGCGGAAACTTGCGCAGGTAGTCCTTGAGGTCGGCGCCCCACGTTCGTGTGGCGGGGTAGCCCGGGAGACCCAAGATTGCGAACTCCAGCGGCTGCTTCACGAGCATGTTGAACTCCGCCACCACGCCGCCGCGGATGAAGCCGCGCCGCGCATCGCTCGCGTGCAGGTCGTCGAGCGCGACGTGGGTCTCGAGCGCGGCGAAGCTCCGCGCCGGCTCGTCGATCGTGAAGTTGACGGCTGCGGCATGGTGAAAGGTCAGGTTGCGGCCGACGAGCCCACTGCCGTTGGCGAGACCATGGGGAAACGAGCCGCTCGTCGACATCAACAGCAGGTGCGGCGTACCGAAGGCGTTGCCGGCGACGACGATCTGCCGCGCGAAGACTTCGTGCTCCGCACGCTTGTCGTCGAGGTAGCGAACGGAGCGCGCGCGGCCGTCCTTGCCGAGCGTGATCTCGCGCGCCATCGCCTGCGGCCGCAGGTCGAGCTTGCCGGTGGCGAGCGCCTTCGGAATGCAGACCGAGAGCGTCGTCGCCTTGGCGTTGATCATGCAGCCGTACTGCTGGCAGGCGCCGCCGTACACGCACTCCGGACGGCCGCCGTAGGGCTGCGAGTTGATCGCCATCGGCGTCGGGAACGGGTGGTAGCCGAGCTTGCGCGCGGCCTGTGCGATCCTGGCGCTCGCCGTCCGGCCCGGGTGCGCCGGGTTCGGGTAGCCCCTCTTCCGCGGTGACCCGAACGGGTTGCCGGCCGCGTCCCCCGCGACACCGAACTCCCACTCGGCGCGTTCGTAGAACGGCTCGAGCTCGTCGTAGGTGATCGGCCAGTCGGCGAGGCTGGCGCCGGCGACCGGGCCATCGGTCGAGCGCACGCGGAAGTCGTCCGGCCTAAAGCGCCACGACCAGGCCGCCCAGTGCGTCATCGTGCCACCGACGCAGTGGGCCGTCATGCTGAACTTGCCGGTCTCGGTGGGGCTCGCGGCGTCGTAGCGGTAGGTCTCGATCTGGTCGGGAGAGAAGATCTGGTCGCGAATCACGGTGCGCAGCTCGTCGTCATCGAAGTCCGACGGCTTCAAGAACGGGCCACGCTGCAGCGCCACGACGCGAAAGCCCGCCGCGGTCAGCTGCTCGATCATGACCCCGCCGCCCGCGCCGGTGCCGATCACGCACACGTCGAACTCCTCACGCGTCGCTATGGTCGGCTTTCCGTAGCAGCGACTCGAGAAAAACCGCGCTCACCTCTTCGAGATCGGCGCACGCCAAGAACGTCGCCCGCGCGTGCGCATTCTGTTCGCGCTCGGCGAACGACCTCCACGTGGCCGCACCGGCGCGCTCGCCCTGGGCCTGGATGGTGAACTGCTGACGCAACGAGCGCCCGGCGAAGATCGCGCGATTGAGGTCTTCGAGATCCGGCGTCGCCGTGCGGATGTCGCGCTGGATGGCGGCCGATCCGGCGTCGAGGGCTTCGACTCGACGGGCGATGTCTTCTTCGCGATCGGCACAGGCGAGGAGCTCCACCCTGGTCGCCGGCTCGGTGGCCTGCGCGGCCCATTCTCGATAGCGCGCCGCGGCCATGCGCTCGGCGATGGCGATGAAAAGCGGAGCCTGCTCCGGGGGGAGCCGCAGGAGAACCGGGCCGAGAATTTCGGCAATGTTGGGGAGTCCGCTCTCCGGGGACGACATCGTGTCCCTCCGCTATCGTCCTCGAAGCACCCGCGTCAACGGCGGGCGCTCCGGCTCTTGCGCGCCGGCGCGGCGCGCGCGATGTCTTGGTGTGCTGGGAAGGAGAATGCGATGCAGCTGGGCATGATCGGTCTCGGGCGGATGGGCGCCAACATGGTGCGTCGGTTGATGCGCGGCGGTCACGAGTGCGTCGTGCGCGACCTCTCGGCGGACGCCGTCGGCGCGATTGCCAAGGAGGGGGCAGTCGGCTCGACCTCGCTCGACGACTTCGTCCGGCGTCTGAAGACGCCGCGCGTGGTTTGGCTGATGGTGCCCGCCGCGGTCGTCGACGCGACGCTCGCCGAGCTCGTCCCACGGCTCGCGGCGGGAGACGTGGTCGTCGACGGCGGCAACTCCTACTATCGCGACGACGTGGACCGCGCGAAGCGCCTCGCGGCGGACGGCATCCACTACGTCGACTGCGGCACCAGCGGCGGCGTGTGGGGCCTGGAGCGCGGCTATTGCCTCATGATCGGCGGCGAGCCCGAAGTCGTGCGCCGCCTCGATCTGCTCTTCGTGACGCTCGCTCCCGGGCCGGGCACGCTCGCGGCGACGCCCGGCCGCGAGGGCCGCGGCGGCACCGCCGAACGCGGGTATCTGCACTGCGGTCCGAACGGCGCGGGCCACTTCGTGAAGATGGTCCACAACGGCATCGAGTACGGACTCATGGCCGCCTACGCCGAGGGCCTGAACATTCTGCGGCACGCGAACGTCGGCACGCAGTCGCGCAGCGTCGACGCCGAGACGACGCCGCTCCGCCATCCCGAGTACTACCAATACGATTTCGACTTGGCGGACATCGCCGAAGTGTGGCGGCGCGGCAGCGTCGTCGCTTCGTGGCTTCTCGACTTGACGGCGGCGGCGTTCGCCGCCGATCCGCGGCTCGAGCGCTTCGGCGGCCACGTCTCCGACTCCGGCGAAGGGCGATGGACGCTCGATGCCGCGATCGACGAGGCGGTCCCCGCGCACGTCCTCGCCGCCGCCCTCTTCCAGCGCTTCAGCTCGCGCGGCGAAGCGGAGTTCCAGGATCGGCTGCTCTCGGCGATGCGCTTCGAGTTCGGGGGACACCACGAGAAGGCGCCGAGGACGTGAGCGCCGTCCTCTCGGACGCGCTGGTGTTCTTCGGCGCGACCGGCGATCTCGCCTACAAGAAGATCTTTCCCGCCTTGCAAGCGATGACCCAGCGCGGGCGGCTCGACGTGCCGGTGATCGGCGTCGCGAAGGCGGGAGCGACGCTCGCGGATCTGCGGGCGCGTGCGCGCGACAGTCTCGCGCGCCACGGCGGCGTCGACGAGCAGGCCTTCGCGAAGCTCTCGGCGCGCCTGCGCTACGTCGACGGGGACTACGCCGATCCCGCGACGTACGCGGCGCTCCGCAAGGAGCTCGCGGAGGCGACGCATCCGGCGCACTACCTGGCGATTCCGCCGCGGGCGTTCGCGACCGTGATCGAGGGGCTCGCCGCCTCGGGCTGCGGGCGCGACGCACGCGTGATCGTCGAGAAGCCGTTCGGCCGCGACCTGGCGTCGGCACAGGCGCTGAACGCGACGATCCATCGCGCGTTCGACGAGTCGTCGGTCTTCCGCATCGATCACTATCTCGGGAAAGAGCCGGTGCAGAATCTGCTCCTCTTCCGCTTCGCGAACACGTTCCTCGAGCCGATCTGGAACCGCAACTACGTCGCCAGCGTCCAGATCACGATGGCCGAGAGTTTCGGTGTCCAGGGCCGCGGCCGCTTCTACGAGGAGGCCGGCGCGATCCGCGACGTCATCCAGAACCACATGCTGCAGGTCATCGGCTTCCTCGCCATGGAAGCGCCGACGACGACCTATGCCGAGTCGATCCACGACGAGCAGGTGAAGATCTTCCGCACGATCCGCCCGCTCAGTCCCGACGACCTCGTCCGCGGGCAGTTCCGCGGCTACCGCAAGGAAGAAGGCGTCGCGCCCGACTCGACGGTGGAGACGTTCGCCGCCGTCCGGCTGCACATCGACTCGTGGCGTTGGGACGGCGTGCCGTTCTTCATCCGCGCCGGCAAGTCTCTGCCGACGACGACGACCGAGGTCATGGTGACCCTCAAGCGGCCGCCGCTCAGCCACCTCGCCGCCGACGACACCAACTACGTGCGCTTCCGTCTGAGCCCCGACGTCGTGATCGGCATCGGCGCGCGCGTGAAGCGGCCGGGTGAGGAGATGGTGACCGAGCCGACCGAGCTCAAGGTCGTCCACAAGCCGGGAGGCGACGAGATGGACGCGTACGAGCGTCTCCTCGGCGACGCCATGGAAGGCGACCGGACGCTGTTCGCGCGCCAGGATGGGGTGGAGGCGGCATGGGCGGTCGTCGAGCCGATTCTCCACGACGCGACGCCGGTCTACGAGTACGACTGCGGCACGTGGGGGCCCCTCCAGGCGGACGCGTTGACGGCGGACGTCGGCGGCTGGCATTGCTGTGCACCGGCAAGCCCATGAGGACGCGGCCATGACCGACCGATCGCCCGGAAACGGGTCCCGCGAGGATGCGGGCCTACACGCGGTCGTGACGCGCGCGCTCGACTTGGTGACCGACGGCGCGGCGATCGGTCTCGGCACCGGTCGCGCCGCGGCGGCGTTCATCGCCGCGCTCGGCGCCCGCGTCCGTGCGGGTCTCCGCGTGTGCGCGGTTCCGACGTCGAGCACATCGGCGAGTCAGGCGCGCGCGCTCGGCATCGTGCTCGTCGACCTCGACGGCGACCGCGAGCTCGATCTCACCGTCGACGGCGCCGATGAGGTCGCGCCCAGCCTGGATCTCATAAAGGGTTGGGGAGGCGCCCTCGTCCGCGAGCGCATCGTCGCCGCGGCGTCGCGACGTCAGGTGATCCTCGTCGGAGCCGAGAAGCTCGTCCGCGTACTCGGCGCGCGCGGCCGCATTCCGGTCGAGGTGATCCCGCTGGCGCGCGGCCTGGTGGCGCGCAAGGTCGCGGCACTCGGCCTCACCCCGACCGTACGCGCCGGCGCCGTCGGCGCGCCGTTCGTGACCGATAACGGCAATCTGACGCTCGACTGCGCGCCGGCCGCGCCGCTCGGCGACGCGGCGGCGCGCACGCTCGAGGCCGCCCTCCTCGCGATTCCCGGCGTCGTCGACACCGGGCTCTTCCTCGGCACGGCGGAGCGCGTCCTCGTCGGCCATCCCGACGGGCGGGTCGACGTCTTGCACACGCCGCGATGAGCGCAACCGTCGACGTCGACGTGCAGCCTACGCCCGACGCGGTCATGCGCGCCGCGGCGGAGCAGGTGGTCGACACCGCCGCGGGCGCGGCGCGCGCGTCGGGCCGCTTCGCGATCGCCCTCGCCGGCGGCGCCACGCCGCGCCAGCTGTATACGCTCCTCGCGACGCCGTCCTACGTCGCCCGTGTCGAATGGCGGACGGTACACGTCTTTTGGGGTGACGAGCGCGGCGTCCCGCCCGACGATCCGGCGAGTAACTATCGCATGGCACGTGAAACGCTCCTCGCGCAGGTCTCCGTCGCGCCGGAGTGCGTCCACCGCATTCACGGCGAGGACGCGCCGTCGGTCGCCGCTACCGCCTACGAACGCGAGCTGCGCGCGGCATTCGCGACGCCGACCGGGCCGCCGCGGCCGCTGCCGGGCGCGCGGCTCGATCTCGTGCTCCTCGGCATGGGCGACAACGGCCATACCGCCTCGCTCTTCCCGCACTCGCCGGCGCTCGATGAACGCGAGCGCTGGGTCATCGCCGACCACGTCGACGCCACACCGCCCGCGCGCGTGACGCTCACGGCACCGGTGATCAACGCCGCCGCGCTGGCGCTCTTCCTCGTCGTCGGCGCCGCGAAGGCCGCGATGCTGCAGCGCGTGCTCGAAGGCCCCCGCGACCCCGCTGCGCTCCCGGCGCAGCTCGTCGCACCCACCAACGGCCGCGTGCGTTGGATCGTCGACGCCGCCGCCGCCGCGCAGCTCACGAGGTGCTGACGATGCCCGATGCCGTGCCGATCCCGAGCACCGTCGTCTTTCTCGTCGATGTCGACAACACGCTCCTCGACAACGACCGCGTCACCGCCGATCTTCGCCGCTATCTGACGCGTGAGGTCGGCCCGGAGCGCCAAGCCCACTACTTCACGATCTTCGAGGAGCTCCGCGCCGAGCTCGGCTACGCCGACTACCTCGGCGCCCTGCAGCGCTATCGGCGCGAGCACCCGCGCGATCCGCATCTCCTCGCGGTGTCCTCGTTCTTGGTGAACTATCCGTTCGCGAACCGACTCTACCCGGGCTCACTCGATGCCCTCGATCACCTCGCCGCGTTCGGACGGACGGTGATCCTCTCCGACGGCGACGTCGTCTTCCAACCGCGCAAGGTCGAGCGCGCGGGCCTCTTCGATGCAGTCGAGCGCAACGTCCTCATATACATCCACAAGGAGCAGGAGCTCGACGACGTCGAGCGCCGCTATCCCGCCGAGCACTATGTGCTGTTGGACGACAAGGTACGCATCCTGACCGCCGTGAAGCAGGCGTGGGGTGCGCGCTGCACGACGGTCTTCGTGCGTCAGGGCCACTACGCCTATGCGCCCGACGTCGCCGACTATCCAACGCCCGACCTCACCGTGGCGCGCATCGGCGCGCTCACGGACTACGACCTCCCGGCGCTGCTCGGCATGGGAGGAAGGAGCGACGCATGACAGCCGCGAAGGCCGACCTCGGTGACGAGCGACCGCTGACGACCCTCCCCGCCTGGCAGGCCCTGGTGCGGCACCATGGGGAGATGCGCGACGTCCACCTCCGCACGCTCTTCGCCGACGACCCGCGGCGCGGCGAGCGGCTGACCGCCGAGGCGGCCGGCCTCTTCCTCGACTACTCGAAGCACCGCGTGACCGACGAGACGCTCCGGCTTCTCATCGCCCTCGCCGAAGAGTCACGTCTGCGCGCCCGCATCGACGCCATGTTCGCCGGCGCGAAGATCAACGTCAGCGAGGGACGCGCCGTCCTGCACGTCGCGTTGCGGGCGCCGCGCGGCGCCACGATCGTCCTCGACGGCGCGAACGTCGTCCTCGACGTGCACGCCGTCCTCGATCGCATGGCCGATTTCGCGACCCGCGTCCGTGACGGGCGCTGGACCGGGCACACCGGCCGGCGCATCCGCGCCGTCGTCAACATCGGCATCGGCGGCTCGGACCTCGGGCCGGTCATGGCGTACGAAGCGCTCCGGTACTACGCCGACCGCGCCCTCACCCTCCGCTTCGTCTCCAACGTCGACGGCACCGACTTCGTCGAGGCGACGCGCGATCTCGATCCCGCCGAGACGCTCTTCATCGTCTCCTCGAAGACGTTCACCACTCTCGAGACGATGACCAACGCGCAGAGCGCCCGCGCCTGGACGCTCGCCGCGCTCGACGACGAGCGCGCGATCGCGCGGCACTTCGTCGCGGTCTCGACGAACGCCGCCGAGGTCGCCAAGTTCGGCATCGATCCGGCGAACATGTTCGGCTTCTGGGACTGGGTCGGCGGGCGCTACTCGATGGACGCGGCGATCGGTCTCTCGACGATGATCGCCATCGGTCCGGAGCACTTCCGGGCCATGCTCGAGGGCCTGCACGCCATGGACGAGCACTTCCGGACGGCGCCCTTGGCGCGAAACCTACCGGTTCTGATGGGCCTGCTGACGATCTGGTACGCCGACTTCTTCGCCGCGCAGACGGTCGCGGTGCTGCCCTACGACCAGTACCTGAAGCGCTTTCCCGCCTACCTCCAGCAGCTCACGATGGAGTCGAACGGCAAGCACGTCACGCTCGACGGCCGGCGCGTCGACTACGCGACCGGCCCGATCTTCTGGGGCGAGCCCGGCACCAACGGCCAGCACTCCTTCTATCAGCTCATCCACCAGGGCACGCCGCTCATCCCCTGCGACTTCATCGGTTTCCTCGAGACGCTGAATCCGCTCGGCGAACACCACGATCTCCTCATGGCGAACGTCTTCGCGCAGACCGAGGCGCTCGCCTTCGGTAAGACGCCGGAGGAGGTCCGTAGCGCGGGAATCCCCGAGTGGCTCGTTCCGCATCGCACGTTCGAGGGCAATCGTCCGTCGTCGACGATTCTCGCCGAGCGATTGACGCCGCGCACGCTCGGCGCCCTGCTGGCGCTCTACGAGCACAGCGTCTTCACTCAGGGCACGATTTGGCGCATCGACTCCTTCGATCAGTGGGGCGTCGAGCTCGGAAAGGCGCTGGCGCAGCGGATCGTTCCGGAGTTGACGAGCAGCGGCGAGCCCGCCCTCGCACACGACAGCTCGACGAACGCGCTCATCACGCGCTACCGGCGCGCGCGGCGTTCTTAGCGCCGCCGCGGCGGGGTGCCCCGCCCACCTCGAAGGGGACGGAAGGTCAATGCGTCGCTCGAAGGACGTCCTCCAGCGGCCGCCGTGGTGTGGGGCGGCCCGGTGAATCGGCGTAGCCCAGCCGGAACGGTAGCAGCGGCACGCCGCCCGCACGGAACAGTTTCGCGAACTGCGTCTTGACCTTCGTGACTTCGAGCAACTGGCTGACCGGCTGCAGGCAGAGGCCCCGCGACGTCGCGGCGAGATAGACGCGCTCGAGCAGTTGCCCAGCTCTGATCTGCACCTCCTCGCCGGCGCTGACACCGCTGATCAGGCCGAACACGGGCGAGCTCTTCAGCGCCTTGGGGGTGCCCCTGGCGACCGTCCCCCTGACACCGAGGTGAGCGACCGCAAACTCCTGCGCGACCGAGAGCAGCCACGGACCGCCGAAGTTACCGCCGCCGATGGACGCGGCGAGCTCTTCGCGGTACTCCGGATTCGAGAGCGTGAGCGCGTCGGACCACAGCATCAGCTTGTCGACCAACTGCTTGGTCTCGGCATCGTGGGTGAGAAGCAGAGCCAGGTCATCGTCCGCGTTGCAGTCCATGAGCTTGCGTAGCACGGTCGCCGTGACGGCGCGGTCCTGGTAGCGCCCGTGGTTGGTGCGGCGGCGCACGATTGCCTTGAACATGCTGGCCGGATGCAACGGCGAGGTGACGCACTCGTCGACGATGGCGATCTGCGCGGCTATGGAACTGTCTGCGGTGACGGGACAATAGGTCACGTGGTACCCGAAGCCGAAGTGCTCCAGGGCGATCAAGAGGTTCTCCAGCGCGCAGCCGAGACTGATGCGCAGCTCCCGACAGTGCGGATCGGCGATTCGTTGCCAGCGCGATATATCGGCGTGAAGAGAGATCCGGCCCCTGCCGACCTTGAACCGCCACGGCTGCGAATTGCGGTTGGACGGCGCGAGGATCGCGTAGCGAACCAGGAACCTCAGTTTGTCGTTGCGGGAGCCGCGCGCGGGATAGTCGGTTTCGCGAAGTTCCCAAGGGTCGGCTGAGGATGTGGCCATCGGTCTAGTGGTCGTAGGTGCCAGTAGTGGTCGCGCCCGCCCTACGGGTCAACGCGTCGGCGTCTCGGGGTGGAGCGGCTTGCGGAGGATCACCGCCATGTTGGACGACCGTCCCGTCAGCACCACGTTCAGAAGATCCACGACGCTGAAGAGACCGCCACGGACGATGTTCCAAGGAGTGGATTCGATGAAACGGTGATCCGACGGCAGGAGGGCGTCACAGACGCGACGGGGAAGCCGCTCCGCCAGGAGCGAGTGCAAGCTCCAGGTCCAGAACGTACCGTTGGTGGAGAACGACGTCTCGACGTGCTCGAAGCCGGCCCGCTCGGCGAGCCGGCGCGCGCTTCCGGGGTCGAGAAGGACCCAATGACGCGGGACGTGCAAGCCTCCCCAGTGTCGCCCGAAGAACTTCGCCTCCCAGGTCGACGTGTTGGGAGTGATGAAGACGGTGATACCGCCCGGTTCGAGGAGATCGTAGACCTTCTGCAGGTACGCGAACGGGGACGCGACGTGCTCGATCACATGGGAGCTGTGAATGAAGTGGAATCGCGTGCTCGGCGCGACCTCGTAGTCTTCGAAGCGCACCGCGTGCGCCTCGTAGCCGCGTTTCCTGCACACCTCGACGGCGCCGGGCAGCATGTCGATACCCGTGCCGCGAATGCCATACGCCTCGCGCATCGAGTCGAGGACACCGCCGCTGCCGCACCCTATGTCGAGCCAGCGGGTCCGTGAATCGAACTGCACGTATTTCTCTAGCGGCTTGATTCGGCGCTTGAAGAGCCAATTCTGAATGCGGTGAAAGAGCCCGCCCTTCGCCGCCTCGACATCGCCGCCGGAACGCTGCTCCAAGACGTTCGTGTAGTAGTTCGGCGGATAGATCGTGGCCAGCTCCGATTCCGCCGGCCGTGGGTTCAGGAACCACGCGCCACATTGCGAGCACTCGACGAAGGGAAACTGATCGCTCGTGGTGTTGTCGTACTCGTGCTCTTTCACATCGTACAGACGGCCGGGTTGTGTGGCGTCGCACACCGGGCAGCGGGCCACCTCCTGTTTTGCGATGCGTGAGGCCACCGGCCGCGCGTAGGGATTGCGCGTCGGATCCGGCGTCGCGGCGTCTCCTCGCCACAGTCGCTTGATCGTCGCGAGATAGGACGGCTCGAACGCCAGTCGCGGATCGGCGAAGGCATCTCCTTCGGTCAATCGATCCCGCACCCGCGGGAGGAATTGATAGGAGATCTGCGGCCAGAGGTGATGTTCAGCATGGTAGCCGAAGTTGATCTTGCAGATGCACAGGCGCTCGAACAGGCTCGCGTTGACCGAGCGCACATACGTCGCCGGGGTACCTCTGAAGTATGGCGACGTCGGATCACCACCGTCGGAGATCGGTGGCTGGTGCTCGACGATAGCCCGGATCTTGAAGAAGAGATCTTGGAGCGTGACGAGCGGAAGAATCCACAGCAGGAAGTAACCAAGGGGATGCACCAGCGACAGGAGCGCGAGGAGGACGAGCTGCGTCCCGACGAGGGGCACCAAGGATTCCGACAGTTGCGGCCCGGGATCGTCATTCGCCGGAGACTTTTTGCGGGTTTCCAATAGGACGGCGTAGACATGGTAGGCGAACTCGAACCCCGTGATGCTTCTCGCGACTTCGGTCCACAAGTTACCGCCGCTGATGTCCCGCTTGTAAATGTACTTCGTATCCGCATCGGTACTATACGTTCGATGATGGATGAAATGACGGTGGCGAAAGATCGGCAACGATACCGCGACCGGTGCGGCGAAGAGCCACGTGCCGATCCGATCATTCCATGTGCGATTCCCGGGGATGACGGCGTAGTGGACGAACTCGTGGGCAATGAGGTTGAGTCCGTGCTGGCCGCCGCCGATGAGAAAGACGGCGACGGCAAGGCCCAAGAGATTCGGCCGCCATGCGAAGATGGCGACGCCGGCGATGATCTGCAGCCACACGAGCCCGAAGTCGCGCACTGATCGCCACGCTACCGGCTGCCGGTACGCACGCATTTCCTCCGGCGAAAGAAATCCCTTCAGCGAGGTGGAAACTGGAATGTCGGTAGCAATCGCTCCGTTCACGGCTGTGTCATCCCACGAGAGTTGCGGGGGGCATAACGCCTCCCATCAGGCAGTTCAATCATCGATTCAGTGATCTCACAGGGTTACGCGACGGAGCTCGTCGATCGTGTCGCGCTCAGCCGTATCGCGCGGCAGCAAGCCCGGTGCCAGGCCATCTTCCTAATCCTCTTGGCCTTCTGCCGGACAAATCTGCAAGGCTCGCGCAAAAAGTCCCGATTCTCGGGCAGCAGCGTGCGGCTCAGAGGTTCGCAGCCGTGAACTCGGCGTCGAGGTCGCGCTCGACGACCCGGCGCGCGCCACGCGAGACTTGCAGGAGACGGCGTGCCGCGAGGTCGAGGCAGCTGAGCTTGTTGCCGTAGACGAGACCGGTGTCGAGGCCGAGGTGGAACGGCAATGCCACGCGCGCCTCGCGCTGTGGGGTGTGACCGAAGACGACCGTCCACGGCAGATCGTGGCGCGCGGCGAAGAACTCTTCGCGGATCCAGAGCAGATCTTCCTCCGCCTGCTGCTCGAGCGCGACGCCGGGCCGGATCCCGGCATGGACGAACAGGAAGCGGTCGTGCCGATGCGTGAGCGCGAGTCCCCGCAGGAACTCCAGATGATCGGCCGGGAAGGACGCCGCGGCCGCCGCGCCCCGCGTGCCACGTGAAACGCCGTAGCTCGCCAGCGTCGCGCCGCCGCCGTTCGCGACGTAGACCTCGCCGTGCCGGCCGGGGAAGCCGAGATAGGCGAGCAACATGTCCTCGTGGTTGCCGCGCAAGAAGACGGTCGCCGGCTTTTCCTCGCGGAGTCGGAGCAGGCGCTCGACGAGCGCGCGGACGCGCGGACCGCGGTCGACGTAGTCGCCGAGGAACACCAGCGTGTCCCCCGTACCCGCACCGATCCGCTCGAGCAGAACCTCGAGCTCGTCCGGGCAGCCGTGCAGGTCGCCGATCGCGAACACGCCCATCAGCCGCTCCCGTCGACGAGGCGCCGCAGGCCCTCGCGATCGCCGAGCACCTCGAGCGCCGCGGCATAGGGATCCTGCGCGCCGGCGCGCACGCGCGCCACCAGCGGCGCGAACGTACCGTCGATCCGCGCCTCGATACGACCGGCGAGCGTGGCGCCCAGGACGTCGAGGAACTCGCGCACCCGATGCTCCGCCGTCGCGCGCCGCGCCGCGCCGTCGGTGATGACGTGCCGCCGATGGGCGTCGATCGCGGCGGCGAGCTCGTCGATACCGCGGTCGCGGGTGGCCTCCGTGAGCAGGACCGGGACGCTCCACGACGTCGTCGGCCGGAGCTGGAGCATTTGCTCGAGCTCGGCCTTCATGCGCATCGCCCCCTCGCGATCGGCCTTGTTCACCACGAAGACGTGCGCGATCTCGAGGAGCCCCGCCTTCATCACCTGAATCGTGTCGCCCGCTTCCGGCACGAGCACGACGACGACCGTCTGCGCGACCTCCATGATGTCGAGCTCGGTCTGCCCTACCCCCACCGTCTCGATGAGGATCGTGTCCTTGCCGAACGCGTCGAGGAGGCGCGCGATCTGGCGCGTCGCGCGCGCGAGGCCGCCACGCCGGCCGCGCGTGCTGAGGCTGCGGATGAAGACCTCCGGATCGAGGCAATGCGTCTGCATGCGGATGCGGTCACCGAGAACGGCGCCGCCGCTGAACGGACTCGAGGGATCGACCGCGATCACACCGACCGTCGCGCCGCGGGCACGCAGCGTGCCGACGAGACGATCGACCAGTGTCGACTTGCCCGCGCCGGGCGGTCCGGTGATGCCGATCGTGTAGCTGCGGCCGCCGTGCGGCGCGATGCGGGCGAGAATCGCCGCCAGGTCGGGAGCTTCGTTCTCGGCGCGGCTCATGAGCTTCGCGAGCGCCACCCGGTCGCCCGTGAGCATCCGCTCCACGAGATCCATCCCCGTCGCGCTCAGACGCCGGCCTCCGGAGACACGCCGTCGGAGTACGCCGCGGCGAGAAGCCGGCACGCGATCTCCTCCGTCGCCGCCAGAACGCGCGCGACCGAGACCTCCGCCGCGCCCTCGACGTGGAGACTGGTGATCGGCAGGCCGGCGACGCCGCACGGTGCAATGAGCTCGAAGCCGGCGAGGTCGGTCGTGACGTTCACGGCGAGACCGTGCAGGCTGACGCCGTCCCGTACCCGGATGCCGACCGCCCCGAGCTTCCCGCGGTCGGTCCAGACGCCATGCCCGCGCGCATCACGACGCGCGACGACCCCGAAGCGCGCCGCGAGCTCGATCATGATCTGCTCCAACGTCCACACGAAGCTCGCGACGCCGAACCCGCGTGCCGCGAGCGCCACGATCGGATAGAGCACGAGCTGGCCGGGCCCGTGATAGGTCGCATGGCCGCCGCGCTCGATGTCGACGCAGGGAATGCCGCGCGTCGCGAGAGCTGCCGCGGAGACGCGTAGCTCGGCGTGCGTGGCGCGCTTTCCGAGGGTGATCGTGGCAGGATGCTCGACCGCGAGGCAGGTGTCGGGACCGCCGGCACGACGGGCGCGCCAGCAAACTTCTTGCTGCGCGAGCGCGGGCTCATAGGCGCGCCGCCCGAGCCATCGCCATACGATCGGCGCGCTCATTGACGAGATGTACCGCGTGCTTGACTGACGCGCAAGCCGATGTTAGCCGCGGGCATGCCCGGGCGGCGCTATTATCAGAGCCGCTTCCTCGTGACCGGCATCTCACTCCTCATGCTGGGCGCCGGTAACGTCCTGATCGGAAGCCAGAAGCTCGCGCAGTATCAGCACGTCGTCGCCGAAGGTCGTGCGCGCGGTTACTTTCCCGACACCGGAACGTCGAGCAGCGTCTTGCGTCCGGTCGACGACGAGGGCGAGCGCTACAACATCAGCCGTGCGAAGGTCGATCTCTACCACGTCGTCTTGAGCGGCGGCCTCCTCATGCTCGCGGTCGGCGCGATTCTCACCGCCGCAGCCTGGGTGCGGGTGCGGGTGCAGCGCGCGGACGCGATGACCGTCGGACACGCGTCGCTACCCGAAGCACCACCGCGCGCGCCGCGCTGAGCGGCACCGGCGCCGCTCGCGGTCGGCCGCGCCGACCCTCGTTCTCACTGCACGATCATGCGTCGGAGCCGATCACCACGTGTCCGCGAGAAGGACACCCCTCCTCCACCCCGCGCCGTCCGTCGTCGATGAGCCGATGCCCGCACGCGGTGTTGCGCCGCACGTCCTGGGGCACGCTGCTTGCGATTGCCACTGCCCGCAGCCTCCGGCTGCACCTCACCCGCAGCCTGGTGTCAGAGCGAGCACGAGGCCTGGGGGTAGCGCCGGTCCGCCATGGGGGCGGATCGGCGTGTGGGTGAGGTCGCCGCGCGTCGATTCGATTCAGCTTGACAGCGCGAA
>JBGOSW010000018.1:0-37931 GCA_041476145.1 Binatia bacterium
CCGCGACACGATCATGCGGCTTGGTGTCCGCGTCGGCGACGGCTGCCGTCGCCTCCTGGACGGCATGCTGCGCGACCTGAACGTCAACGTGATCGAACTCGACGAGCAATGGGCCTTCATCCAGAAGAAGGCGAAGCGCGTCCGGCCGGATGATCCGCGCGAATTCGGCGACTGCTACTTGTTCCTCGCGCTCGACGCGACGAGCAAGGCCGTACTCACGTACGTCGTCGGCAAGCGCAGCACCGAAAATACGCGGGCGATCGCGTGCGACCTCCGCGCACGCGTCGTGAACCGGCCGCAAATCACCTCGGATGGCTGGCGCGCGTACCCGGACGCGATCGAGTACGCCTTCGGCGACGCCGTGGACTTCGCGACGATCGTGAAGAACTACGCCGTCAGCGCCGGGAACGAGGCGGCGGTGCGCTACTCCCCGGGAAAGATAAGAAGCACGGAGCGTACCGTGCGGCACGGCGATCCCGACCCGGCGCACATCAGCACAAGCTACGTGGAACGCTTCAACCTCACGACCAGGATGGCGTCGCGCCGCTTCACGCGATTGACCAACGGCTTCTCGAAGAAGATCGAGAACCACCGCGCGGCCGTGGCGCTCCACGTCGCGCACTACAACCTGTGTCGCGTCCACGAGGCGGTGCGCTGCGCGCCGGCGATGGCGCTCGGCGTGACGGATCACGTCTGGTCCGTGGGCGAGCTGATCGACGCGGCTGTCAACGCTCCGCAGCCACCGCCGCTGATCGCCCTGACACGGCCGCGCGGCATGAGCGCCGGCAAGGCGAAGGATCATAGACACGACGGGCACCTCCGCCGACTACGGGCCATCCCCGGCGGGAAGGCGCCGAAGTAGGCGCCGCCCGTAGTTCAACCACGACACACGAAGGGAGAGCATCATGGCGAATCGAGAGAAGAGCTTTGCGCTGACCGCGCAGGATAGTGGCGAAGGGACGATTGAAGGCCGGACGCTCCATGCCACCTGGGGTGGCGCCGAGGTGACACTGGCGCTGCCGATGCCGTCGCAACCGGCGATCGATGCCGTATTGCGCCGCTACGGCGGCGTGATCGTGTGGGCGCTCGTCGCGCTCGCGGTGATCGCGCTGTGTGCCACTGTCACGGGAGACGACGCGCCGTAGATTTGGAGGGGGGTTCGCGGCCGTGGTATGCGCTCGGCCGCGAACCTCCTGTACTACGAAGTACAACCACACGTCACGAAGGAGCCTTCATGGCGGTGATACGCTGCAAGGGATGCACTCAGGAGTTTAACTCCGAACACCACCTCGTTGATGCTGGTGCTTTAGCGGCCGGCGCACTCGTGGGCGCGTGGATGGGCAGTGAGATTGGCTTAGCGGGTGGCCCGTGGGGTGCCATGGCCGGCACCGTCCCAGGCGCAGTTGTCGGCGGCTTGCTCGCGTATCTCGGTATCCGGCAACTCGTAAAGTGTCCGCACTGCGACAAGGTATTCTTCGTGTAGTGGACCGAGCGGCAGAGTACCCTAGTCTCCCGCTTCGGGTACCACTGGTTCAAGTGTCAGTTGATGTTCGTCATTCACGAACAGCACGAAGCGGCGGGATGTCGCCTCCCCTGCGGGAGCCGTGGCCCGCAGGGTGATCACGTATCGGCCGGGCGCAAGCATGTTGTGTTGCGGCCGGGCGTACCGCAGCACGATCTCTTCTCCGGCCCCGTCGCGCTTCATTGCGACGTCAACGTACACGGTGTCATCAGCGTTGATTGCGAATGTCCGCTGGCTCCCGGTTCCTCCAGGGCCGCCCATGTCGTGCCGCTCGCTCAACTCGATCGGCGTGAACGCGTTGTGGGGGTCGGCCTCCTCAAGTTTCAGAGCCGCATGTTCAACTCTTTGACCGCCGAGGTTTTTGACGCCGACGCGAACGTGACGAACGGACGGGTGGCCGGGACTTAGGTCAACCTGGACGAAAGGGGCGACCGGCTCGAATAGTATTCCCAGACGAGAATCCGCGCGCTCTTCAAGCTCAGCCTTCGCCGCTCGCCCCTTCCGGATTTCTTCGTAGTTCTCTCGCAGCAGTGCGTAGGCGAAGAGAACGCCGAGACCTCCGAGGATGGCCTGATAGGGAACATGCGGAAGCCCGCTCATCCACTGCCTCGTCAGGTCGCCACTGACCAGCAGCAAAAGTGCGCCCACCGCCCGCCAATTCTTGAACAGGCCCCAGAAACGGCTGACCGCTCCTGAGAGCAAGCCGGCGTAGTAGTGCCGCATGGACTGGTCCACCACAGCGCAGCATTACGCCGCGAAACGGCGACGGAACGCCAGACGTATCGGAGTGTCCTAGTTTCCACGCGCGAGTGTCCTAAGACGGACAGCACCGCCTCGGATGGCCGGTTGCTACGAGCCTTGCCGTCCGGCGAGAACCTGCGTCCACCCCGTGGCGAACGGCCGCGTGATCGCTTGATCGTCCGCAACGACGCTCTCGCGATGGAACCAAAACGATACGTGGAGCAACGTACCGTCGGAGAGCCGATGGTGGAGCTCGTCGGGCGGCGCCGCCGGCATGACGGCCTCGACGTAGCCCGGCTCGGGTTCCTGGATGAGCGCGAGGAGAGCGGGGGCGTCGGGTCCGGCCGCCGAAGTGCCGAGGTAGGTCACGTAGGGGCCGGATTGGACGAGGCGCCAGTGGTACGCGCCATTCGCGAAGGGCGGGATTCCCTGCACCGCGAGGGTCTCGACTGCCGGCCAGCGCTTGGTCGCGCCGCGCGCGTTCTCGGCTTCGGTCACTCCTTCCTGCAGCTCGCGCATCGTGCGTTGCACGGTCGGCGTGGCGTCGCGGAAGAGGATCTGAAAGGGGGCGAGGTCACTCGCGCGGAGTCCGCCGTCGAAACCACGATCGCTCGCGTGCAACCCGATCACGAAGAACGATCCGAACACGATCGCCGCGATGGCCTGAAGAACGAGGCGCGTCTCGCCGCTCGCCGACGGCGGCAAGACCTCCACCGTTCTGATCGGGTCGCCAGCCGCCATTGAATATGAACCTTGTGAAGGAGCCGTCACGCCTGTACGGGGGCTAACACCGGGACTCCACAGGGCGCAAGCCGCCCCCCGTGCTCGCACGGACGCCGAGCTGCGCCGCTGTCGCCCGTTGCTCGGGCGAGCGTGCGGCGGTACGCTCACCCGGTCGCGATTCACCGCGGTCGCAAGAGGGACGACGGTCCAGCGAGGCGAGACGATGGTCGACGCACGCTCCAGACGCTTCAAGATCGGCGGCGTCCTGCTGGCCGCGAGCGTGACGCTCTCGGCCTTGACGCCGCTGCCGAGCTTCGCGCGCGTGCGCGCGCCGCGGATATTCCTGCAGAAGAGATTTTTCCGGGTCACGACGGGCGGCAGCGTCAGCGTGAGGTTCAGAAAGCCGAACACCGCCGGCAATCTCATCGTTGCCTACGTCGTGTGGGACAACGGCGGCTCGGTGTCCCTGACCGACAGTTCGGGCAACGCCTACGAGAGCGCGATCGGCCCGACGCAATTGGGCGGCACTACCACCAACGCGCAGATTTTCTTCGCCAAGAACGTCGCCGGCGGGATCAATACGGTCACGGCGACGTTCGCGACCGCGATCACCACGCGCGGCGCGCTGTACGTGCACGAATATGCGGGGATGGATCGGCTCGCTCCCCTGGACACGGCCGTTGCGACGTCGGGATCCTCCTTGGTCATGGATAGCGGTTTTCTGACCACCGGGAGCGGCAACGAACTGTTGTTCATGGGCGCCGTCTCCGACAGATCCGTCAAGCGTGCGGCCCGCGGCTACAAAGTCCGATTGCGCAAGCTCGGCGGCGCCACCGCGGACGAGATCGCCGTGTTGCCCGGCTCCTACGATGCCACGGCTACGTGGACCGGCACCACCTGGACCATACAGCTGGTCGCGTTCAAGCCGGCCGGCAGCACGCACCCGCCCACCGCGTTTCCACTGAAGGTGAGCGCGAACCGTCGCTATCTCGTCGATCAACACGACGTGCCGGTCTTGATCACGGGCGACTCTCCCCAGGCGTTGATCGTCAACCTTTCGGAGGCCGAGGCCGACGCGTTCTTCGCCGACCGCCAAGCCGCCGGCTTCAACCTCGTCTGGATCAATCTCTTGTGCGCCACCTACACCGGCGGACGCGCCGATGGCAGCACCTACGACGGCATCGTTCCGTTCACGACTCCCGGGGATCTCTCGACGCCGAACGAGAGCTATTTTGCCCGCGTCGACCACATGCTCGATCTCGCGGCGCAGCACGGGCTCACCGTCCTGCTCGATCCGGCCGAGACGGGGAGCTTCTTGAGCGTGCTGAACGCCAACGGCGCCACCAAGGCGCGCAACTACGGCCGCTACCTCGGCACTCGCTACCGAGACTTCGACAACATCATCTGGATGAGCGGTAACGATTTTCAAAGCTGGCAAAATTCCGGCGACGACACGGTCGTGCAAGCGGTCGCGCGCGGCATCGAGGACACCGACGATCGCCACATCCACACCGTGGAATTGGACTATCTCGTCAGCGGCTCACTCGATGACGCCAGCTGGGCTCCCATCATCCAGCTGAACGCTTCGTACACCTACTTCCCGACCTATGCGCAAGTGCTCGCGGACTACGACCGCCCGAACGCGGTGCCCACCTTCCTCGTCGAGGCGAACTATGAATTCGAGCACAACGCCGCCGACCAGGGGACGCCGCAAATCCTGCGGCGCCAGGAGTACTGGAGCCTGCTCAGCGGCGCCGCCGGTCAACTCTACGGAAATCGGTATACGTGGCCGTTCATCGACGGATGGCAGAGCAATCTCGATACGCCGGGATCGACCCAGATGGGCCATGTGAAGTTCCTCTTCGAACCACGGCCCTGGTACAACCTGATTCCGGACCAGAGCCACATCGTCGTGACCGCCGGATACGGCACGTTCGCCGATTCCGGCGCCCTCGGCGACAGCGACTACCTGACCGCGGCCCGCACGCCCGATGGGGCGCTGGTCATGGCCTACATGCCGACGCTTCGCACCATCACCGTCGACATGGCGAGACTCGGCGCGCCGGCCTACGCGTCGTGGTACGACCCGAGTAACGGGACGTTCACCGCGATCCCCGGCTCCCCGCTCACCAATGCCGGCACGCGGACCTTCACGCCTTCCGGCAGCAACGGCGACGGGGACGGTGATTGGGTTCTCGTGCTGGAAGCCACGTCGGTCCCTCCGGACACGCAGGCGCCTTCCCTTCCCACCGGGTTGTCCGCCCCGGCGGTCTCAGCCTCCCAAATCGGCATTTCGTGGACGGCTTCCACCGACAACGTGGCGGTCGCCGGCTACCAGATCTACCGGGACGGGACGTTCATCAGCACGACCCCGTCGACCTCGTACACCGATGGCGGCTTGTCCCAGCTCACCGCCTATACGTATGAGGTCGCCGCCTACGACTACTCCAACAACGTATCGGCGAAATCCGCGCCCCTGATCGTCGCGACCACGAGTCCCGGTCCGACCTTCGTTCAGCAGGGCTACGCCACGCCGCAATCGCCACAGAGCCTGGTCGGCGCGATCTACACCGGCGACGAGACCGCCGGCGACACCAACATCGTCGCGATCGGATGGAACGATACGACGTCATCCATCACGTCCGTGAGCGACGGCGCGGGGAACGTTTACCAGCAAGCCATCGCCACGTATCGCGGCAACGGCATGAGTCAGGCCATCTACTACGCCGCGAACATCCACGCCGCGTCGGCGGGCGGCAATCAGGTGACCGTGACCTTCGACCAACCCGCCGTGTACGTCGATCTTCGCGTCACCGAGTATTCCGGGTTGAGCCAGACGAGTCCCTTTCACACGGGAGTGTCGGCGACCGGCAACGGCGGCGTCGCCCAGACCGGCGCGCTCGTCACGAGCGCTCCGTCCGAGCTGCTGTTCGCGGCCGGCATGACGGGCGCGACGTTCAGCGCCCCCGGCTCCGGCTTTACCAGCCGGGTCGTCACCTCACCCGACGGAGACATCGTGGAGGATGCAGTAGGCGCGTCGGCTGGAACCTACACTGCCACGGCGTCGCTGAACTCCGGCACGTGGGTGCTGCAATTGGCGGCCTTCAGGGAGTAATCGTGCGGTCGCGCCGAGCGGGACCCTGTCCCGCCTGGCGAAGCTGAGCCGCTCGCTCCGCCAGGCGACCAGGCCGTTCTAGTCGGACACGACCGCGTCCTCCGGGTACGCGAGGAGTCCGAACTGCGGCACATCGAGTCCTTCGCGCTCGTCCTCCAGCGTCGGACGCATGCTCCGGATCGCGTTCACGGTTTTGAAGACCACGAACGTCGCGCCGAATGCCCACAGGACGGACGTGCTCGCGCCGATGACCTGGCAAAGGAACTGACTCGTGTCCCCGTAGAGTAGACCGGTCACGCCCTGGCCCGCCGTTCCCAGATAGCTCGCGGCGCCGATGCCGTTCCACCCGGCACCATACGTGCCATCGGCAAAGAGCCCGAGGGAGATGCCGCCGAGCAATCCGCCGTAGCCGTGCACCGAGATCGCGCCGCACGGATCGTCGATTTTGAGGACGTTCTCGTTGAAGAGCACGCCCACGCACACGACGATTCCAGCCAAGATGCCAATGATCACCGCCGACGTCGCGTTCACGAAGGCACAGGGAGCGGTGATCGCGACCAAGCCGGCGAGCATGCCGTTGCACGCCATGGTGATGTCCGGTTTCCCGAATCGCAGGTGCCAGAAGATCATCGCCGTGGCGGCACCGGCGACCGCCGCGAGATTCGTATTGATGGCGACGACGGAGATGCGGAGGTCGGTCGCGCCGAGAGTCGAGCCGGGGTTGAAGCCCATCCACCCGAACAGCAGGATGAACGTCCCCGTGACCACGAACGGGATGTTGTGTGCCGGGAACGCCCGCGCCTTCCCGTCCGGCCCGTACTTACCGAGCCGCGGTCCGAGGATGACCGCGAGCGCCATGGCGCAGAATCCGCCGACGGCGTGGACGACGGTCGACCCGGCGAAATCGACGTAGCCGTGACCGAGGCCCATGCTCGTCCCGAGCTGCGACAGCCATCCGCCGCCCCAGACCCAGCAGCCGAAGATCGGATAGAGGATGGCGCCGACGAACAGCTCGCAGAGCAGGAAAGCGCCGAAGGTGATGCGCTCGCAGATCGCCCCGACGATGATGTAGCCGGCGGTCTCCATGAAGACCACCTCGAACAGCGTCAACACGTTGGCGCCCGCGTCATAGGCCGGGCCACTCAAGAAGAAGCCCTTGCCGCCGAGCCACCCCCACGATCCGCTCCCGACCAGGAACGAGTTGAGGGTCGGTGTCCCGCCCAGGTTCAACGGCGCCGCGTTGACGGCGACCGCACCGAACTGAAACGCGAAGCCCACGGCGTAGTACGCGAGGAAGGCGAAGACGTAGGCTGCGAAGTTCAGCATCATCAAGTGACCGGCGTTCTTCTTGCGGATCAATCCGCAGGTGAGGAGCGCGAACCCGGCCTGCATGAAGAGGACGAGATAGCCCGTATTCAGGGTCCAGCCGAAGTTGGTGCCGAGCCGTACGTGTCCGACGGCGTCGGCGAGCTTCATCGCCAGCGGCTCCTTGGCGGCCTGCCCTTGGAACTCGTCGTAGGTTTTCTTCTTGTCGGCGTAGTCCGGCGCGGACTTGTCGGTCGGCTCGGAGACGACGAAACTCGTCCCTCCCGCATCGAAGACGCTCGTGCGATCACCGGTGACGATGCCCGCAGGATCCGGCTTGGGTTCGTCGTCGGCCCGACAGACGGAGATGAACGTTCCGACAATCGTCGTGCTGAAGACGAGACCAGCGACCGTCGGCAGGACGAGGAATCGCAACGACCGGAGAGAAAGACGCGCGCTCATGGATGCTCCTCCTTGAGAAAGGCGTGGGAAAGCGTGTCGCAGGCAGGCGTTCAGACGGCGTCGCTGCCGTGCTCGCCCGTACGGATGCGAATCACATCACCGATCGGTAGGACGAAGATCTTTCCGTCGCCGATCCGTCCCGTGCGGGCGGCGGTCGTGATTACCTCGACGACCTGCTGGACCTTGGCGTCGTCGAGCAGCACCTCGATCTTGACCTTGGGCAGGAAGTCGACCACGTATTCCGCGCCCCGATAGAGCTCCGTGTGTCCCTTCTGGCGCCCGAACCCCTTCACCTCGGTCACCGTCAGTCCCTGCACGCCGGCCTTCGCCAGCGCCTCCTTGACCTCGTCGAGCTTGAACGGCTTGATGATCGCTTCGATCTTCTTCATCGATGCTCCTTCGGTCGCGACATCGGGTTCGCGACGCGCGCAGGTACTTGCGTGCGGAGGTGTATGCCGTCACCGTCGTGGGGTTGTCAACGCAAAGTGCATTGCGCTTCAACGCAGAGTGCGTTGCGCTTCGAGGCGGGAGGTTCGCCGGTCGTGGGCTGGAAAAGCGACCGGCACCCCGGACGTGTCCGAGGTGCCGGTCGACTCACTCAGGAAACTTTGACGACGTTCGCGGCCTGCAGGCCCTTCGGGCCCTTGACGATTTCGAACTCGACCTTCTGGCCTTCGTCGAGCGACTTGAAGCCGTCGCTGGCGATGGCTTTGAAGTGCACGAAAACGTCTTCGCCGCCGGTCTGTGTGATGAAGCCAAACCCCTTCTCGGGGTTGAACCATTTCACTGTGCCAATTGGCATGAGCGGTTCCCTCCTTTCGTTTGGACTCGTCTTCGAGGGAAGGTGCTCTGCCATTGAAATCAGGACCGCGGCAGGAACCCGCAGCCCAAAACGGAATACTACCATCACCTCACGACTACCTTGAGCTTCTATAGGGCTTGTCCCGTGAGGACAAGCGCTCGTGTGCGCGGCTAGCTTCCTGAGCGCAAGCACTTGAAAACGTGGACCATAGGGCGTGGGTCTTCGAGGAGAGCCGCGCAACTTGACTACGGATTGACCGCGGGAGGAGACTTTCCCGCGACTCCAGTACCAACCCCATCCCCATCAAGGAGGTGACCCATGCGTGTGACTCTGTGGTTCGTGGCTGCGGGTGTACTCGCCATCCACATTCCAATCGCCAGCGGCCGGACGATCATCGTCGGCCCCCACGACTCGATCCAGGCGGCGGTCGATCAGGCCGCGCCGGGAGACACGGTGGCCGTTCGGCCCGGGACCTATCACGAAGCGGGCCGGCCATGTCCGACCGAGCCCGGCAATAGCTGCGCCGTCGTGGTCACGAAGGACCACATTTCACTCGTCGCCCTCGCGGGTCGGAAGCCGGTGATCCTCGAGAATGCCGGTGGTCAGGAGCAGGGCATCGCCGTCGCCAAGGCCGGGGCGGCGGGACCGGACTGCCTGACCGATCAGAGCCAGCGGATCAACGGCTCTCTGGTTCGGGGGTTCACCGTCAACGGCTTCGACGGCGACGGCATCTTTCTCTTTTGCGTCGACGATTGGCGTATCGCGGGAAACTCGGTGCACGACAACGCCGAGTACGGCATCTTCCCTTCCCATTGCGGAGCGGGGGAGGTCGTGGGCAACGTCGCGACGGGCTCGAACGACACCGGCATCTACGTCGGTCAGTCGCACGACGTCCGTGTGGACCAGAATCTCGCGTTCCAGAACGTCAGCGGCTTCGAGCTCGAAAACACCAGCAACAGCCGAGTCGACCACAACGAGGCGAAGGGAAATACCGCGGGCCTCTTGACGTTCACGAACATTTTTCTCGACGTGAAAGAGAACGCGCACAATCGGGTCGATCACAATTTCGTGCATGACAACAACAAGCCCAATACCTGTCTGGATCCGAGCGACGAGGTCTGCGCCGTGCCGCAGGGCGGGGGGCTCCTCGTCCTCGCTGCGGACACCAACCTGGTCGACCACAACATCGTGCTCGGCAACCACTCGTTCGGCATCGCGGTGGCGAACTACTGCGTCGCGAACAACCTCACGCCGGATCAGTGCGCGTCTCTCGACATCGAGCCGAACTCGGACTTCGACCAGGTTCGTTTCAATGTGGCGTTCGGGAACGGAACCGCGCCCTCGCCCTTGATCAATCCGGTGTTCGCGGTCGATCTCGCGTGGGACACGACGGGTACGGGTAACTGCTGGAAGCACAATGTCGTGGGGACCCAGTTCCCCGGGCAATTGCCGGCCTGTCAGTAGAGATTCGGACGGAAGCCGTCGTCGAGAGCCGGCCGCGGAGCGCTGAGCCGCAGCCGGCCCTCGACGCGCGGCGCCGCGACATGGGTTCCCCTTCCGTGCGGCGGGACGCTATGGAAGGGTCGATGCTCGATCGGCCGTCCATCCATCGGCCCGGAGCGCTGGAAGCCGTTCGGGCGACCACCGGCCTGCGTCGGGAAGATCTTCGGACTCTGCGGAACGCGATCTACAAGCGCGGGCTCGCTCCGCAAGAGGCCGTCGCGCTCCTGTCCCCGGCGACCGGGTCCAGGCTCGCGAACCACGTGGCGGTCGATGGTCTGCAGGAAGTGCTGCGTCGGGATTCCGCGCGCGACGGGGCCACGAAGTTGGTGCTGAAGACGAGAGCCGGCCTCGCGCTCGAGAGCGTGATCCTACGAATCCGCAGCGGGCGCAGCTCGGTTTGCGTCTCGTCCCAGGTCGGCTGCGCGGCGCATTGTCAGTTTTGCGCGACCGGGCACATGGGCATGGCGCGCAGCCTCGCCGTGGAAGAAATCGTGGAGCAGGTCGCATTGGCGGGGAGGATCTTGCAAACGGAAGGACGGCGGCTGCGGAACGTCGTGTTCATGGGGATGGGTGAGCCGATGCACAATCGTGCCGCCGTCGAGGAGGCGGTGGCGCGGCTGGTCGATCCGCAATGGTTCGCCCTCAGCCCGCGTCACGTCATGGTCTCGACGATCGGAATCATCGACGAGTTGCGGCGCTTCGTCGCGCGCTTTCCGCAGGTGAGTCTCGCGCTCAGCCTCCACGCGGCACGACAGGAGGTGCGCGAGCGACTCATGCCGCTCGCGAAACAGACTCCGCTGCGGGAGATGCACCTCGCCTTGCGCGAGATCCAAGCGCTGCGCGAGCGGCCGCTCATGATCGAGTATCTACTGCTCGACGGCATCAACGACACGGACGCCGACCTCGAGGCGTTGATCGACTACTGCCGAGAGCTGCGCGTGCATCTCAATCTGATCCCGTTCAACGGCATTGACCAAACACCGTGGCTGCGGCCGTCGACACCAGCGCGTCAGGCGGCCTTCTCCACCACGCTCAAGGCGGCGGGGTTCGTCGTGACGACGCGCTTCTCGCTGGGGACTGACATCGCGGCCGCCTGTGGGCAGCTGGTTCGGCCGCACGCGACGAGTTGATTCGGTTCGGGAGGGAACGATGGGCAGCGTACGTTATGAGACCGACGGCGGCATCGCCGTCATCACGATCGACCGGCCCGAAGTCCGGAACGCCGTCGACGGACCGACGGCCGCAGCGCTCGCGGATGCGTTCCGTCGCTTCGACGCCGACGATTCCTCGAGCGCGGCGGTGCTGACCGGCGCCGGCGGCACGTTCTGCGCGGGCGCCGACCTGAAGGGCATCAGCGAGGGCCGCGGCAACCGCAGCGCCGAAGACGGCGACGGGCCGATGGGTCCATCGCGACTGCTGCTCTCGAAGCCGACGATCGCGGCCGTCGAAGGGTACGCCGTTGCGGGCGGGCTCGAGCTGGCGTTGTGGTGCGATCTGCGCGTCGCCGCCGAGGACGCGGTGTTCGGCGTGTTTTGCCGGCGATGGGGCGTGCCGCTCATGGACGGCGGCACGATTCGCCTGCCGCGGCTCATCGGCCAGAGTCACGCGCTCGACATGATCCTGACCGGCAGGCCGGTCGCGGGCGCGGAAGCGTTGCGCATGGGACTGGCGAACCGTCTCGTCGCTCCGGGTACGGCGGTGGAGGCGGCGATCGCGCTCGCCAAGGAGCTGGCGAAGTTTCCGCAGCAATGTCTGCGCAGCGACCGGCTGTCTTCCTACGAGCAGTGGCATCTCGGCCTGCCGGAGGCGTTGCTCGCGGAAACCCGTCGCGGGATGGAGGTGCTGCGATCGGGTGAGACGCTCGCCGGTGCCGCACGTTTCGCACGCGGTGCCGGACGCCACGGTACGTTCGACTGAGACCGAGGAGGAGACGAGCAGGTCGCGACGACGGCGGGACGGCGGTATCAGAGGGACGCGTACACGGCGTCGATCAGCGCCCGGTTGCGCGGGTTCTGCCAGCGCGGACCGGGCTGATTCATCGTGTAGGCGAAGGCGAGCCGCGCGTCGGGATCGGCGAATCCGAGGGCGCCGCCGGCACCGAAGTGGCCGAAGCTCCGCGGGCTCGTGCCGAGCGGGCTCTCCGGCCGCGTGAGCTGGAAGCCGAGTCCGAACCGTGACGGGCGACGCAGGACGACATCGGGACCCGAAGACGCCTCGGCGATCGCGTGCGCGATCGTCTCCGGCCGCAGGAGCCGGATTCCGTCGACGGCGCCGCCGCACGCCAACGCAGCATAGATGCGCGCGACGCCGCGAGCGGTCGCGTGACCGTTCGTCGAGGGCATCTGCGCCGCGCGCCAGGCGCGGGTGTTGACGGTGCCGAAGCCCGATATCCCGGTTGGATTCACGTATACACGGCCGAGGAGGAATCGGCGCTCCTCGTCGGCGTCGCCGCCGTCACGCGACTCGCTGGCGAGGAGGTAGTCGGCGAGGTGCGCATCGTCCTCGGGCAGGAGATAGTCCGCGATGCGCGCGTCGTCCCCGGGTCCGATCCCGAAGTGAAAGTCCGCGTCGAGCGGAGCGGCGATCTGCCGCCGAACGAAGACGCCGATGTGTTCGCCGCTGACACGCCGCACGACCTCGCCGACCAGGTATCCGAAGGTGTTGACGTGATAGCCGTGCGTACGGCCGGGCTCCCACCACGGCTCTTCCGCCGCGAGCGCGGCGGTCATGAGCGGCCAGTCGTACATCGCAAAACGTGGAAGCGAGCGGCGGATCCCGGGCAAGCCGGCGCGATGTGAGAGCAGCATGCGGACGGTGACGTCGCGCTTCCCGCCGGCCGCGAACTCGGGCCAATAGCGGGCGACGGGCGCGTCCAGGTCGACCTGCCCGCGTTCCACGAGGATGAGGACGGCGAGGGTGGCGACGGCCTTCCCGAGCGAAAACACGTTCACCAAGGTGTCGCGTTGCCACGGACGCGTGCATGCCCGATCGCTCCAACCGGCCCAGATGTCGACAACGGGCCCGCCGTCGATCGTGACCGCGACCGCGGCCCCGACCTCCCCGTGCCGGCGGAAATTCTCGGCCAGCGCGTCGCGGACGCGAGTGAAGCGCTCGTCGCACCAGCCGCGAATCTCGGGGACGTCGGCCACGATCGCAATCTAGCGAGGGCGGCCGGATAGAGGAACGGCCGCGAGCGAATCCCGAGCGGGACGGTCGGGTTCGGGGGGTTCCGCGACGGACGGGGAGCTTCCGAAGTCGCGACGTCGAGAATATGTCGCGAGAATTTCTCGAATGTTGGAGAATCGCACGGCAAGTCGCTCTTTCCAAGAACGCGGCGAATTGGTACGGGCGGTGCTAAACACGAGTCGAGTTTTTCCTTGGCGACAACGCAGCGGATCGGAGGAGGGTTGGGAATGCGCATCCAACGTCGATACGTGCTGGCCACACTCCTGATTGGGTCCTTCATCACGTTGCCCGCCCCGGTGCCGGCGGCAGGTCGATCGCTGACTGACGTCGAGTCGGAGATCCAGGCACTTCGAGAACAGAACGAGCGGAACCAGCAGCACATCAAGGAGCTCGAGGAGACGGTCGGGCAGCTGAAGGCGCAGCAGCCGAAGGCGGAGCAAGCGGCGACGAGCGGGTTGCAGCCGGACCTGCTACGACGGGCGCTCGACAAGTACTACGGCGAACACCGTTTTCTGATCACCGGGTATGGCTTCGCCCAGTACCACTGGAATGACAACGCCAACCACAACACCTTCAGCGGGGGCTTCAATCCGATCTTCTTGTTTCGGCTGAACGATCGCCTGCTGTTCTCGGGCGAGCTCGAGGTGAAGCTGCCCGAGGACGCGGAAACCGAAGTCAACCTCGAGTTCGCGCAAGCCGACTATCTGGTGAACGACTATCTGACGGTTACCGCGGGAAAGTTTCTCCTACCCTTCGGTGAGTTCATCGAGCGGCTGCATCCACCGTGGATCAACAAGCTGGTGACGCATCCGCTGCCGTTCCGCGAGGGCGACGAGGGCGGCATCATGCCGTTCACCGATCTCGGCGTTCAGCTCCACGGCGGTGCCGGGCTCGGGTACGGCCTGGGTGCGGATGTCGACTACGGCGCGTACATCGGCAACGGGCCGCGTTTCGACACCGGTGACGGGGGTGGCGCGATCGGCGACCCGCTGACGTTCAACAACGACGACGTGAATCGCGGCAAGGGATTCGGGGCACGAATCGGCTTCCGGCCGCTGCCGTTCGAGTGGAATGCCGGTCGCTTGCGGATCGGGGCGTCGACGTACGACGGACAGTGGGACGCGAAGGGCGGCAAGTGGTTCACGGCATGGGGTCTCGATTCGGTCTATCAGTACGGCGACGCGGAGCTGCGCGGCGAGTACATCTCGACCCGGCGGGATCTCCCGGCAGGGGTGCGCGACGAACGCGAGGGCTACTACATCCAGGGCAGCTACATGCTGAGCCAGATCGTGCCGTCTCCGTGGGATCGCGTCGAGCTCGTCGCGCGGTACTCCGGTCAGAATCAGCGACAAGCGCCGGAGGGGCAATTGCCCCACCCCCGGCAGGTGTCGCTCGGCGTCGACTACTGGATCACGCCGTCGGTCGTGTGGAAGCTCGAGTACGACCGCGACATCCCGCGTGACGCCCCGAACAACCACGAAATCCTGTCCGAGTTGGCGGTCGGGTTCTGAGGAGGGCTGACGATGAGCGCGAGACCGATTCGATGGCTGGGGATTTTGCTCGGGGCGGCCCTCCTATTGGGCGCCTCGGTGGTGCGGGCGGACGACAAGGGAGACGACAAGGCCCTCTTTCGTCGCGGTGCCGAGCTCTGGCCGCAATACTGCGGCGACTGCCACAAGGCGCGGCCGGGCGGGGAGCGCAGCGCCGCCGAGTGGGATACGATCATCCTGCACATGCGCACGATCGCGAACCTGCCGGCGGACAACGCGAGCGCGATTCACGCGTTTCTGCGGTCGCACTGACGTGGATCGGGAGCGGTCGATGCGTGTACGCGTACTCGGCGTCCTGCTTGTCGGCCTCTCGGTTGCCGTCGCGACCGCTCCCGCCGGCGCCGCCGATTTGGCCGCCGCCAAGAAGAGCTTCGGGATGTTCTGCACGAAGTGTCACGGCGCCGAGGGGAAGGGCAACGGCGCATCGGCGGCGACCTTGTCCACCAAGCCACGCGATCTGACCGACTGCACCCGAATGAAGGACATCAAAGACGAAACCCTCTTTCGCGCGATCAAAGAAGGCGGGGAGTCGGTCAAGCTGAGCAAGGACATGCCGGCATGGAAAGATGGGATGGAGGACGACGAGATCCACGATCTCGTGGCGTACGTGCGCAGCCTCTGCACGCCATAGTCGCGAGAGCATGAATCGCGATGGCGCCCCCGATCCGCGCTGAAGCGCGCGACCTCTGGTGGTTTCGTGCCAACATCCCATGTCTCGACGCCTGTCCGGTGAAGACAGACGCCGGTCGGTACGTGCAGCTGATCGCCGAAGGGCGCTTCGCCGAGGCGTATCGGGTTGCGCGTTCGCCGAATCCGATCGCGTCGATCTGCGGGCGTACTTGCGGGGCGCCATGCGAGGACGCGTGCCGCCGCGGCAAGATCGACGCCGCGGTTGCGATCCGGCCGCTCAAGCGCTTCGTCACCGAGAACTACGGTCCCGAGTCGTTGTCGGCGGCGACGCTCGAGGACATCTTGCGCGGTGGCATGGGCGGCGGGAGCACGACGCCCGGGCACAGTGAGGTTCTGGTCCGAGGCCGCGCGTCGCCGGCCGGGGAGCGTCGCGTCGCCGTGGTCGGCGCCGGGCCTGCAGGGTTGTCGTGTGCGAACGACCTGGCGCTGCTCGGCTATCGGGTCACGATCTTCGAGGCGATGCCTCTCCCCGGCGGAATGATGCGCTACGCGATTCCGAGCTACCGCTTGCCGCGCGAGGTGATCGACCACCAGGTCGCCGAGATCGAAAGCCTCGGCGTGGAGATCCGCTATGGCCGGCCGCTGACCCCCGAGTTCGGGGTCGCCGATCTCCGAGCGCAAGGGTTCGAGGCCGTCTTTCTCGCCATCGGCGCCGGCCGGGGGCGGGGTCTCCGTGTCGAGGGCGCGGACCTCGACGGCGTCATCACGGCGATCGATTATCTGCTGAACATCAACCGCGGGTATCGGGTGCCGGTCGGAAAGAGAGTCGTCGTCGTCGGTGGCGGCCTGGTCGCGCTCGACGCCGCCCGCATCGCGATGCGCGCCATCCTGCCGGGGATCGCCATGGCGCCCGCGGAAGAGATCGCGATCGAGGCGACGACGCTGCGTGTGGCGCTCGACACCGCACGCGAGGTCGTCCGGCGCGGCGCCGCTGAAGTGATGGTCGTCAGTCTCGAGTCGGCCGCCGACATGCCTGCGGGGCGATCGGTCCAGGGCCGCGAAGAGTTGGAGGTGACGGCGGGAGAGGGGATCACCTTTCTACATTCGTGGGGGCCGCAGCGCATCATCGGGGCCGCGGGGAGAGCGACCGGCATCGAGCTCGTGCGCTGCGTGCGCGTGTTCGACGACGACGGTAGGTTCAACCCCGTCTTCGATCGCACCGACACTCGTGTGATCGACGCCGACGCCATCATCCTGGCGATTGGACAGGGGCCCGACGTGTCGTTCCTGCGTCCCGAGGACGGCGTCGAGACCAGCTCGTCGGGAACCATCAAGGTCGATCCGTTGACGCTCGCGACGACGGCGCCCGGCGTATTCGCCGGCGGGGACGGCGCGTTTCCCCCCGCGTTGCTCATCACTGCCGCGCAGCAGGGCAAGGTGGCGGCACGGTCGATCGACGCGCACCTTCGCGGCGACGCGGCCGCCGCACCCACCCTGCGGGTCACCATCGAGCAATTGCCGACGGATACCTACCAGATGGCCGGCGGCTATGACGCGATCGAACGCCGGATTCCGATCACGCCGCTGGCGCGCCGGAGCGGCATCACCGAAGTCGAGCTCGCGTTGACGCCGACGCAGGCGCAGGAGCAGGCGTCACGCTGCCTCTATTGTCACACGCACCCGATCTACGACGGTGAGCAGTGCGTGCTCTGCGCGCGCTGTGTCGACATCTGCCCCGAGCATTGCATACGGTTCGCTCCGCTCGATCTGCTCGAGCTCGACGCGGAGCGACGGCGCACCCTCGAAGCGCGTGTCGGCGCCGAGCCGGCGATGGTCTTCCTGTACGACGAAGAGAAGTGCATTCGTTGTGGGTTGTGTGCGCTGCGCTGTCCGACCGCCGCCATCACCATGGAGCGCTTTCACTTCGAGGAGGGCCTGGCGTATGGATGAGGATCGCCGCGGTTTCCTCCGCTTGCTCGGCAAGGCCTCGGTGTTTCTCGCCTTCCTGATGCAGATCGCGGCAGCAGCGCGCGCATTCATCCCGAACGTGCTCTACGAACCTTCGCGGCGCTTCAAGGTACGGAAGCCGAAGGACTACCCGGTGGGAGTCACGTTCAACCCCGACCGCCGACTGTTCGTCGTCCGCGAGGAGGACGACTTCCACGTGGTCTCGGCCGTCTGTTCCCATCTCGGGTGCACGGTTCAGTGGAAGGGGGACCGGGGTGAGTTCGACTGCCCGTGCCACGGCAGCCGCTTCAAGCCCGATGGGACGGTGATTGGCGGACCGGCGCCGCGGGGACTTCCGTGGTACGCCGTGGCGCTCTCGCCCGATGGCTACCTGGAGGTGAACACGGCGGAGCAGGTGGCGCGCGGATTCCGTTTCACACCCCCCAAGGGGCAGGCGTGACGTTCGCCGGACGGCTGCGCGATCTCTGGCGAGCGGCCGTCTGGACCTGGACGCCGCGCACCGAGCGCGAGGCCGGCGAAGCGATCGTCGGCAATCTCTGGCTACACTGGTTTCCCAACAAAGTGACGATGCGCAGCGCGAGTTGGAGCTACTCGCTCTGGCTCGGGACGGCGACGGCCTCGCTGTTCCTGATCCTGCTCGTCACCGGCATGCTCCTGATGTTCTTCTACGTGCCCTCGGTCGAGCGTGCCTACGGAAGCATGAAGGATATCCAGTTCGCCGTCAGCTTCGGGTGGCTCCTTCGCAACCAACACCGCTGGTCGGCCCACTTGATGGTGGGCACGACGTTCTTCCACATGGCACGCGTGTTCTTCACCGGCGCCTATCGCGGCGCGCGCAGCGTGAACTGGCTGGTGGGCATCGCACTGCTGCTCGCGACGCTCCTGCTCTCGTTCACCGGCTACCTCTTGCCTTGGGATCAGCTCGCGTTCTGGGCCGTCACCGTCGGCACGAACATCGCGCAAGAAGCGCCGGTCATCGGCGAGTCGCTGCGGTTCTTTTTCCTCGGTGGCACCCAGATCGAGCAGGCCACGTTGCTGCGCTTCTACGTGCTGCACGTCTTCGTACTGCCGACCTTCGTCGTGGGGCTCTTCGCGTACCACATGTGGCGCGTCCGTAAGGATGGCGGGCTGGCAGCGATCGAGCCGCTCCGCCACCAGCGCGCGCGCCGGGTCACGACGCCGTCGCCCGCGAAGACCTACTCGATGTTCGGCGTCGCGCGCGGAACGACCGTCCAGACGCTCGCCTCGACGGACATCGAGGAAGAGGACGTGGTGTTCTCCTCGCCGGAGCTGACGCGCCGCATCGCGCTGGTGTTTCTGCTCGTGTTCAACGTGACGCTGCTCCTCAGCGTCATCTTCGGGGCGCCGTTGGAGGAGGCCGCCAATCCCGGCGTCACGCCCAATCCAGCGAAGGCACCGTGGTACTTTTTGTGGCTCCAGGAGCTGGTGGCAAGCACGACGGTGCATGTGGGCGGCTATACGGTGAGCGGTGGCCTCGTCGGCGGCATTCTGATCCCGGGTGCGCTGTTGCTCGCGGCTGCGGCCTGGCCCTTCCTCGATCGCAGCGCGCGTGCCACCGAGGGCGTTTGGTTCGCGCCCGAGCGGCGCCTCCAAAATACCGTCTTCGCGCTCGTCTCGCTGGCGATTGTCGCGCTCATCCTCGTCGGCGTCTATCTGCGCGGACCGTCATGGGGCTTGTACTGGCCATGGCAACAGTGGCCTGTGGCGCCGACGAGGCTGTAGCGTGCGCCTCCCGTTCACGCGACTCGAAGCGTCGGATTTTCCGCTCCTCGTCGTCCTATCGCTCGTCTTCTTCGCGCTCGTGGTCGCGAGCGTCGTGCATGAGGAGCGCAGCGAGTGGCGGCCGGTCCAGGAGAGCTTCCGCGGTGCGCTCGAACAGCACGGGCAGGTCGCTGCGGCGCGCGCGTTCACGTTCGGCATTCGGCAGCTCTGGCTGCCGCAGCTCGACCGCGTCGATCGCTGCGTCACCTGTCATCTCGGTTACGAGTGGAGTGGAACGCTCTCGGGCAACCTGCCGCTGCCGCTTGCTCCCCATCCCGAGCTGCCGTACCTCGAGGCGCACCCGTTTTCCGAGTTCGGTTGCACCTCCTGTCACGGCGGCCAGGGGTTCGCCACCGAGGTGGCGGCGGCGCACGGAGACGTCGAGCACTGGGAAGAGCCGCTCCTCGATCGCCCGCTCGCCGCCCGCTACGATCTCGCCGAGGGCGAGCTCATCCAGATGCGCTGCAACGCCTGCCATCGCCGCGAAGAATCGACGGTCGGCATGGAAACGATCGACCGGGGAAAAGCCCTGTTCCGCAAGAACAAGTGCCTGGTGTGTCATCAAGTCGAAGGGAAGGGGGGGTTGAAAGGGCCGGAGCTGACCTACGTCGGAGACAAGAATCCCGAACTCTTCGACTTCGCGCACGTCACCGGACCGCACACCGCCTTCAACTGGCACGTGCAACACGTGAGCAACGCCGAGACGGTGAGTCCCGGGACGACGATGCCCTCGTTCGAATTTGCGCCCGAAGACGCGCACGCGCTCGCGTTGCTGCTCCTTAGCTGGCGCCGTGAGAGCTACCCGCCGCGATTCATTCCGGGACCGCCGGCTGCGACGTCGGGTGAAGCGAAGAGCGCACGCGAGCCGGCGCGGGCGCCCGAGGTGGCCGGAGCGGGCGAGGGTCGCGACGTGTTCGTGACGCGCGGGTGCAACAGCTGCCACGGCGTCGGCAGCGGCACGGTGATCGGCCCCGATCTGAGGGGCGTCGGCACGCGCCGCAACGCCGACTGGCTCAGAAGCTGGATCGCCGACCCGGCGGCGATGATTCGTGCGCACCCGGACTTGGCAGGTTGGCCGGCGGCCTACGGCAACATCGTGATGCCCAACCAGAACCTGTCGGGTCACGAAATCGACGCGCTGGTCGACTACCTCGGGAAACTCTGACGTGCCGTCCGAGCGGTGGCCCCGGTACGATGAACGACCTATGGCTCCGGTACGAGTGAACGCTCGATCGTCGTGTGGAAGTGACGGAGCGCGTTCTCGAGCCGCCCGAACGTGACGCTCTGGTTCGCTCCCGACCGTAGCCCCGCCTGAATGCCCTCGGCGGCGAAGAGGTCCTCGCGTTGGAAGACGGTCTCTTCGATGAGCGCGAGCGTTCGGTCCCAGTGCGGGCGCCGGTCCTCGGTCGCGACCGCCGATGGGACGAGCATCGCGTGCACCCAGCGCACGTGATCCGCGTCGACCGGGAAGACCGTGATGTGGCTCACGTAGTCGGGGTGAAAGATGAAGACCGAGTTCGGGAACACGAAGTGGGTGAAGGTGAAATGCTGGCGCAAATCCCACGCCGACGGTGGTGTTCCCACCAGCGCCGTCGCCGCGCGTCGGGCCGCGACCGAGCGCACGTGGGGTCCGACGAAGTCGGACACCGCGCGCGCGTCGAGGAAGAACCGGTAGATCGTGTCGCGGTGCAACACGCGGATGTGGTAGGCCTCGAGGAAGGCGTCGATCACGAGCTTCCAATTGGCGCGCCGGACGGCGTCGATGCGTCGATAGACGACGTACGTCGACAGCGCGAACGACTCGAGGTCCTCGGCGATCGAGCCGAGAAACGCGTCCAGGTGAAGCGGAGCGCCCGGTGTCGGGCGCACCCAGAGCAGGCCGTGACGGCTCTCGAGCGGCACCGACACGAGCCCGCGAGTCTCCGGTCGGAGATCGGGAAACGCCTCGGCATGAGGGACGTGCAGGAGCGTGCCGTCGAGCCCGTACGTCCATCCGTGGTACGGGCAGACGAGCGCCTTTCGCCGGCACGCGCCGTCCTCGCTCACCAGCCGCATGCCGCGGTGCCGGCAGACGTTGAGGAAGCAGCGGACTTGGCCGTCCTCGCCGCGCACGAGGAGGAGAGGAACCCCGAGCGCGTCATGGCGGAGACAGCTCCCGGGCGCGTCGAGCTCGGAGGTGTGTCCAATCACGATCGGATAGCGTCGGAAGAGCGTCTCCCGCTCACGCGCCAGCCGTTCCTCGGAGCAATAGTGGCTCACCGGCAACGTCCACTGATCCGGCGCCATCTCGAGCGTGTCCGCCGCGACGTGACCGAGCAGACGTTCCGCGAGATGCAGGAGGTTCGGATGGCGGCCCGTCTCGGTGCGCTCCACGGACCGGCCGTCGGCTGTCGCTCGCTCGGTCATTGATCGGTTCATGATGCAGAAAGACGACCCGCGCGTCGAGCCGACTCCGCAGCCTCCAACTAGCCCGCGGCGCGCGCCCGCAACCCGTTGATCGCGAGCGTGGCGAAGAAGAGCGCGGCGAGCGCCAGGACGATGGCACCGCCGCTCGGCACCAGGAGGCGGGTGGAGAGGGCGAGACCTCCGAGACCCGCCGCCAACGCCGTGAGCACGCTCCACGCCAGATAGCTGCCGGTGCTGCGGGCGAGGTTTCGACCGGACGCTGCGGGAACGATGACCAGCGCCTCGACCAGCAATGCGCCGATCACTTTGAGCGAAATGACGATCGCCACCGTGAGGAGCACGACGAAGAGGTACTCGAGCGCCGCCGCGGAGACGCCCGATACCCGCGCGAGGGGCGGGCTCAGGCTGTCGAGCAGGAGCGCGTTGTAGTGCCACGCGAGCACGCCGGCGACGACGATCCCGGCGGCGAGGAGCAAGCCCAGATCCGCGTCGGTCACGGTGAGGATGCTCCCGAACATGACGGCCTCGATCTGATGAATGTTGAAACGCTTGGTCACGGCCACGAGGAGGCAGATGCCGAGGCCGAGCGTCATCGAGAGAAAGACGCCGATGAGCGTGTCCGACGGCAACGACGCGCGCCGCTTCACGTAGACCATGCCGATCGCGGACAGCAGACAGAAGCCGAAGATGCCGCCGTACGGTGCGTTCAAGGGCTCGCCGAGCACGAGGCCGATCGTCAACCCGGTGAGCGCCGCTTGTCCGAGCGCCGTGCTCAAGAACGCCAGGCGGCGCGCGACGACGAGGTGGCTGATGCCGCCGAGCAGCGGCGCGAGGAGGAGTACGGCGATCGCCCCGCGCACGACGAAGGCGTAGCCGAGGCTCGCGGGAATGCGGCCGGCCTGCGCGAGGCCGGCCAACCATTCGTAGAGTACGCTCATGCCGGTGGTGCGGCGAGCGATACGAGTGTCGGTTCGACGGCGGTTGCGAGCGTCTCCGCCGGCCGGCCGCTGCGCGTCACGCGGCGGTCGAGGACGACCACGAGATCGGCGAGACGGCGCGCCTGTGCGAGATCGTGGGAGACCATGAGCACCGTCACGCCGGACTGCGCGCGCGCCGCGAGCAGACGCGCCTCGAACTGCCGGACCGCGCCGTCGTCGAGGCCGGTCGCGGGCTCGTCGAGCACCAGCAGCTCCGGGGTCGGATCCATGGCGTTCGCGAGCAGCAGCCGCTGAATTTCGCCACCCGAGAGCGAGCCGAGTGATCGCGACGTCGCTGCGGAGAGGCCGGCTCCGGCGAGCAACGCGTCGACGCGCCTGCGCGTGGCTCGGGAGATCCCGAAGCACACCGGGCGGCGCTGGCGTGACAGGGCGAGAAACTCGCCGGCGGTGAGGGGCAGCGTCGCGTCGACGGTGAAGCGCTGCGGTACGAGGCCGATCCGTCCGCTCGCGCGCCAATGAAGGCGGATGCGCCCGGTGAACTCGATCTGTCCGAGAATCGCGGCGATGAGCGTGCTCTTGCCGGCGCCGTTGGCACCGACGAGCACGGTGATCGATCCCGGCGCGAGCGCGAGCGAGACCCCATCCAACAACAGCTCGCGCTCACGCCGAACGGTGACGTCGCAGACCTCGACGAGAGGCAGGGCGTCCGTGCTCACGGAATCGGTCGTCCCGCGTCCGGCGCTCAGGCTCGCGCGCGCCGTAGCGAACCCCGGATCGAGCGCAGCAACGAGAGCACGAACAGCAGCGACACACCGCCCGACGCGTAGGCGAAGCCTTTGAGCAGCCGGGATGCCGCCGCCGGCTGTCCCGCAGGGGTGTTGCCCGGTGTTGCGTCGGCGCTCCCGTCGCGCGCGGCGCTCGCGCGCTGCTGCCAATAGGGATCCGCCTCACCGAGCGTATCGGGGTGGGCGAGCGCGACGCGACCGCTCAGAGAAAAAAGGACGAGCAACAGCAGTGACGTCGCGCGCGGCTTCACGTGGCGCGATTCGTACACCCCGAGATCGCGTGCGGTCAACGTGCGCCCCGTACCGGCGCGGCTCGTCTCAGGGGAACGTCGGCGCACAGATCAGCGTCAACTTCTCGCTCACCTTGCCGATCGCGGTGCGCGTCGCCAGCTGTAGCGTGCGTTTCCCCGCAGTGATGCGCCCGTGGCGCGACTTCACCGGGACGACGATGTCGACGTAGCTGCTGCACGCGTCGTTGGTGGCGGCGGCCGGGGTGTACGTGACGACGCTCCCGGTCGCGGCGCCGGTGCTGCCGGCGTCGACGGTCTCGAGCGCCGGGAGGAGCGCGGCGGTATTCGCCTGATCGGCGGGGTCCGAGCTGCGGGCGAGCTTGCCGCGAAGCCGCACGGAATCGACGGCGCTCGCGGTGCAGGCGAAGCGCGGGTCGGTGCTGTTCAGGCAGACCGCGACGTGGAACGTGCATCGGCCGTCCGCCGTGGCGTCGACGTCGCAGAACGGCTGGCCGTCGCCGCAGGAGACCACCCCGCCGGCGAAGCCGTTGCGGTCGCGGGTGAGGTTCGGCTCGACGTGCCACTCGAGGTCGCAGGCGTGCGGACTGCGGGTGTTGGTGACGCAGGCGCCCGGTGCGGGATCGGTACACACGGCCGGCGGCAGCGCGCAGGGAGCGCTGGCGACGCAGTCGCCGCCGAGGTTCGACCACAGCGAGTTGACGGTGAACGTGTCCACGCCCACGGGGAGATCGATGAGGCAGGTGTCGCTCGCGCAGATGTCGGCGTTCTCTTCACCGCTGTGGTCGTCGAACCAGCCGCTCCCCCCGACCGGGGGCTGATCGGGATCGGTCACCGTCTCCGCGAGCTCGTGCGAGCCGACGACCTGGAAGGAGCGTGCGACGTTCTCTTGGAAATCGACGAAGCAGGTCGCGCCGCCCGAGCTGCACGGGTACGGCAGGACCGCGTAGCGGAAGCGCTTCCCGCCGCTCGCGAAGCTGTCGTGATAGCCGCAGAAGGTGAAGTTCGTTCCACCGCAGCCGGTCTCGCCACCGGCGATCACCGGCACGCCTTTGGGCGGCACGACGACGTAGAACGTGTCGTCGGTCGCGGCCGGTGCGCGGTGGGCCTGTACCTCGGTCAGGATACGCGTCTGGATGTCGGCGTCGTCGAGCTGCTGGCCCGGGAAAACGGGCGGCGTCGGGATGATCTCGTCGCCGGCATACGATCCGACGCCGATCGGACTGCTCGGCAACGCGAACTCCTGCCACGAGCAGCCGTACTCACTGCCGCCGAGCTGCTGGTACGTCGTGCGCAGGGAGGCGGCGGCCGCCTGATGCTCGGCATCGGCTTGCCACTCGGGACCCCAAAAGAGGATGAACACGGCGACGTGCTGGACGAGGTCGCCGCCGTGATACGTGAGCGCGTGACGCCCGGGGTGACATTGCGGTCCGGGTTGCACGCTGAGGCCGAGGGCGACGCCGCGTGGGTGGCGCTTGCCGCGCGGCGCGGCGTGCGCCGACGGAGCGACCGGCGTCACGACCAACAGCGCGGCGAGCAGCACGCCGCAGCGCGCGCGCATCGGGTTGGAGGGCTCGGGGCTCATCGGTGCGCGCTGCACTGCCGCGCTTCGCATGCGGTACCTCATGAGATCGAACGGATCGTCCGCTGCCGAACTGTGAGACACTGCGATCGCGCAGTCAACTAGGAATGATGCGGACGTACGCGACGCATGCGCGGCGACTTCGGACGATCGTTTGACGGCCGGGCAGTCGTCCGCACAATGCTCGCCATGGGGCGCGTGTCGCCGGTGACGAGGACGATGGGGGCGCTCGCGCTCGTGCTGTACGCGACCCTCGCCGCTGCCGAGCCGGCGCTGCAAGAGCTGGCGCGATCGATCGTCGGCGAGGGGCAGGGGGTGTACGCCGTCGCCGACGACGGCACGATCCTCGTCGCGCAGGCGGCGAATCACGCCGTGCATCCCGCGTCGGTCACCAAGATCGCGACCTCGCTCGCGTTGCTCGCGCGCCTCGGTCCGACGCATCGTTTCGAGACGCGCCTGCGCGGCAGCGGTCCGCTACGCGCGGGACGTCTCGAGGGGGACCTCGTCGTCGAGGGCGGAGGCGATCCGTTCCTCGTCGACGAGAGCGCGCTGCTGCTGCTCCGACGGCTACACACGCGCGGGCTGCGTGTCGTCGAGGGACGACTCGTCGCGCGCGGGCCGCTGCTCTTCGACTGGCAGCCGGACCCGGATGGGCGGCGACTCGGCGCCGTGCTCGCAGGCAAGGCAGGGAGCGAGGCCCGCGCGCGGCTCGCCGAGCTCGACGCGACGGCGGAGAGCGCGCGCGCGGCCGCGCTCGTCTTCCTCGGCCGTCGATCGACGTCGGGCCCCGGGGAAGCGCTCGCCGTGCTCCACTCGCCGCCGCTCCTCCACGTCGTCAAGGCGCTCAACTGCTACTCGAACAACGTCTTCCACTTCGCGGCCGACGCGATCGGCGGTGCGGCCGCCGTCCAAGAGAGCGCACGCGCGCACGTCCCCGAAGCGATGCGAGACGAGATCGTGATCGACAACGGCGCCGGCGCGGGTGCGACCAACAGGATGAGCCCCCGCGCCGCGGTCGCGCTCCTCGGGGCGCTCATGGACGAACTCGCCCGCCACGGCGACGACCTCACCGCGGCGCTCCCGGTGTCGGGCATCGACCACGGGACACTCGAGGATCGGGTGACGGAACGTCCCGGGATCGTCGTCGGCAAGACCGGCACGTTCGGCTCGGTCGGTGCCTCCGCCCTTGCCGGCGCCCTCCGCACACGGCGCTTCGGGGTCGTGCGCTTCGCGGTCCTGCACCACGGGGTTCCCGTGCCCGACGCGCGCGCGCGCCAGGACGCCTTCGTGCGCGCGCTGATCGCCGCGACCGAGGCGGAGCCGTGGCCCTATTCAGCCGCCACGCGGCCGGTGTATTCCGAGGCGACCGCGGACTGAGCGGTCGATCCCATCCCCGTCGTCGCGATTTCGTGCAAGACTCGCTGTCGATGTCCGACGTCGCTGAAGAGGGCCGTCGTTTGGCGGCGCACGCGAGTGCCGTTCCGTCACCCGGACGCTGTTGGAGCTGCGGTCTCGCGATCGACGCCGGCGATCGCTACTGCCGGCGCTGCGGGCAAGGGCAGGGCGCCTTCCTCGCCTGGTACTACCGGCCGCTGTGGATCGTGCTGCTCGCGCTCACGGTGCTCGGACCGTTCGCGTTGCCGCTCGTGTGGCGGACGCCGAGCCTCGACCGCAGGGGCAAGTGGCTCGCGTCCGTCGCCGTCGTCACCGTGTGCGGCTACGTCGCGTGGGAGTTCGTGCTCGCCGCGCGCGAGATCGGCCGCCTCCTCGGTGACATGTGACCGGCGGCGCTAGCACGCCGCGGCGTCGCTAGCGCTTGAACTTCAGCAGGAGATCGAAGAGCCGTGTGTGCAGCTTGGTGTACGGCGGATAGAAGAGGTGCATCGCCGAGAACTTCGGGTTGGTGAATACCGGCCGCATCTTGCTGAATTCCACGAAGCCCTCGTGCCCGTGGTAGTGGCCCATGCCGCTCGCGCCGACGCCGCCGAAGGGCAGGTCGTGCTGCGCGACGTGGAAGACGCAGTTGTTGATCGTCACGCCGCCGGAGATGGTGCGGTAGAGGAGCGTGCGCTCGAGAGTTTTGTCGTTGGTGAAGAAGTACAGGCCGAGCGGGCGGTCCTTGGTGTTCACGTAGGTGATGACCTCGTCGATGTGGCGGAAGGTCTTCACCGGAAGGAGCGGCCCGAAGATCTCCTCGCGCATGATCGTCATGTCGTCGGTCGGGTCGAGGACGATGTGCGGCGGGATCTTCCGCATCGCGTCGTTGAAGGTCGCGCCGGGGACGAGCGACACGACTTGGGCGCCCTTCCTTTCGGCGTCCTCGAGCGTCGCGCGCAGCCGGCGGTACGACTTCTCGTCGATGATCGAGGTGTAGCCGGCGGCGTTCGGATCGGGGTAGCGCTCGCTGAGGATACGCCGTGCCGCGGTGACGAACTGGTCGCGTTTGGCCTCGGGTACGAAGACGTAGTCGGGTGCGAGACAGGTCTGGCCGGCGTTGACGAACTTGCCGTAGAGGATACGCGCGGCGGCGGTGTCGACGTCGAAATCGTCGCAGATGATCGTCGGCGACTTGCCGCCGAGCTCGAGCGTCACCGGGGTGAGGTTCTCGGCCGCGGAGCGCATCACGGTGCGGCCGGCGTCGGCCGATCCGGTGAAGATGATGTGGTCGAAGGGGAGCGTGGAGAAGTCCTGGGCGCGTACGCCGGGAAGGATCGTGACCGTCTCTTCGGGAAACTGCTCCTTGAATTTCTCGGCGAGCAGCCGGCAGAGCGTGCTCGAGTTGGTCGCCATCTTGATCATGCAACGATTGCCCGCGGCGAGCGCGCTGGTGAGTGGGCTCACGGTCAGAAAGAGCGGGTAGTTCCACGGCGAGACGATGCCGACGAGGCCCTTCGGCTGCGGGATGACGCGGTTCGATCCGGTCGCGAACAGCATCGAGACGTGCCGGCGCTGCGGCTTCATCCACGCGCGGAGCTTCCGCCGTGTGTGCCGGATGCCGTCGACGGAGGTGAAGATCTCGAGCAGCTTGGACTCTTCCGCGCACCGGCAGCCGAAGTCGGCGTTGATCGCCTCGGCGATCGCGTCGACGTTGTCGACGAGGATGCGCTCGAGCTTGGTGAGGTTCTGCGTCCGCTCCTCGATGCTCGGGTAGGGCTGGCGCAGGTACGCGGCGCGCTGCGCCGCGAACACCCGCTGCGCCTCGTTCTCGACGACGTCGAACTGCCGAAGCTGCGCTGTCTGGGCCATGGGGTCCTCCGTGCGTGACGATCGCGCCGTCAAGGGCGCACGCGCGGATTGTGGTCAGGCGGTCGTCGAAATGCAACCGGGGCGGGAGGGCCGCGCGCCTGCCGGTGTCCGCGCCGCGGCACTTGCCAAACGCGCCGCGCATCGTCAGAGATGGCTCGTCATGGAACGACAGACGACCGTCCGCGTCGGATGAGCGCCCTCGCCGTGACGCGGATCGCCTTGTTCGCGGGCTTTCTCGCCTCCGCGCTCTACGTGCACTACCGCGGTCGGGTGCGCCTGAGTTTCCGGCGCCAGCTCACCGATCACTCGACGTTCCTCGCGCCCTACAACGTGCTCGTCTACCTCTTCTCCCGGGTCCCGACGACGCCGATGCTCGACGTCGAGCGGTTTCCCGAGGTCGCGACGTTGCGCGCCAACTGGCGGACGATTCGCGAGGAGGCGCTGCGTCTCTACGAGGCGGGGCACATCCGCGCCTCCGAGCGCCACGACGACCTCGGGTTCAACACCTTCTTTCGCAAGGGATGGAAGCGGTTCTACCTGAAGTGGTACGGCGCGCCGCTGCCCTCGGCGCGGGCGCTCTGCCCGCGGACGGTCGCGCTCGTGGAATCGATTCCGACCGTCCACGGGGCGATGTTCGCGCTCATCGGACCGCAAACCGCGGTGGGCGAGCACCGCGACCCGTTCGCGGGTTCGATCCGCTATCATCTCGGGCTGATCACGCCCAACCGCGACGAGTGCCGCATCTTCGTCGACGGTCAATCCTACTCCTGGCGAGACGGCGAGGATCTGGTCTTCGACGAGACCTACGTGCACCGCTTCGAGAACCGCACCGATGAGACACGCATCATCCTCTTCTGCGACGTCGAACGGCCGTTGCGTACCGCCGTCATGCGCGCCCTCAACGGCTTCGTGATCCGCCACGTCGTCGGCCTGACCGCGTCGAAGAACGTCGACGCCGAGGAGGTCGGTCTCGCGAATCGCGTCTTCGAGCGCGTCTATCGGACGCGCGCGCCGCTCAAGCGCTTCAAGAAGGCGAATCGGCAGGTGTACTACGCCCTCAAGTACGCGCTGATCGTCGCCGTTCTCTGGGTGGCGGTGTTCGGCGGCTCTCGCGTCCTGCGCTGATCGCAGGCCATGCCGCGGACGTCTCCACTCGGTCGGCGCCGGTCGCAGATCGCGGTCGGGCTCACCGCTCTCCTCGGGATCGTCCTCACGCTGCGGCCGATCGACGACTACGACGTCTGGTACCACCTCGCGGCGGGCCGCTTGATGGTGGCGACCTGGCGCTGGCCGGTCAGCAACACCTTCGCGTACACGACGCCGGATCATCCGTGGATCGATTTGCACTGGGTGTTTCAGCTCGTCCTCTACGCCGCGTACGCGCTCGGCGGCGCCGACGGCTGCATCCTCCTCACCGTCGTCCTGGTGCTCGCGAGCGTGACGATTCTCCAGGCGTCGGCGCGGCGGTTCGCGCCCGACGTGCTCGTCGCGCTGCTGATCGCGATCGCGCTCGTCGTCGCGAGCCCGCGGTTCGTGCCGCGGCCCGAGCTGTTGTCGTTCGTGCTCCTGGCGACGTATCTGTGGCTCCTCGACGGGTTTCCACGCAATGGTCGCGCGCTCTACTGGCTCGTGCCGCTGCAGGCGCTGTGGACGAACTCGCAGGGGATCTTCGCCATCGGGCTGGTCGTGATCGGATGCTATTGGGCGGGCGCGACGCTCGCGTTCCTGCCGCTGCCGCGGGGGTGGCGCGCGGCGAGCGGCGCGAGCCCCGGCGAATGGCGCCGGCTGACGATGGTCCTGGTGCTGGCGACCGCCGCCTGCTTCCTCAATCCTTACGGCCTACGCGGCGCGCTCTTTCCGTTCGACCTCTTGCCGAGGGTGACCGGCAGCTCGCTCTTGTCGGCGCGGATCGGCGAGTTCCGGCCGCCGTTCCAATCGGGATACGGCGTACCGCTCGCGTACACGTGGGCGGCGATGGTCGTCCTCGCGGCGGCGTCGTTCATCGTGAGCATCAGGCGCTGGCACCTCGGCCGTCTCTTCGTGACCGCGGCGCTGGCGATCCTGTCGATGCAGGCGCTCCGCAACGTGGCGCTCTTCGCCTGGGTCGCCGTGCCGGCGATCGCCGCCAATCTCGGCCCGTTCTGCACACGCTGGGCGGATCCGTCGCCGATGGCACGCGGCGAAAAGCGGCGCGACGCGGTTGCGCACGCGCCGGCGACATCCGCCCGTCTCGCGGCGGCGCTCGCGCCCGTGGCGACCGGCGGCGTCATCGTCGTGCTCGCGCTCCTCATCGTGAGCGTCGTCACCAATCGGTTCTCGTACTCCCTCGGCATCGAACGCGAGTTCGGCGTCGGGGTGTCGCCGCTCCACTTCCCGATCGCGGCAGAGGAGTTCGCGCGTGACGTCGGGATCGGCGGGCGTCCGTTCAACTGCCTCGCGACCGGCGGCTACCTCGCGTGGCGCCGCTTCCCCGCGGAGCGCGTCTTCGTCGACGGACGGCTCGAGGTGTACCCGGAGGAGTTCTTCCAATTCTACTTCGCCGCCCTCGACGATCCGAGAAACTGGCCGACCGTCGTGGCGCGCTACGCACCCGACTACGCGCTCCTCTATCACGTGTGGTCGAATCGCTTTCCGCTGGTGCGCTACCTGCTCGCGGGGCACGGGTGGGAGCTCGTCTACTACGACGAGACGGCATCGCTGTATCTCCCGACCGACGACGCCCACCGCACGGTGCGCGAGCGGGCGGAGCGGGAGTTCGCGGCGCGGCGCGCGCGCAACCGGCCATCGCCGCCGCCGAGCGGCCTCCGGCGGGCGCTCAGCGTGCCCGTCGCCGCGCTTCGGCGCGACACCGCCTACGGCGACTTCCTGATGACGATCGGCGCCGCCGGCGACGCGGTCGAGGCGTACACGCGCGCCCTCGCGATCGACCCGGACGTCTCGCAGACACGCTTCACGCTCGGCCTGGCGCAGTGGTCGGCGGGTCGTCCCGAGCAGGCGACGGTCGAATGGCGCGATCTGCTCCGTCGCGATCCGACGTTCGAGCGCGCCCGCGCGGCGCTCGCGGAGGCCGAGCGAGGCGTGCCGGCTCGCTGACGGGTGCGCTCAACGCGCCAGCTGAATCTGGATCGCGGTGAAGGCCGCGATCGCGACGAAGCAGGCGACGTGGGCGTGGTAGATGCGGCGGGCGAGGTCGGCCTGCACCGTTTCGGGATCGGTGGCGGCAGCGAGGCGCATCGCGTCCGGGACGATGCGCCCGAGCGCGAGCCCGATCGGCACCACCCCGAGAACGAGGACGGCAAGCGCACGCGCGCCGCCGACCGTGCGCGTCAGCAGCTCGTACGCGATGCCGAAGAGCTGCACCAGCATGACGATGGCGATCAGGCGATTCATCGGAAACGCCTCGATCGTCGCCCGCCGATAGTACGCCACGATCGACGCCAGGGCCGCCGTCGACGCGCCGGCATCCGCACCCGCCAGGCGTCGCGCCTGTACGTCGAACAGGAGATCCATCCACAGGACGGCGAGCAGGAACCCGCCGCAACCGATCAAGACCGCGGCCATCCATCCTCCTCGACGGCCGACGTCACGACCGGGCGTCGCGCCGGAAGGTCGCGCGGAAGCGCCGCACCGGCGGCTGCTCGCGATCGACGAAGTCGTCGCAAGTGACGAGGCGGAGGATGTCGCTCGCGATCGCCTCGATCTCGCCGCGCGTGAGCGGCCACGGCATCTGTCCTTCCGGCTCGTTCGACTCGCGGGCGCGCGCGACGACGAGGAGCGTGCCGCCGGGCGCGACGGTGCGGCGCAGCGCCGCGACGGCGTCGGCACGCGCGTCCGGCGGCAGCACCTGGAGCGTGTAGCACTCGACGACGAGATCGAAAGCGCCGGTGAGCTCCGCGGGGAATCGCAGGAGATCGAGCACGCGGTAGTCGACGCCGCTCGACGGAAAGCGCGCTCGCGCCTGCGCGACCGCCGTCGGCGAGACGTCGACGGCGACGACCGCGAGGCCGCGGCGCGCCAGCTCTTCGGCGGTGTCGCCGAGCCCGCAGCCGACGTCGAGCGCGCGACCGCGCGTGGGACGGGCGCGATCGAGCCATTCGACGACGTGGGGATTCGGCGCCAGGTCGGCCCAGGGAACGAGCGCCTCGCCGCGCGCCGCCTCGGAATAGAGCCGTTCGAACCACCCGACGGCGTCACCGGCGTCGAGCGATTGCCGGGCGAGGGTGCGCGCGCGCGTGCGATCGGTCATCGACGACGTCAGGCGGGCGGGCGCGCGGCGCCGACGCGGCGGGTCCAATCGACGAGCGCGTCGAGAAGCCGCCGGATGAGCTCGCGCGTCGCCGCGTCGGTGACCCGTCCCGCGGCGTCGATTTTCTCGTGGGCGCGCGCGATCAGAACCTCCGGGCGGAGGAGCGCGCGCGTATCGGTGAAGACGAAACTCTGGCGCAGCGCGAGCTGGGCGCGCGCGGTGCCCGTCCCGCCCGGCGTCGCACCCATGAGCGCCGCCGGCTTGCCGTTCAGGACGCACGTGCCCGGCGGCCGCGACGCCCAGTCGATCGCGTTCTTCAGCACGCCGGGAACGCCGTAGTTGTATTCCGGCGTCGCGATCAGCAGCGCATCGGCGTCGGCGATCGCCGTCTTCAGCGCGACGACGGCGGCGGGGTCGCCCTGCGCCTCGACGTCGGCGTTGTACGCCGGGATCGCGCCGAGCCCGTCGAAGATGTCGATCGCGACCCCTTCCGGAGCGACCTCGATCGCGGTGTGCAGAAGGGCGCGATTGAACGAAGCGGCGCGAAGGCTGCCCGCAATGCCGAGGATGCGGAGGGTCATCGGGGACGCATCATGCTGCGGGGCCCGGGATGGATCAAGCTCGGAGTAGGCGGCGATGGGACGACGATTGCTTGACAGCGCCGCCGGCTTCGACGTACGCAGCGCACTTCACTCACCGGCGGGAGGTGTGGATGACGACTCGAAAGCAGCTGAATCTCAAGGCGATCGCGGGCGACGACGCGCGCGTCAAACCGTTCGTCGCGGCGCTCGAAGGAACCGGCGAGCAGGAGTGTCCATCCGACGGTGCGTCGCGGGATCCCCAGTTTACCGCGTCCGGCAAGAACGTCGCTCACAGATGGACGCCGCAGTTCACGGCGTCCGGCAAATCGGCGGGAAAGTCGGGTATAAGAAACTCGACCGACTGACGACGTGACGAGAGGCGAGGAGTCGCATCCCGACGCGCTCGACGCGTGGGACGGACCGGGTGTCCTCGCCGCGCGGTACGAGAAGAGCGCGACGGCGCTCGTCGCCGTCGCCCGGACGCTGCGCCGTTCGCCGCTGTTCGTCGACGCCGCCGCCGAGTTCCTCGAGCTCTACGATCGCGTCGCCGATCTGCCGGTGGCGGCGTTCACGCGCGTGTGGTCGACCGATCCGGGGGCGTACCTGTGGGTGCATCGCGCCTTCGATCTCGTCGCGGCGTGTATCGGCGGCGCGCCGGCGACACCCGCGCTCGTCGGGTGCGTGCGAGCGCTCGGAGCGGCGACGCCTGATGAAGCGCTGGTGCGCCACTGCGACGAGTTCAAGGGCCTGGCGTTGGCGGTGCATCTCGCCGCCGATCGCGATTGCCGCTTCGATGTTCCGTGGACGGTCTCGCTGCCGTGGGCGATCCCCGGGACCGCGCTCTCGGTCGAAGGATCGGGACGCATCCGCATCGGCGGTGTGGCCGACGGCGCCCTCCAGATCGTCGACGGCGAGCGGCGATTCGCGCTCGCGGTCGGTGGCGTCGCGGTCGCTGCCGGCGGCGCGCCGACGGTGGACACGCCGTGGATCCGCGCCTGCCCGGTCGTGCGCCACGCCGGCTACGAGGTCCGCTTGCAGCCGCACGCGTTCCACCTCCCGGGCATCGAAGACGCGGCGTCCATCATCGCCGCCGGCATCGCATATCAGGAGGCGAACCGGGCGCACGTCGCCGCCGCGCTGGCGCTCGTCGAGCGCTTTCATCCCGAGAGCTTCGCGGAGATGCGCGAGTACCTGCACGTGATCGCGTTGAAGCCGCTTGCCGCCGGCGGTTTCACCAATCTCACGCATTCCGACCTTCCGGGCGCGTTCGTCGCCGGGCTCATCCACAACCCGTACGAGCTCGCCGACACCTTCATCCACGAGATGTACCACGGCCGGCTCTTCGCGCTCGAGGACGTCGGCCCCTTCTTCGATCAGGCGGCATGCGACGCGCTCGGCGACGAGCGCTACTACTCGCCCTGGCGCGACGATCTCCGGCCGCTGCGCGGCATTCTGCACGCTGTCTACGTGTACGTGCCGGTGTGCGTCTACTGGCAACGGCTGCTGGCGAGCGGTGCCGTCGCCGGCGACGGCACCGCATATGCGCTCGACCGCGTCCTCCGCATCCCCTTGCAACTCGAGCTCGGCCTCGGGCAACTCGAGGGGCACGCGGTGCTGACGGTGCGGGGGCGCGAGCTTCTCGACCGCTTGCGGGCCGGTCTGGTCGCGATCCGCGCCGACATGATCGCCGCGCACGTGCCCGACGATGCACCGGCGCTGGTGTGCGCGGAGGACGGGACGATCCGCCGCGAACGGAGCGCCCGCGACGGCCGCGCGCTGAGTGTGCGCGACGCCGTACGCGAGCACGCCGAGCGCGCGCAGGAGTTTCCGGGGCGAGGCTGGTCGGTACCGCTCGTGCGCTCAGACGTCGCCGAGGGTCGCGACGCGCTCTGAGCCGGCGTGCGCCGTTGCGGCGCCGCGATCGCGGTGACGCGCGATGCGGGCGATCAGCGGACACGCCCAACGCCGCAAACGCTCCTCGTGCCACACGAGCCCCGTTCGTCGCAGAATCGCGCGCGTGAGGCGCGCCGCCGTCGAGCGCTCCGCCGTACGTACGTGATCGCCGACGGGCGACAGCCGGAGCGGTCGCTGCGCTCCGGCATGATCGATCGCCGTGAACGCCGCACGCAGGGCGACGGCCGTGCGCGCGTGCGTCGGCAGACGCCGCGGGCCGCCGCCGTCGTCGAACGACATGATTTGCGGATTGGTGTTGATCTCCCACACTTGAAGAGCGCCATCGAGAATCGCGTAGTCGATCCGCCCCCATTCGAGACCCGCGAGGCGAAAGATCGCGCGCAGCTCGCGCTCGTGCGGGTTGGTCTCGACGTAGGCGCTCTCTTCGGCGACCAGGTCGTCCTCGACGAGATCGGGGAGTTTCAGCATCCAGTGCCGGCTGAAGAACACATGGCGCGGTACGATACGGTCGCCGATCACGAACGCCGAGTACTTGCGGTAGATGCCGTACGCGTCGGCGGTGTCGCAGAATTCCGTGACGAGCAACTGGTCGCGCCCGACCCCTTCGCGCTCGAGCGCGACGATCGCTGCGGCGAGCGCCTGCGGGTCGTGGAGCAGGGCGGTGCGGCTCCCCGCATGGTCGTTCTCGCCGCGCACGAAGACCGGAAAGCGCGCGCGTTCCGCCTCGGTGACGCGATAGGCGGCGAAGCGGTTGCTGCCGCGTTCGTGCAGCGCCCGCAGCAGATCGTGGCGGCGGAGCGAACGCGTCGGATGATTGAGCACGCGCAGGCCGTGCGCCGCGAGCGCGTCGGCGAGCCGGCCGGCGGCCGCGGCGGCGGCGGGTGTGAGCCGCTCGAGGTCGGCGAAGAGATACGTCGCCGCCCGCAGCGAGCAGCAGGCGAGGGCGTCGTCGTAGGTGAGCGGGACGATCCGCTCGGCGAGCGGGCGACCCCACGAGTCGAGATACATCCGGATCGTGAACCGAAGGCCGCTGGTCGTGAGGTAGACGATCATCGCGTCGGGTCGCGAGCGTCCTCGCCGTCGTCGCGCTCGCGTCGCCGGACCGTAGCGCGGACCAAAGGCGAGCGGCAAACCCTCCTTGACTTGGCGCGTGCGGCATCCATTTAATGACCGATCAGTCCGTTAATGCCGACGTCGCGATGATGCCCACGCCGCCCCCCGCGATTTCCCCGTCCGCCGGCGCTGCGCTGCGGGCGCGACGCTGGTGGTTGGGTCTCGCCGTGCTCGCGGTGGTCGCGACCGGCGGCTATTGGTTGCTCGGCGGGCGTCGGCCCGATGCCGGTCCCGCGGCGGCGGTGACGACGGCGGCGCCGAGCGTCCCCGTCGTCGGCGCGCCGGCGCGGCAGGGCGACATGCCGGTTTACCTGACCGGGCTCGGCTCGGTGACGGCGTTCAACACCGTCACGGTGAAGAGTCGCGTCGACGGCCAGCTCGTCAACGTCGCGTTCCGGGAAGGGCAGTTCGTGCACGAGGGCGACCTGCTCGCCGAAATCGACCCGCGTCCGTTCGCCGTGCAGCTGACGCAGGCGGAAGGGCAGATGGCGCGCGATCTCGCGCAGCTGCGGGACGCCCGCGCCACGCTGGCGCGGTTTCACGACCTCCTCGCGCAGGGGATCGTCGCCAAGCAGGACTACGACGACAAGGTCGCCGCGGCCGGGCAGTTCGAGGGCGCGATCAAGATCGACCAGGGCTTGATCGACAATGCCAGGCTGCAGCTCACGTACTGCCGCATCACCGCGCCGATCAGCGGTCACGTCGGCCTGCGGCTCGTCGACGTCGGCAACATCGTGCATGCCACGGACGACACCGGGCTGGTCGTCATCGCGCAGGTGCAACCGATCACCGTCGTGTTCACGCTGCCGGAGGACGACCTGCCCGCCGTGCTCGCGAAGCTGCGCGCCGGCGCGCGCCTTCCGGTCGAGGCGTACGACCGCGCCGGCACGACGCAGATCGCGACCGGCGCGCTGCTCACCGTCGACAATCAGATCGATCGGAACACCGGCACGATGCGCTTGAAGGCGGAGTTCGCGAACGACGACGACGTACTCTTCCCGAACCAGTTCGTGAACGTGCGCCTGCTTCTCGACGTCCGCAAAGAAGCGATCATCGTGCCGACGGCGGCGATCCAGCGCGGCCCGCAGGGCACCTTCGTCTACGCGGTGAAGGCGGACCGCACCGTCGAGGTGCGTCCGGTGACCGTCGGGCCGACGGTGGGCGCCGACGCCGCGATCGAGGCCGGCGTCGCGGCCGGCGAGACCGTCGTCGTCGACGGCGTCGACAAGCTGCGTGCGGGCAGCGTGGTGAACGTCACGATGCCGGGCGGCGTGCCGTCGCCCGGCGCGCCGCGCGCATGAATCCCTCGCGCACGTTCATCCTGCGGCCGGTCGCGACGTCGCTGCTGATGGCGGCGATTCTCCTCGCCGGCGCCATTGCCTATCGCCAGCTGCCGGTCTCGGCGCTGCCGCAGGTCGACTACCCGACGATCCAGGTTCTGACCTTCTACCCCGGGGCGAGCCCCGACGTCATGGCGTCCTCGGTGACGGCGCCGCACGAGCGTCAGTTCGGGCAGGTCCCCGGCCTGAACCAGATGATGTCGACGAGCTCCTTCGGCAGCTCGGTGATCACGCTCCAGTTCG
>JBGOSW010000019.1:0-37389 GCA_041476145.1 Binatia bacterium
GCGTTCGGGCGGGCTCGGCTTGCTCAGCATCGAGGAGCGCGCGCTGGCGTTGGGCGGACGGTTGTCGGTGTCGTCGCGGCCGGGCGTCGGAACGACGATCCGCCTCGAGTACCCACTCGTCAACCGCACCCCCGCGACGGCCGCGTGAGCAGATCGGCCACTGGGCCCAAGAGGTGCGGTGCGCCCCCCCGGCGAAAGCGGGAAATCTCGGCTACCCTCGAGAGAGCGCGTCGTGACCACACTGTGACCGCGCCCAGCGGAGATGAGCTGACGTGAGGTGACCGCTCGGGCGTCGGCGACGAAGGAAAACGGCCGGGTATGATCTTGGGACACGTCGCATGACGTGCCCCGCCGTTTTAGGAATCACTTGTCGGAACCGTGGTCGGACGAGGACGACGAGCACGCGTTACTCCACGTGATCGTGCGCGAGGTGACGACGCCGTTGGTACCGTCGGCGAGCGCGGTCGTGACGTGGAGGTCGAACGCCGGGGTCTGGCCGGCGGGGGGCAAACCCTGGTTCTCGACGACGCCGCGGATCGCGAGCACGAGATGATCGTGGTCGACGTGATAGGTACCGTCGGAGTGCCAGTTGGGATCGGTCGGGTCGAGACCGAGGCCGCCGATGTGCGCGTGCTGGGCGCGGTAGGTTTCGAACTCGTGGCGGTCGTAGGTGAGCTCGAGGCTGTTGGGGGCGCCGGCGGGATCGTCGATCGTGTAGATGCCCGCCTGGTCGGGGCCGAGGAGCTGCATGAGAAATCCCTGGGCGTTGTAGATGGCGACGTTCTGAGCGGTGAAGAGGAGTGGATAGCTCATGGCGACACCGCTGAAGATCATGTGCCGGGCGATCGCCGAGATGTCGACGGGGATGTAGACGGTGTTGTCGCTGCCGACGGCAGCGCGATAGCAGGTCGCGATCGTCTCCCCGTCGCCCTCGGCGAGGGCGAGCGGCGCCTGTAGCATCGTGAAGTCGGTGGCGGCGACGTTCACGACGATGTCGCCACTCTTCTTCACGGAGATGCGCGTCGGGCCGGGCGAAAGCGTCGGGGCGCTCACGACGAGCTGCGCCTTCGTGACGCCGTCGGCGAAGTCGCGGCGCGCGACGGCGGTGGCGTCGCGGTCCTCGGAGTTGCCGCGCTGGCTGAAGATCACCTTGTACTGCTTGCCGGCTTGGAGCTGCGGGCTGAACAGCGTGACGGTCGCGCCCGGGGGGGCGAACGCGGGGCGGACGCTCGCAGCGGGCGGCGGCGGTTTGTTGCAACCGCACCCGGCGTCGACGGCGGAGCTGCGTACCAGGAGCATGACAACGGCCGCGCCAACGGCGAGCGGGATGGTCCTCTGCATGATCGAAGTCCTCCGTGGGGTGGTGCGCATGCTGCGGGTGCCCGGGAGCAAGACTACGACCAGGCGAATGCCTCGCCGTGAGAACGCGGGGTTGGACGGCGAGTGCCGTTCTGCGTCCATGGCGCTGTGCCATCGCCGGCACAGGTGAGCCGGGGCGAGCGCCCTGCGCGTGAGCCATCGTTGACCTGCGCCGCGACCTGCGCCGCGTGCGAGGGCGCCTCCGCCGCGGCGAAGGCCTCGTCAGATGCCAGACTGCGATGACACGCCGATGACGGACGCCGACGTGCCCACATCACGGCGCGCCGAGGACGCGATCGGCAGCGTGAACGCGAAGGCGCTCCCATGGCCGAGCTCGCTCTCGACCCAGATCCTACCGCCGTGCCGCTCGACGAGGATCTCGCAGATGAAGAGGCCGAGACCGAGGCCGACGCTCGACGCGTCGGGGCTGCGCTTGCGCGTCTCCTGATAGTGCCGCTCGAAGACGTGCGCCCTGCCGTCCGCGCTGATACCGCAGCCGCTGTCGGCCACGCTCACCTGCAGCCATCCCGGCGCGGCCGCATGCACGTCGGCGGCGATGGTGATCGTGCCGCCGGGCGGCGTGAACTTGATCGCGTTGTCGACGAGGTTCATCAAGACCTGACGTATGCGTTTCGCATCGATGTACGCCTGCGGCAGTGCCTCGGCGACGCGTGCCGAGAGTGTGATCCCCTGGGCCGCCGCCGTACGGCGAAAAGGCGTGACGATCCCGCGCACCAACTCGTCGAGCTCCGTCGGCTGCGGGCAAACGTCGAGCGCGCCCATCGCGGCGCGCGAGACGTCGAGCAGCTCGCCGATCAGTGAGGCGAGCTCGTCGACGTTGCTCGCGGCGCGTTGGAGGTGCTCCCGCTGCCGCACGTTCAAGTCGCCGTCGACCCCTTCGAGCAAGAGCGTCAGAAAACCGTGGATCGAGTTGAGTGGCCCCCGCAGCTCGTGGGAGACCTGGCTGAGCACCCGATCGCGGAGTTCGAGTTGCTCGCGCTGGACACGTGCCGCCGCCGCTTCTGCGCGCGCGCGCGCCGTGACGTCGCGGATCGCGGTGGCGAGCAGCCTCCCCTCGCCGGTGTCGATCGCCTCGCGGCTGATCTCGAGCGGGATCTCACGGCCGTCTTTCCGAAGGCCGCGATGATCCTGGTCGCAACGCGATGGATCGGTGGCTGCCTGCGGCAGCAGTACCTCGAGCGGCGCGCCGAGCATCTCCTCGCGCGGATATCCGAAGAGCGCCTCGGCGCGCGAGTTGACGAGCGTGATTCGCCCTTGGGCGTCGGCGATCACCATTGCGTCGGGATTGTGCTCGATGATGGCCCGGAAGCGGAGCTCGCGACGCCGCAGCTCCTCGTCCGCGCGCCGTTTCTCGCGCTGGAGCCGGCGGAGATCGAGCGCGCGTGCCACCGCCTCCGGCAAGCGGACGAGGCGATCCTTCGACAAGTAATCGCTGGCGCCTTGTTGCAGGCAGGCGACCGCGACTTCCTCGCTCACCGTGCCGGTCACGACGATCAGCGGGACGTCGAGGCCGCGGGCGGCGAGGAGCTGCATGGCGCTCGGCGCATCGAATTGCGGAAGCCGGTAGTCGGAGAGGATCACGTCGAGCTCGCCATCGAGCCGGGCCGCGTATTCCGCGGCGGTCTCGACGCGGCGCCACACAGGTTGGAAGCCGCTCGCACGCAGCTCGGCGATCATGAGCTCGGCGTCCGACGCGCTGTCTTCGACGACGAGGGCGCGTAACGGCTGCGACAGTCGCGGCTGCTGCGTGAGCGACCTCTCTTACGCGGCCGGCGGCTGATCGATCAGCGGCCAGACGAGCATGCGCGTCGACATGGTCAGCGGGCAGGCGCCGAAAACGCGACGGCCCCGCTGACGATCGAAGCGGCCGCCCGCGGCGGCCATCCGGATCGTGCCGGTCGAGGAGTCCCCACCTCCGCGGGAGATCACCGTCGTGAGGCGATGCGGCAACGACGTGTTCATCGGAAGCGAGGTGAGCAACCGACGTGCCGAGGCGCGCGCGTCGCCGCTCGACGCCGTCGACGAGCGGCGCCGCGCTCCGTAAGTGAACGCACCACCGGGGCTTCACCGTCCACACGCACGAAGCCCGGGTGACTATGATCACAACTCTGGTGTGACCATATTGCCCATCATGTAGGGACAATAGTGAATGACGGGGCCAAAATCCTGGCGAGATGTCCGCGCGCGATTGCCGCGAGACGAGCGGCGAAACCTCGACGCGCCGCCGGCGTCGAAAACCGGGCACAGACTCCTCGATGACGCTCACGGCCGCACGACCTTCTCCCTGGGTCCAGCCTTCCCAGGGACTAGAGCGATGGATGCGCGAACGCCAGGTCATGCAAATCTGCACGCATGTGACCACGGATTTTCTCAACACTGGCGGAAGCCGCCGCGGCACATCTCGTGCGCACTCGGCACCGCATGCGTATCGCTCCTGCGGTGACCCTCGTCACCATGCTCTTCCTCGCCGTGTGCGCCGTGGCGCGTGCCGAGACCGTCTTTCCGGGCGCCACGGGGCGACCGAACAACCGGGGCGATCAACTCATCTTCTACTACGACGTGCGTGACGGGTTCACGACCTTCGTGAGCATCCGCAACGAGGCCGTCTCCGAGCTGCACGTCGAGCTGGTGTTCTACGGACCGAGTTTCACGGCACCGTTCACCCAAACCGTGACCGTACCAGCGACCCGCGGCACCGACGGTTTACCTGGGACCGGCGGCCTCACGCTGATAGACGTCGGCGCCTTGCGGACCAGTGGCCTCGCCGCGACGCCCGGTGTGGTGTTCGCGACCGCCGTCAACGACATGGGTCAACCGATCGTGAGCCGCGGCCTCGCCGGCAACTTCACCGTCGCGAACGTCGCGACCGGATCGGCCTGGGGGTCGCCGGGTGCGGCGCGCTCCGCCATTCATCCTCCCACCCCGGGCGCCGATGCGTGTGCGCCGAAGCAGCCGAACCCGACGCTGGGCAGCGTCATCGACGGCAGCACCGTCCTCTTCGCCCCCATCCAGCCGGCGAACGCGGATCTCACGGCGTTCTACGATCCCGCGACGCTCGCCCCGGCGGCGCTCGGCGGCAATCAGCTGATCTTCTTCTCGTTCGTCGACGTGCCGGGTCCGACCTACGCCGCCGCTGCGGCGCACACGCAGTGGAACTTCGAGGCCATACGCAACACCGGCGAGGGGCTCGGGCCGGAGCACGTCGACGTGAGCGGAGTCGTCGTCACCGACCTCGTGTCCGTCATCGGCCCCGGCATCAGCGGATCGAGTGGCGCGATGCTGTTCAGCGCCGACGCGAGCTCGGCGCCGCTCACGCGCCTCATCTTCTTCACGGAGACGCTCGGAACGTTCAGCACCGGTTACCTCCTTCCCCGCCGTTGAGTTGCCGGCGCCGACGCCAGCAGCTACGACATGGCGGTCGCGACCTGGAAGGAGGGCACGATGACGGAGCTGATTCTCCATCACTATCCGATGTCGCCGTTCTCCGAGAAGGTCCGCAAGGTATTTGCCGCCAAACGTCTCGCCTGGCGTGGGGTCGAACAGCCGATGTGGAATCCGAAGCCGCAGCTCGTACCGCTGACGGGCGGATACCGGCGGATCCCGGTGCTCCAGATCGGCGCCGACGTCTACTGCGACACCGCCCGCATCCTGCGTGAGATCGAGGCGCGCCACCCGCAGCCCACGATCTTTCCGGGTGGTGTCGGGGGCGCGGCCGAGATCCTCGCCTGGTGGGCGGACCGCCAGCTGTTCATGGCGGCTGCCACGCTCGTGCTTGCGGCAATGGGGCCGTCGATGCCGCCCGAGTTCAAGGCCGATCGCGAGAAGATGGTACCCGGTCTACGGATCGACGCCCTCGCCGAACAAGCGCCGCACGCGAAAGACCAGCTCCGCGCCTACTGTGACGCGTTGAACCGCCAGCTCGCCGGCCGCGCGTTCGTCCTCGGCGACGCGTTCAGTCTCGCGGACGCGGCCTGCTTCCACGTGCTGTGGTTCGCGCGCATGGATCCCTCGACCGCGCGCCTCATCGCCGCGGCGCCTGCCGTCGCCGCCTGGTTCGACCGCGTCGAGGCGATGGGCCACGGCGCACCCACGCCGATGTCCGCCGACGAAGCGTTGGCGATCGCGGCTCGCAGCGATCCGGCGACGCCACCCGCCGCCGATCCAGCCGACCCGGACGGCGCGAAGCCCGGGGACCGGGTGACCGTGACCGCCGACGACTACGCGTTCGATCCGGTCGCGGGCCAAATCGTCGCCCTGACGGCGAGCGACATCGCGATCCGGCGTCGCGATCCGCAGGTCGGCGAGATCGTCGTGCACTTCCCACGAGCCGGTTTTCGGCTCGCGCCCGCGTGAGAGGCACGAGACGCCTCCACCCCACGCCGCGTGACGATCAGTGACGACCGCGCCTTTCGCAGCGCGGTCCTGATCCCCGCCTACCAGTGCGCCGCGACGATCGCGCCGGTCGTTGCGGACGCGCGTCGGCACATCGATACCGTCGTGGTCGTCGACGACGGCTCGGACGACGGCACCGCCGAACGTGCGCGGCTGGCGGGCGCGGAGCTGCTGTGCCACGCGCGCAACCGCGGCAAGGGGGCGGCGCTGCTCACCGGCATGCAGCACCTCGCGGTGCGAGGTTTCACGCACGCGCTCACGATGGACGGCGACGGACAGCACCTCGGCAGCGAAATCCCGACGCTCCTCGCGGCGGCACGCGCTGACCCCGCCGCGATTGTGATCGGCGTCCGCGCCATCGGTTCACAAGAGGTCGCGGCGGCGAACCTCTTCGGAAACCGCGTCGCCAACGTGGCGATTCGCGTCGCCGCCGGAACCATCGTCGGCGACACCCAGTCGGGATTCCGGGTCTATCCGCTGGCAACGGTGCTCCCACTTCCCGTCGACGGCAGGCGCTTCGAGTACGAGAGCACCGTCATCATCCGCGCCGCACGCGCCGGCATTCCCGTCAAGTCGGTGCCGGTCGCGGTGTACTACCCGCCCATCGCCGAGCGTCGCAGCCACTACCGCAAGGTCGTGGACACACTCCGCATCATTCGCGCAGTTGCCCCCTTGCTGGTTCGCCATTGAGTCGGCGTCACGGTACTTTTTCGGCGCCCATGGGTACCGTAGGTCCTGGAAATCGGCGTGTTCGACGGCGTGCGCCGTGGCATTCGTCTTGCTCCCTTGGACCACTCGGAGGAAATGACCGTGGACAGACTTGCACCCGTGATTCGTGATCTCCGCAACCGTCTCAACCTGACCCAAGAGGAGTTCGCGCATGCGCTCGGCATCACCGTCAGCACGGTGAACCGATGGGAGAAGGGTCATTCTGCTCCGAGCAAGCTCGCGCGCGCATCGTTGGCACGCTTTGCGGGACGCCGTGGCGTCGCCATGGAGAGTCTTCTCGACGATTCCGAGGGCGAGATGATGCCCTCGCGCGCCTCCAACTAGCCCGATCCGTGACGTCGCGAGCGGTCCCCTCAGGGTCCGCCCGGCGTGCTCGCATTTCTCGCGTCTCCCCGACGATTCATCGACGACGACGTACGCGGCCGCTGCGACCGCCGCCCTGCCCCACGCGGCGTGTGGACGGCGGCGACGCGGTGACGCCACGCGCCCGGACCTGCGTTCGCAAACCTCCGACGCGTCGCTCGACGAGCTCGTCGGCGCGGGCGAGCAATTCCTCGTCGGTGGTGTATTTCTCGATCATGAAACTCAGGTCGCCGAGGTCGTGAATGAGCATCTGGACGGCTTGTTCACGCCAGCGACGGTCCTTCACGACCTGCAGGAGGTCGACGACCACGTCCTCGAGCTCCGAGCTCTCGATGTCGAGCGCCATCGCCAGCGCGCGCTCGACGTCGACGCCGCGGCGCGCCTCCTTCAGATAGGCCGTGAGCAGCGCCCGTAGACGGGCGACGGTGGTCTCGTCGAACCAAACCTTGCGGTCGCCGGCGAGCGTCGGATCGCTCTCGAGCAGGCTCTCGACCAGCGTCAGCGCTCCGCAGTGGCCGGCCTCGTGGCGCGCCATGGCGAACCAGAAGCCGCGCAGCTCCTCGGTGTCCTTGAAAGTGCGAACGAGCGCCGTATAGAGCGCCATCGTCTTCCGCTCGAGCTCGATCGCGACGTCGAGCACCTCGCGGATCGTCGCCCGGTGGCTACGCGTCTTCATGATGCGGGCATAACAAGCCGCTCGGGGGTTTGGGAAGCATACACCCTCGGCGGCACGTCCCGCGCTTTCGTTCCGGACCCCAGAACGATAGAGGGGGAACGGATGAGCGCTCGCGTCTTGCTGTCCACGCTTCTCCTGGTCCTCGCAGCGTGCACGCGCCCTCCCGCCCGCGATCCCGCCGTGGTCGAGGACGTGGTCGCGTACGTCGACAAGATCAAGCAGTGGGAGCCCGTCGAAGCCGAAGTCTTGAAGGCCATCCACGACGTACGCCGCTCGCAGTACGTCGACGACGACTACGTGATCAGCACGCTCGGTGCCACGATGGACGACGTCGAGCTCCATCTCGAGGACGTCGATCGATTCCGGCCGCGCACGACTGCGGTGGCTCAGGTCCACGAGCGCTACACGAAAGCGTGGCACGATCTGCACGACTCCTTCACGGCGATCATCGCCGCGATGGAGCGCAAGGACTACACGGCGCTCTCCGACGGTACCGAGGGGATGCAACGGGCACGCGACGAGCTGGTGACTGTCGCGGCCGCGCTCAGCCTCCTCATGAAGGACACGGGTCTGAAGTCCGAGGACGACGACCCCGCCCCGTCCGAGGGATCGATCCCCTCCTGATGCGCGCGCTGCTTTGACCCCTGCGACGACTGGGGGTAGCGGTGACGACATGGCCGGCGACCTGCTCGACGAGGCGGCGCGGCTCATCGCCGATCTCGGCGGCTGCTATGCACGTGCGCGTCGCTACCGTGCCCTGGCCGCCGACTGCGAGGAGCGGTATCTGGCGCGCACGCTCGCGATCGGGAGTGAAATCCGGGAACGGTTGCGCGTTCCCGAACCCGATCGCGCGGCTTGCGCGCCGGCGGTCGACGAGCTGCGGCGACTTGCGATCGCATGCGAGGCGGCGATCGGCGTCGTGCGAGCGAGCGCGCCGTATCGCGCCGCGGTGCGCGCCTGGGACGAGGGACGTTGGTCCGACGTCGCGGTCCTCGCGCCGACGATCTTCGACGCCATCGCGCCGTTCGCGACGGTGCGGCCCCTCCATTTCACGGTCCCGGTAGTGGGGCGGCGCGGCGGTGCGCATTTCCTGGCGCCCGCGACCGTCGCCGAGCGGATCCTCGATTTGTTGCGGACCGGTATCCCCGCCAGCGATCCGGTCCCGGAGCTCGGCGCCGACGAGACCCTGCGCGCGGTCGTCCTCGACGAGGATCCGGAGGCGATCGAGTCTCCGATCGCCGTCGTCGTCGCACCCGAGGACGTCGCCTGGCCGCTCTTCCGGCTCGAGCCCGCCGGCGAGATCTTCGTGTACGCGCCGCACGTGCAGGCGCGGATGCGCGTCCGCTGTGCGTCACACGTCGACGACGAGTGGTGGGCGGTACGCCCCGAGGCGTACGGCCGCTACGTCGCGGAACTCGAGCGCGAACTCGCGGCGCGGGGTATCGACGACATCGAGCGCGGCTGAGACCCCGCCTACGCGCGCGGGGTCTCAGCCTGCGCGGTCGAACGCGTCAGAGCGTCTCGTCGTCGACGTCGGCCGGGGCCGGCTCGAGCGGCGCCGCTTCACTCGCGGCCGCCTCATGCGTGGTGACGACGGGGGCCTCGGCGACCCGCGTTTCTCGCACCGGTGAAACCGCGCCGTTGAAACGGAACCGTTCGCTACGATCGAGGTAGTCCGGACGGATGAAGTAGTGGCCTTCGGTCGTGGGCCTCCAGAGGCCCTTCGCCGTGCGTAGATCGCCGCCCGTCGCCCAACCGCCGAAGCCGCCCAGCCCGGCGCCGAGGACGCCGTAGACCACGCGGACCGGTAGGTAGAGGAGGCTCAACCCGGTCGACGCAAGCGCCAACCCGAACTCCGCGCCCGCACCGTGACCGTCTTCGTATACGACCCGACCGGTCGGGTTCGTGAAGTGTACCGCGCCGCCGGCCTGCCCTGCGGCCGGATCGGAGGCACCACCCATGCCCCCCGGTCCCGCCATCGCCGGTCCCGCCATCGCCGGTCCCGCCATCGCCATCATCGCCACCAATACGCCGACGAGGATCATTCGCATAGTGCGCCACCTCCGCGGAGTTGTTGCGTCATTTTGCCACTCCGTGGACGAACGCGCAATGCATACTCGTGCGTCACCGCGAAATCGGCGGTTGGTGCCTCTCCCCGCCCTCGACCCGCCGTCAATGCGTCGCCACCTCCCTCACAACTTCTCCTCCAACGCACTCACCAACCGCCGAACTTCGGGGTCGCGATCGCGGCGCTTGTTGACGACCCGCACCGCGTGCAACACCGTCGTATGGTCACGGCCGTAGCGCTCGCCGATCGCGGCGAGCGAGAGGCCCAAGACGTTCCGCAAGAAGAACATCGCGACTTGTCGGGCGAATACCAGGCGGGCCTCGCGACGCGGGGAGCGCAGCGCACGCGCCTCGACGCCCAGCTCCGCACCCACGAGCCTCTCGATGCGCTCCGCGGTCGCATGACGCTGATCGCCGACGCGCACCGGTCCGACGACCTCCGCGGCGAGCGCGAGGTCGATCGTGCGCCCGGTGAGCGATGCCAGGGCACGAATGCGCGTCAAGGCGCCCTCGAGCTCCCGGACACTCGTCGCCCGGATGCGCTCGGCGAGGAACGCGACGACGTCGGCCTGTAGCGCAATCCCCGCGTCCGCCGCCTTGCGCTCCAAGATGGACCGCCGCGTCGTGGTATCCGGCGGCGTCACCTCGGTCATGAGACCGCCCTCGAAGCGGCTGCGCAGCCCCGTCTCGAGATTGGCGATCTCGCGCGGCGGCTTGTCGGACGAGACCACGATCTGCTTGCCCGCCGCGCACAAGAGATTGAAAGTATGGAGAAACTCCTCTTGCGTGCGCTCCTTGCCGGCAATGAACTGGACGTCGTCCACGAGCAGCGTGTCGATGCGCCGGAAGCGATGATGAAACGTCTCCATCTGTTGCCGCCGGACGGCGCTGACCATCTCGTTCACGAACAGCTCGGCGCCGATCGCGAGCACGCGCGCGCTGCGGAAGCGAGCGCGCAGCTCGCCGGCAATCGCATGGATGAGGTGCGTCTTGCCGAGCCCGACGCCGCCGTAGATGCAGAGCGGGTTGTACTGGCGACCGGGCGCGGCCGCGACCGCCCGCGCCGCCGCGTGCGCCAGCTGGTTGCAAGTCCCGACCACGAAGCTCTCGAAGCTGGGCTCATGCGTCCCCGTACCGCGCGTTGCTGCGCGGATGCGCATCGGCGGCGGCGACACCGACGCCGGGGCGCAGGCGTTGGCCGTGGTGCCCGGCGACTCGTTGCGCGCCGCCGCTGCCGCGGAAGTCCCCACCGCGAGGACGACGGGCACTGCGCGTCCGGCGACGTTCTCCACCGTCGTTCGAATACGCTCGAGAAAGTGGCGCTGCACCCAGCTGCGATGGAACGCGCTCGGAGCCTCGACCGTCAACGTTTCGTCGGCATCGCCGGCCGTCCGAAGACAGGAGATCCACGCGCTGAACTCTTGGCTCGGCACCACGAGCTGGAGCTCGGCCAGCGTCTGCTCCCACAATGTACTCATCGCCCCAAACCCTCCCTCGCCTACTCGTCCCCGCGGCCCCCCCTTCCTCCCCGCACCGCCCCATCCGCACAATCCACGCCGACGTCACTTCCGAAGTTGTCCACACCCTGGGGATAGCTTCGCGCGCGCCGTAGGACGCCGACTTGCGGCGTTCGTCCCTCGCACCGTGCACAGCGCACGCGGCTCTCCCGTCGCGGCCGTCCTGTGCGACGGTCACGGCGAGCAGATCGCTGTAGGACATCGATATTGTTTTGTTGCGAAAAATGTTCTGCTGCGGTTTTTCCGGTGAGCGCCCTGAGTACTCTCTGCGGATGCTGAACGCAAGAAAAAAATCGCGCGCTGGAAAAAAGTTCGCGCCGACGCCGGCGTCGTCGCGCGCATCGTGCGCGGCACACGACGCGACGGCGCCCGGGCGACGGCGGCGCGTGTCGCGCGCCAGCGCGCGCGCTGCCGACGTCCCACGGGTCGCGCCGGGTGTGCCGTTCCGGCGCGGATTGCGCCCGCCGTGTCCCGATCGTGCCGTGTTTGCTTGACATCGACGCGCCAACTCCGTTACGGAAGGCGAGCTTCGAGATGGGCGCGGGCTGGTCTGCTCGTGGAATACCGATCCACGACGCTGGATCGCCAATTCAAGGAGGTGGCTGATGAAAGTCGGACTGCGCTTCGCGGTGACGTCGGTGTTGCTGGTGGCGTTCGCGGTCGGCTGCACCTGCATGCAGAAGCCATGGGGAATGGGCGCCCTCGAGGGTGCCGGTGTCGGCGCGATCGGCGGCGGCATCGCCGCTGGGGCGGGCGCCAACAACTCGGGCGCGTTCAACGTCGGCAATGACAACGAGGACAAAGGAGTCGCGGCCGCAAGTGGCGCCGTCGGCGGCGCGATCGTCGGCGCGATCATCGGACACTGCCTGTTGGATCGAGAGGCCGTGGTCGCACAAGCGCCACCTCCTCCGCCTCCTCTCGCGCCGCCGCCGGTACAGAAGAAGATCGTGCTTCGCGGCGTCAACTTCGATTTCAACAAGGCGAACATCCGCGCCGACGCCGCCGGGATCCTCCGTGAAGCGGCGACCATCCTCAAAGACAATCCCAACGTGCAGGTCTCGGTCGAGGGTCATACCGATTCGGTCGGGAGCGATCAGTACAATCTGAAACTCTCGCTGCAGCGTGCGACCTCGGTGAAGCAGTTCCTGGCCAAGGAAGGGGTTCCGGACTCGCGGCTCTCCGTCCGCGGACTCGGCGAGACGCAACCGGTCGCCAGTAACGATACCGACGACGGGCGCGCGCAGAATCGCCGCGTCGAGCTCAAGGTCGCCCAGTAGTTCGCCCGAAGCCTCGACGCATGCATCGACCCTGATCCGGTGCCGCCGGGAGACGTGAGTCTCCCGGCGATCCGGAGGCGCACGCTGCGGATCTGCCGTCTCCGCAGCACCCGCCTTGGCGGTGCGCAAGCGCCCGCTCCGGTTCGCCGTCGCGCCCGGTGCATCGTCCGAATGGCCGGCGTGGTACGGATGTCGGTGCATCACCGCACGCTGTCGCATTCCCGCATCACCAACTCCCACGCAACGATGACCGTCTCGATGCTCCGCGACTTGTTTCCCCCGCCGTCGGGGCGGCACGCGGCGCAATCGAACGTGACGTCGATCCATTCGTCGACACGATCGCCTGCGGGAGGCTCCTGACGGTGCCGATCGCGAGGTTCGCGTGGGAGAATTTCCACTGTCGGCAAGGCGGATCGGGCGTCTCCTCTACCCGACGCCGCGCGCCACTGCCCGAAGAAGCAACCGGCGTTGCATCCGTGCAAACCGTGCAGGAGTGAGACCCCCTGAGCGCCCTAGAGGTGCCGATAACCTCATGAAATTACTTCGGGCGGTGGCACGCGTGTTGCTGAACCTGCATCTTGGCGCTCCATGATGCCGCCCGCTGGCTGCCGTGCCCGCTGTGGCTGCTGTCCGACGACACCGTGAACCGTACGTCCGCCCAATCGTCCATGTCTCTCGAACACTTGCCGGATCAAGCGGCGCGTCGGACGCGTCCGGCGATGAAACGTGCTCCGACCGCGTCGCCGCGCGCCTACGTCGATAGGCCGGCGCAGGCTGCCCGCCGCTGGCGACCCAGAGCGACGCGCGTCATCACCGCCCTCCTCCTCGTCGTCGGCGTCCGCCTACCCGCTACGTCTTTCGCGACCTACCCCATCGGCAAGTACTTGCTTCCCGTCAACGACATTCCCCAGGGCCTGCACGCCGGGGACTGTACCGGCGACGGCCTCCCGGACGTGATCGTCGCCGATCAAGGTTCGCAGGATCTGACGATTCTGCGGAACGTCGACAGTAACCACTTGGCTTTCTTCACGAGCATTGCCGCGACGGCGCGTCCTCGTGGCGCCGTCTGCGCCGATTTCAACAACGATGGGCTCCCGGACGTCGCCGCCATCGATCGTGACGCCGGCATCGCCGTCATCTACCTGCAGAAGGCGACGGGAGGATTTCAGAAGACCGTGACCTTCGCGGTCGCCAAGCTGCCCAACTCCATCCAGGCGGCCGACCTCGACCACGACGGCAACATGGATTTCGTCGTGATCAGCACCGGCCAAAGGATCATGTCGATTCGCTTTGGGGACGGGACGGGCGCTTTTCCTCGTTCGACCACGACCGTCCTTCCGATGCAGACGCCGGTCTACGCCGCCATCGGTGATTTCAATCTCGACAACAAACTCGACATCGCGGTCGCGGGTGGCGGGAACGGTTCACGCGCGCTGATCTTCTACATCGGCGACGGCCACGGCATCTTCACGCTGTCTTCGACCAGCGTACCTTCGCTGCCGAGCCCGCATACGATGTCGGCCGCCGACCTCGACAACGACGGCATCGAGGATCTCGCGATCCTCTCGCGAGACGGAACCGTGACGATCTATCTCGGATCCGCATCGGGCTCCTTCACGCTCGCCAAGACACTGTTGCTACCGCAGACCGCGCAGTCGATGGACTTTGCCGATTTCGACGGCGACGGCATCCTCGACATGGCTCTTGGACTCGCCGATTTCAACAGCGTCATGGTTTTGCGGGGACTCGGCGGATTGGAGTTCACACCCTTCTCCGAGGATCTCCTCCCGGACGACACGGTCGTACAGTCGTTGGGCAGCGGAGTTCCACGCACGGAAGCGTTCGACGACAACACCCCTGCCACGGACATCGTCCGGGTCAACAACGAGACGAGGACCCTGGAGAAGGCCGACATCGCCGACGGAGCGACGATGGAGACGGTTCCACTCGCACTCGTCCAAGATCCGCCGACCACCGTCCTCCTCGCCGACATGAACAATGACGGCGTCCCCGATGCCGTCGTGGCGACTCACGGTCGCCACGGCGTCGGATTGCAGATTCTCTCCGGCAACACGAGCGGCGGGTACGACGTCCCGTCGCCCGGCATCGCGACCTGCGGCAACGGCATCCTCGAGCCCGGTGAGATGTGCGACATCCTCGGTGCGACAGGTTGCAAGGGTTGCGTGCCGCAGATCGGCTCGACGCTCGTCTCGATCGCCGCGGGCGACTTCGACGGGGACGGGAATCAGGATCTGGTCGTCGTCGGCGCTCCGGGGCGGCTGTGGCTGTTGTCGGGAAACGGCAACGGGCAGTTCAGCGCGGTCCGCATGCTCGGGAAGACCGCCACCAAGATGCCTGCCGTGATCGGTGACTTCGACGGCGACGGCGTGCTGGACATCGTCGGCGTGCTCCACCAGGCCGGCGCACGTGGTCTCACGCTGCTGCGTAACGATGGCACCGGTACTTTCACCAACACGGCGATTCCCATCAACGCGACGGTGAAGGGTCAGCTCCTCGCGGCCGATTTCGATCGCAACGGCGCGATGGATCTCGCCATGGGAACATCCGGACACGGAGGGAGCGGGATTGCGCTTCTCTTCAACGATGGAAGCGGCGCGATGCCGAGCACGACGACGATCCCAACCGCGCACGGCCTGCAGGCACTGTCGGCCGCCGATTTCAATGAAGATGGATGGCTCGATCTGCTGGGGTCGTTCGGTTCCGGTAGCAAGAGCACGACGATGCTCTACACCGGGCAACCCGGCGGTCAGTTCGCGCCAGGCGTACCGGCCATGGACGGCGGTAGCACCGGCAGCGCCAAGGGCGCGGCCGCGACGATCGTCGACGTCAACGATGACAGTCACCAGGACGTCGTCGTCTGCCGGTCGGCACCGGCAACCAGCTGCAACCCGTACTTCGGAACCGGAACCGGCAGCTTCCTTCAGTCGCCGCCGGTGGACGACACCTACATCGGACGGCAGCTGAAGACCCTCGCCGTGACGGACCTGGATGGCGACGGCGTGCTCGACTTCGTAGGCGTGAGTCGCCGCGACAACCGTATCGTCGTGCTCTTCCGCGACGCGACGATGGCGGTGACGTCCCACCTGACGCTGCCGACCGGCGGCGTCAAGTCGCACGCACTCGCGATCGGGGATCTCGATGGCGCGTTCGGGCCCGATCTCGTCGTCGCGAACGAAGGGACCAACGACCTCACCTTCTTCCTCAATCAAGGAAACCGTCAGTTCCAAACCGTCGGACCTGTCAGCTTGACGCCAATCGGACGGGTGCCGAGCGGCGTCGGTCTCGTCGATCTGGACGGCGACGGCAAGCTCGACGTCGTCGTCAGCTTCCAGGGGACCTCGAACATCGGGTTGTTCCTGATCCAGGATCTCGCCCATCTGACGGAAGGCGGGTTCGTGAACGTCGGCAGCCTGAAGACGGGCGGCATGCCGATACAGATGGTGCTCGCCGACATCAACAACGACACGATTCCCGACATCATTACCGTCAACAACGGTGGCGTCCCGCCGGCGTCGGATGCGACGCCGGTACCGACTCCGACACCGACGGCGACCGAGGCGGGCGCCGGCCAAACTCCGGGACCGACGTCGACGCCGAAGCCTACCGCGACGCAGACGCCGGGGCCGACGGGCAGCCTCACACTGTACCGATCGAGCGCGGTCGGAGTGTACAGCAGAACCGACAAGAGCAGCGGTGGAACGGATCCGTGGGCGGTCGCGGTCGCCGACGTCAACCATGACGATGCGCCCGATCTCTTGGTGATCAATTCCCAGGGGCTCCCGAACATGGGCACCCTCGTGATGTTCTTGAACGACGGAGCGGGAAACTTCACGCAGGGAACGGTTCACCGGCGCGGTCGAAAGAATCCCAGGGATCTCTGTACGGGGGACTTCAACGGCGACGGGAACACCGACGTCGCCGTAGCGAGCACGCGAACCGCCGACATCCTCATCCTCTTCGGAAACGGCGATGGCACCTGGAATCGCCACGAAAGGGTCATCCCGGTCGGCAGTGCCCCGCGCACCGTGGCTTGCGAAGACGTCGACGGGGACGGGAAGACCGACGTCGTCTTCGGACGCGGCAATCGCGGCGACATCGACATCATTCAGACAGCGAAATAGGGCGCCATGTACATCCAGGGGGGACACCGTATGAGAAACCGAGCGCACAACGCCCTATTGTTCGCACTGGCGCTGGCAATCGTGATGGTGAGCGTCACGGCGAGCTTCGCGTTACACAAGTTCACCCCGCCGATCGTCCAGGTGACGAGCATGAACGCAGGTGAGGTCGGCAAATTCATCACACAGATACCCAGCGAGTGGGTGTTCGAATCGAACGGCGATGCCCTCGGAAACGGCAGTACCGGGTGGCAGATCTTCATGTTCGACTTGGTCATGCGTGATTTCGCAGGACAACCCGGGATCGACCAGATCACCTTCGGCGCCCACAACGCGCGCTATCCGTCGATGTCCCGCAACCTCGAGTTCCAGCCCTTCAAAATAGCGTTCGAGGCGGATGGCGATTTGTGCGCAGATCCGCTGAACGTCTGTGATGCATATGCCTCGCCGACGACGGGTCGCCAGGTGTTCGTGTACTCGACCGATACGCGGCTGATCCACCAGGTGACGAACGGGCCCGGCGATTGCCAAAACCCGAATGTGAGCAGTCGTGGTGAATCGCTCGTTTTCGAGTCGTCGACAGACCTTCTCGGAGGCGGGACGATGGGGACCGTCCCGGAGGTCTACCTGGTCGATCTGACCCAGCTCGGTACGCAGTGCCAGCAGGTGCCCTGCCCGGCACCGCAGGGCCGTCCCAATACCTCGCTCGTGCGTGTCAGTGTCGGCGGCGGCACACATCCTGTCGTCAACTCGAACGGTAGGGTGGTCGTCTTCGAATCACGTGGCGATCTGTTGGGGGGCGGCGCGCATCCGGGAACGCAACAGATATACGTCTGGGTGAGAGGGATCCTGTCGCAGGTGACGCGCGGGGTTACCGACGCGCGCCTTCCGTCGATCACCACGAGCGGAAAGGGCATGGCTTTCGAATGGGATCAGATGGGGCCGAGCGGTCTCATGAGCCAGATCTTCTTGGCAAAGGTCGGGTCCAAGAAACCGACGGCGATCGTGCAAGTGACGAACGGAATGGCTCCGAGCCAACGCCCTTCTCTCGCGCCGAGGGGACGACGAGTGACCTTCGAGTCGTCCGCGGACCTTCTGACCACCGGCTCTACTGGAAACCAAATTTTCCAGTATGTCGTGCCAAAGCATAGTCTGATCCAGTACACGCGCGCGCCCGAAGGAGCACGCGCGGGACAGTCGACGGACTTCCAGTTCTTTGGCTTCGTGTCGGCCGCCGACCTGCGGCAGAACGGCAACCTCACCGATCAACCGTTCATGATCAACCCGTTCAAGAGGGCGCCGGCCGATTTCCTGACGCCCTTCCCCGGGACGCCCACGGCGCGTCCGACGACCACCCCAGTACCGTCGCCGGGAGTGCCGGCGTTCATCCACCTCGGCGTCTTGAACGCCGTGGAGGACAATGGCGACGGCACGGCAACCGCCATGGTGAGCGCAACGGTCGCCGACGGATCAGGCGTCGCCGTTCCCGACGGTATTTTGGTGGGATTCGGCTTCACCCCCGCGGATCCCCTCATCACCATAAGCAACGGGTCGACGGGTCAGCCGCCCCTCTGCGACACCTCGGCCTTCGAGGCGTCGACCGGCGTGCACATCGGGAATCAGGTGGGCATAGCCCGCGCCTGCCTCGTCTATCCGCTCGCCTTGGTAGGGCAATCGGAGATCCTCTCCGCGTCCGTTCCAGGTTTGGGAGGGACGATCAACGCATTCCTGACCTACGTCTTGCAGCCACCGGGGATCGTCGGTCCAACCCGCACGCCGACGCCGACTCCGACGGCAACGCCGACCCCGACTCCGACCGTGACACCGCCGGATCCGTGCTCGATTCCGACCGTCATCCCGGCAGCGGGCGGGACCTTCAGCGGCATCACCACCGGGGCGAGCACGCAGAGCGGCAGCTGCACCCTGATCGACGGTGCGCCCGAGCAGGTCTTCCAGTGGACACCGGCGATCTCCGGTGTCGCCACCATCCAGACGTGCGGCCTGGCGACCACCTTCGACACCGTCCTCTATCTGCGCGACAAGAACTGCGGTTTGGGTACGGAGCTGGCGTGCGCCGACGACACGGTGAGCTGTGCGACGGCCAGTGGTCCGAACGCGGGTTCGGTCATCACGCCGACGGTGGTGGCCGGCAACACCTACTTCATCGTCGTCGACGGCTTCAACGGCGCGAGCGGCGCGTTCGACCTCTTGGTCGTACCGCCGACGATACCTACACCCACACCGACGCCCTCGGCGACCACGACCCCCACTCCGACGGTGACGGCGACGCCGAATGCGTGCTTCAATCCGACCGTCGTGCCGGCAGCGGGTGGGACCTTCAGCGGCACCACCAGCGGCCCGAGCACGCAGAGCGGCACCTGCGCCCTGATCGACAATGCACCCGAGCAGGTCTACCAGTGGACACCGACGGTCTCCGGTGTCGCCACTATCCAGACGTGCGGCGTGGCGACCACGTTCGACACGGTCCTCTACATCCGCGACAAGAACTGCGGTTCGGGTGCGCAGGTGACATGCGCCGACGACACCCTGAGCTGTGCGACGGCCAGTGGTCCGAACGATGGCTCGGTCGTCACGCCGACGGTGGTGGCCGGCAACACGTACTTCATCGTCGTCGACGGCTTCAACGGCGCGAGCGGCGCGTTCAGCCTCTCGATCGCGCCGCCGGCGGTACCCACGCCCACACCGACGGCGACGCTCACGGCGACGCCGACGCTGACCCCCACGGCCACCGTCACGCCGACCGTGACGCCTACGGCGACCACGACCCCCATTCCGACAGTGACGGCGACGCCGAATGCGTGCTTCAATCCGACCGTCGTGCCGGCAGCGGGTGGAACCTTCAACGGCACCACCAGCGGCCCGAGCACGCAGAGCGGCACCTGCGCCCTGATCGACAATGCACCCGAGCAGGTCTACCAGTGGACACCGGTCGTCTCCGGTGTCGCCACCATCCAGACGTGCGGCGTGGCCACCACGTTCGACACGGTCCTCTACATCCGCGACAAGAACTGCGGTTCGGGTACGCAGGTGGCGTGCGCCGACGACACGCTGAGCTGTGCGACGTCCAGTGGTCCGAACGACGGCTCGGTCGTCACGCCGACGGTGGTGGCCGGCAACACGTACTTCATCGTCGTCGACGGCTTCAACGGCGCGAGCGGCGCGTTCAGCCTCTCGATCGCGCCGCCGGCAGTACCCACGCCCACACCGACGGTGACGGTCACGCCGACTCCCACGGTTACCGCCACCGCCACGGCCACCGTCACGCCGACACCGACCGCCACGGCCACCGTCACGCCGACGCCGACCGCCACGGCCACCGTCACGCCGACGCCGACCCCCACGGCCACCGTCACGCCGACGCCGACCCCCACGGCCACCGTCACGCCGACGGTGACGGCGACACCGACAACGACGGCGACGCCGACACCGACACCGACGGTGACGGCGACACCGACAACGACGGCGACGGCGACCACGGTCCCCGTCCCGACAGTGACGGCGACGCCGAATGCGTGCTTGAATTCGATCGTCATCCCGGCAGCGGGTGGGACCTTCGCCGGCACCACCAGCGGGCCGAGCACGCTAACCGGCACCTGTGCCCTGGTCGACAATGCCCCCGAGCAGGTCTACCAGTGGACACCGGCCTTCTCCGGTATCGCCACCATACAGACGTGCGGCGTCGCCACCACCTTCGACACGGTCCTCTACATCCGTGACAAGATTTGCCTTGTGGGTGCGCAGCTGGCGTGCGCCGACGACACGGTGAGCTGTGCGACGTCCAGTGGTCCGAACGATGGCTCGGTCATCACGCCGACGGTGGTGGCCGGCAACACGTACTTCATCGTCGTCGACGGCTTCAACGGCGCGAGCGGCGCGTTCAACCTCTTGGTCGTGCCGCCGGCGGCGCCCACGCCCACGCCGACGGTGACCGTCACGCCGACTCCCACGGTCACCGCGACCGCCACGGCCACCGTCACGCCGACACCGACTCCGACAGCCACCGTCACGCCGACACCGACTCCGACGGCCACCGTTACGGCGACACCGACTCCGACGGCCACCGTTACGGCGACGCCGACCCCGACGGCCACCGTCACATCGACGGCGACCCCCACAGTCACGGTCACCCCGACGGCGCTCCCCACGGCCACCGTCACACCGACGGCGACCCCCACGGTCACCGTCACCCCGACGGCCACGCCCACGGTCACCGTCACACCGACGGCGACCCCCACGGTCACGGTCACCCCGACCGCGACCCCCACGGTCACGGTCACCCCGACGGCGACCCCCACGGTCACGGTCACCCCGACCGCGACCCCCACGATCACCGTCACGCCGACCGCGACCCCCACGGTCACGGTCACCCCGACGGCCACGCCCACGGTCACGGTCACCCCGACCGCAACCCCTACGGCCACGGAGACCGAAACGCCGACGCCGGTCGAGACACCGACCGAGACTGCGACGCCGGATCCGACGCCTACCGAGACCCCCTAGCGTACGGGGCTCGGCGCCGGCGGGGCGGCCGTTCCAACGTTGGGCCCGCGGGAGCGTACGTCGCTTCCGCGGGCCTTCGTGTATTCGGGGGCGCGGAGAACCGCTCGCGATCAGACGGCGCGGACGCGCGATGCGTCTTGTCCGGGCGGAACCGGGACGCGGAGATGCTGCTTGTTCGTGAGTCGCAGCAGCACCTTCATCGAGTTCTCGAACTCCTCGATCGGTCGCACTTCGAAGAGCCCTTCGGCGACCATGCGATTGAAGAGCTCTTCGCCGTGCGGCGTGCGGAGGATCGTGATCGTCCAGTCCATGGCGCCGACACCGCCGCACGAGATGTCGGCGAGCTCGGCTGAGAAATCCCCGCAATGGTGGCATTCCGGGCGCGCGTATTCCTGCGCCGCCTTGAGCTTCATTTCCACCATGCTGCCGTCGTGCTTGTAGATGAGCACTTTGCCCTTGACGTTGAACTTCTTGATGTCGGAGAGCGGAATGCCCATCTCACGCTCGATCTTCTCGACCATCAAGCCGTCGTAGGTGAACACCTCCGTGCACAGCAGCCCGATGTTGAGCGCGACGCGTGCGCCATACCCCTTCAAGAACTTCGTCTGGCGCTCGATGTGCTTCTCCTTCTTGCGGCCGTTGTCGAGGTAGGAGGCGTCGATGAGCTGCATCTTGCGGACCGGCGTGATCTGGCAGGGCACACCGACGAACGCGACGCGCTCGAGACCGAGGCGCTCGGCGTCGGCGAGCGCGAGATTGTTCGGACAGTAGGTGTACCAGGACCCGGCGCTGGTCAGGAGCTCGTCGACGGTCGTCAGCATTTTCGGCATCGGCTGCGCCGGCCGCGCCGGATCGGCGACCGAGACCGCGGCGCCGTCGATGATGCCGCGCTCGAGCGCCCATCGCAGCATCGCGGTCACCACGCCGCCATCCTGCGCGCGGCCGAGCACGTCGCGGTCGGTGCAGCGCGCGACGACGACGCGACGGTAGACCCCGAAGGCGCCCTTGAAGGGTTGGTCGGCGCCGTAGAGGAGGTCGGCGAGCTCGAACTCGCGCGGGTTCAACCGCGGGCACACCTGCGCGCAGACGTCGCAGCCGATGCCCTCGCTGATCCCGCAGTAGTCGTGCGCAGCGCTCGCCTTGGCGACCTGCTTGGGCTTGCCGTCGATGTAGTCGATGACGTTGTGCGGGCAGACGAGAACGCACGAGCCGCATTCGCAGCAGCTCCCGAACTCGACCACCTCGTTCATCATTGCTTTGAAGCTCGGATTGGCCGGCACGCGCGGAGCATAGGAAGGTGAATAAGACGTGTCAATTTGCAGCTGTCACCCGTGGCGAACGTCGCGGCGTCGAACCGAACCCTGCGCCGCAGACCGACGTCACGGCCCGGCGCCATGCTCGAGGAGGCGCGCGATGGTCGCCGCCGTCGCGCCGTCGACTCCGCGCCGTTTCCACTGCGCGATCACCCGTTGCGCCTCGGCCGCGTCGGCGGGCGCCGCTGCGTCGAGGACGACGTGCGTGCGCACGTGGCGGCGCAGCAGTGCGTCGACGGCGCGCGCGATCGCGTGCTCGACGCCGGCGCCGAAGACCACGGCGTCGCGGACGCCGGCCGTGAGATGATCGAAGACGAGGCCCCCGACCGGATCGGCATCGACCGCTGCAGCGCATCCACTCGCGACGTAGTAGGCGTGCGCGCGGTCGAGCGCAGGCGCAGGCGCGGCTCCGGGCTCGCCGACGACGACGGGAGACGCCGGGATGCAGCCCGGAGCGCTCGCCACGCCGGCGGTACCGGCGAGGCAATGTGGTGGCGCGAAGACATCCGACGGCCGTGCCACGGTGGCACGTGCGTGCCGGCAGCAGACGCCGCCTTCGCGGATGCCAAGCACGGCGGCGAGCGCAAACAGCTCGGTGACGGTGCGCGCCGCCTCGGCGTCGACGATCGGCCACGCCCCGCTCGGCCAGAGGTCCCGCTGGGCGCACACCGCGAGGAAAAGCGTCGAGCCGGGGAGCATCACCATCGCCCCGGCCGCCGCCCTATTCGCTCGCGTACGAGAGGAGCGCGAATACGTCGGGCGCGGCGAGACGCGCCCGGCCCTCCAGGAACGCCAGCTCGATGATGAACGCGCAGCCGACGACCTCGCCGTCGAGCCGGCGCACGAGTTCGATCGCCGCCGAGGCGGTGCCGCCGGTCGCGAGCAGATCGTCGACGATCAGGACCCGGCTGTGGTCGCCGAAGGCGTCGCGATGGATCTCGAGGGTATCGGACCCATACTCGAGTTCGTAGCGGGCGGCGTAGCGCTCGGACGGCAACTTGCCGGGCTTACGGACGAGCGCGAGACCGAGGCCGAGACGGTAGGCGACCGCCGCGCCGATGATGAACCCACGCGACTCGATGCCGAGGACCATGTCGACGCGTCCCCGATAGCGGTCGGCGATGCGATCGACCGCCTCCTGGAACGCCGGGCCGGCGGCGAGGAGCGGCGTGATGTCCTTGAAGACGATGCCGCGCTTGGGGAAATCGCGAATGTCGCGGATGTAGGTCTTCAACTCATCGAGTGTCATGTGGCGTCGTCCTTCGCGCGCTGCGCGGTCTGTCGCGCGGCCGTCTGGCCGGGCAGGAAGAAGATCGGATTGCGGGCGATGTTGTCCTTGCGGACTTCGAAGTGGAGGTTCGGCCCTGACGTGCGCCCCGTCCGTCCGAGGCGGGCGACCGTGTCACCCTGGTGCACCCGGTCCCCCGCCTGCACCAAGTTCTCCTCGTTGTGGGCGTACACGGTCGCGTAGCCGCCGCCATGCTCGACGATGACGACGTTGCCGTAGCCACGCAACGTGTCGCTGTAGATGACGTTCCCTTCGCGCGCGGCGTGCACCGGCGTGCCGGGAGGCGCGCCGATGTCGATGCCGTCGTGGAAACTCTGGCCGCGCGGACCGAACGAGGACGTGAGCGTACCGCTCGCGAGCGGCCAGATGAATACGCCCTCGCCGCGCGGAAAGTCGCGCAGCTCCGGCGCATCCACGACGGCGCGCTTCGGCGTGATGAGGTTCACCGGCAGCACTCGTTTCCCGCCCGGGATGAAGAGCCGTTGCCCGACCTCGACGCGGTCGGGATCGGCGAGATTGTTGACCCGCGCGAGCTCACGGTGTGAGATTCCGTACGCCTTGCCGATCCGGTAGAGGTTCTCGCCCGGACGCACCTCGTGCACGATGCCGGACCCCGAGACCTTCGGCTCGTGGATCGCCGCGCTGCATCCGGCCGCGACGATCAGTACCATCGCCGTCCATGTCGTGCGCGTGCGCGATCGTCGCGCTCGGCCCGACGCGTTCCACCGCATCCGCTCCACCCCCACACCCTCCGCGCCGCCCCGCGGCGCCTGCGGTCCACCTCGCGGTGCGCTCGACGTCCTGCGCACCGCGCACACGGATCACCGCTCCCATCCATAGCGCCCGACGAGCTTCACGAATCGGCAGTCGCCGAAGTACTCCTCGCGCAGGCGTGACCCTTCCTTACGTATTCGGACGAGCGTTTGCAATTCTTCCTCGCCGATGGGGAAAACGAGCCGGCCGCCGTCGGCGAGCTGGGTGATGAGCGGCCGTGGCACCTGCGGCGTGCCGGCGGTCACGACGATCGCGTCGAACGGCGCCTCGTCGCTCCAGCCGAGGGTGCCGTCGCCGACGCGGATCGCGACGTTGTAGTAGCCGAGACGGTCGAGGAGCTGCCGTGCGGCCGTCGCCAAGGTCGAGATCCGCTCGATGGAGAAGACGTTGGCGACCAACTCGGCGAGCACCGCCGTCTGGTAGCCGCACCCGGTGCCGATCTCGAGGACGCGCTCCGTGCCACGCAAGCCCAGCGCCTCGGTCATGAGCCCGACCATGAACGGCTGCGAGATCGTCTGGCGGGCGCCGATCGGGAGCGGTTTGTCGTCGTACGCGCGCGCCTCGAGGGCCTCCTCCACGAAGCGGTGCCGCTCGACACGCGCCATCGCCGCGAGGACCCGCGGGTCGGCGATGCCGCGTCCGACGAGCTGCTCCTCGATCATGCGGGCGCGCGCCCGCTCGTAGTTCATGGCCACTCGAGCGCGAGGCGCCCGAGTGCCTCGAACGACGGATAGTGGGTGAGATCGAGATGGATGGGCGTGATCGAGATGGCGCCGTCCTGGACGGCCGCGAAGTCGGTGCCGGGCTCGTCGACGAAATCGAGCTCGTCGCCGCCGATCCAGTAGTACTTCTTGCCACGGGGATCGGTCTTCTCGACCAGCGCCTCGCCATAGCGGCGCTTGCCTTGGCGTGTGATGCGGTATCCGCGCATGCGCTCGCGCGCGATCCCCGGCACGTTGACGTTGAGGAGGGTGTCGACGGGAAAAGGGTGGGCGATCACTTGCGCCGCCAGCCGCGCGGCGAAGCTCGCCGCCGCGCTGAAGTCGAACGCGTCGCGCCCGACGAGCGAGAGTGCAACGGACGGGATGCCGAGGAGCGTGCCCTCCATCGCCGCGGAGACCGTCCCCGAGTAGGTGATGTCGTCGCCGAGGTTGGCGCCCTTGTTGATGCCGGAGAGGACGAGACCCGGGCGCACCGGCAAGATGCCCGACACGGCGAGGTTCACGCAGTCGGTCGGCGTACCGTCGACCGCGAACTGTCGCGGCGCGATCTCCTCGACTCTGAGCGGACGGTGGAGCGTCAACGAATGGCTGACCGCGCTCTGCTCGCGGTCCGGGGCGACCACGTAGACGTCGCCGAGCGACTCGACGGCCTCCGCCAGCGCCCGGATGCCTTCCGAGCGGATACCGTCGTCGTTACAGACGAGGATGATCATGCGGGTGGCTGCGGGAGCGCTGGCGAGGACGGACCCATGGGGCCACGCCCCTGCCGTCGGAACCGCTCCGCTCCTCCCCTCACCTCCTCCATCATCCCGCCGCGAAACCGCCGGTACGCTACGCCAAGCCGCCTCGATTGACAACGTGAATCTGCGGGCGGCGCTCCGCGCGGAGGCAACGGCCACCGTGAAGAGCGCCGCCGTCCCGCGACGCGTCGGCGCGATGAGTCGGGGCGGCCGGATTTGAACCGGCGACCACACGCACCCCAAGCGTGTGCGCTACCAGGCTGCGCCACGCCCCGCAAACGACGCACTCGACGCGCCCGATGGGTACCACGCGACCCGCACCCATCGCAAATCACAGAGCCCCGCGGTCAGGAACTTGACCCGGGCGCCGCGGTACGAGCTCGGGCCGGGCACGGGCACATCCTGACACTCGACGCGTCACGTTTCCCGTCGGAATGCGTCGTCGGGTGTCAAGTTTGTACCGTTGCAGAATGCTGTGTGCTCCGATCATGGCGACGAAACCACGATCGTCACGACAATTGCCCGCGCCGGCGCACGTGGCCTGGGCCTTGCTCCGTCGGAAAGCGCCCCGGCATTCGGGTGAGCGCAGCCGTCCGATCGGACGCGAGAGGAGTCGTGATGATGAAGAGCCAGGCAGACGGAGGCATGTCACTCGAGTCGCTGGCCGAGGGGGGGAACGAGGCGCGACGCTTCTCGGTGCGCGATAGTCTGAGCGACGTGCTCGGTCCCGACGTCATCCTCCCACAACAGTTCTTCGACGGCCCCCGTCGCGACAGCGACTTTTCGCCGGAGAAGGCGCTCATGCTCGCGGTCCTCGAGGACGCGATCCGCTGCTTTCAAGAGTACTTTCGCACCACTCGTGCGCGGCCCCGCATGCTGTCGCGGCAGGCCGAGCGCTGGATCCGCACGCGGGATTGGAACTGGCCCTTCTCCTTCAACAACGTCTGCGACGCGCTCAGCATCGATCCCGACTGCATGCGCGACACGCTCCTACGCATGAAGTACGACCGCCTCATGGACGAGCAGCGCCCGCGCGCCAACGGCGCCGCCCGCCCTGCCCGCATCGTTCGATTGTCCGCCCGCGCGAAGGGCGGCAAGAGATAGTTCGAACGACCACCGCAGGTGGCCGATCGCGGCCCATCTGCTGCGTTGCTCGGTCGTTCGCTTGTGCGGCGTAGCTCCCGCTACGCCTCCGCGCTCACTTCCTCGCGCCTTGCATCTGGACCACGCTCGACCGCCTGCTCCGCGGTCATTGCGAACTCGCGCTCGTCGGGCTGCTTCGCAGCCGACGACGCCCATCCAAGAATTCCTCGGCGAAGTGTCCGCCCGGCCGGATGCGCGGCGAAGCCGCGCGAGAGAGGCGCGCGAATTCACTTCGCGCGTCGACGCCCATGGAGCACCGGGCGCGCAGCGCCCGGGCGCACGGGGGCTTATGGATTGATGGTTTTCTTGAGGACCTGGCTGGCTTTGAAGGTGAGGACTTTGCGGCCGGTGATGATGATCTCTTCGCCGGTTTGGGGATTGCGACCTTTGCGGGGACGCTTTTGGTTCACGACGAAGTTGCCGAAGCCGGAGATCTTGACCTTGTCGCCGTGCTCGAGACGTGCCTTGATGATCTCGAAGATCGATTCGACGACCTCCGATGCTTCTTTTTTGGAGAAGCCGACCTTCTCGTAGATTCGCTCGACGATGTCGGCCTTCGTCATCGTCGCGCCCTTCTCCGGCGCGCCCGTTCCGTCATTCACCGGCGCACCTCCACGGGTAAGCGCTCTGTGAGGTGCGCGACGATCTCCTGATGCAACGTATTCACCTCTTCGTCCGTGAGGGTCCGATCAGATGCTCGATAGGAAATCGAGTAGGCGATGCTCTTCTTGCCCTCTGGAATCGGGGCCCCGGCATATTGGTCGAACACCCGCACTTCCTCCACGAGAGGTGGTGCGACTTCGCTTATCGCGTCGAGAATCCGTTGCGCCTGGAAACCGCTGTCGACCACGACGGCGACGTCCCGAAGAACTGCGGGAAAACGCGGAAGTGGCCGAAAAACAATGCGGCGCGGACAGTACTGAACGACTCTGATCATGTCAAGTTCGGCGACCCAGGTGTCGCCGTCGAGACCGCGCGCGGCGCTGACGTCGGGATGAAGGGCGCCGGCAACTCCGCAGAGGACGCCGCCGATCGTGATGCGCGCCGCCTTGCCGGGGTGGAGGTACGGCGCTTCGCTCTGCAGCGACTCCCACATCACGGGTGCAAGCGCGAGACGATCGAAGGCGAGCGCCAACGCGCCCTTCAAATCGGCGAAGCTCGTGGGGCGCGCCGGCTCACCGATCACGACGGACGGCCACGCGCCGGCGAGGACGATGCCGAGCGTTTTGCCTTCGTGGTAGCGTTCGCCGTCACTCGCGTACACCCGTCCGATGGCGTAGCCGGCCACCAGCGGCTCCCCCTGACGTCGGTTGACGTCGAGCGCTTGTAGCAAGCCCGGGACGAGACTTCTGCGCAGCTCCGCGGCGTCGGACGAGGGTGCGTTGCGCAGGGTCACGGGCTCGCCCGGAAGGTCCGGGAGACCCGGGAACATGCGATTCTCCTCGGCCCCGATCATCGCGAGGCCGATCGTTTCCGTGAGCCCGCAGGCGCGTAGCGCCTGCCGTATGCGCTCCTCGGGGTCGCGGTGCGGGCCGAAGCCGGGTCCCCCGGCGACGATCGCCGGCGTGGTGGCCGGGATCGTCTCATAGCCCGAGAGCCTGGCCACCTCCTCGATGATGTCGACCTCGCTCTGAAGATCACGCCGATAGCTCGGTGGTACGACGCGCAACGCCGTGCGTGCACTGCCGGCAACGGTGGCGCCGAGGGCGCGGAGCGGTCGTTCGATCTCCGCGGCGGTGAGCGTGGTACCGAGGAGCGCGTTGACGCGCGCCACGCGCACGCGGATGGTCGGCAGGCGCGCGCCCCGCCCCGCCTGCTTGTCGATGGCGCCGCGCGCGATCGAGCCGCTCGCGGTGCCGGCGATGAGCGCGGCGGCGCGGTCGAGGGCGGCGACGGTCGCGGCCGGGTCGACGCCGCGCTCGAAACGGTACGAGGAGTCGCTGGTAAGGCCCAGTCGGCGCGCCGTGCGCCGAATGCCGGCCGGGGTGAAGTACGCCGACTCGAGGAGGACGTCCGTCGTGTCGGCGCGGATCTCGGAGTCGGCGCCGCCCATGATGCCGGCGAGCGCCACCGGGCCGCGTCCGTCGGCGATGACGAGGTCGTCCGGGATGAGCTCGCGCTCGACGCCGTCGAGGGAGACGAATGGCTGCCGGCTTCCGGCGCGCCGCGCGCTGATCCGACCGTCCACCACGTGCGCGAGATCGAATGCATGCAACGGCTGGCCGCGCTCGAGCATGACGTAGTTGGTCACGTCGACGACGTTGCTGACGGGATGGAGCCCGACTAGCGCGAGGCGGGTCCGCATCCACAGCGGCGATGGTGCGACGCGCACGCTGCGCAGCACCCGTACGGCGTACCGTGGACAAAGGTCGGGCGCCTCGATCGCAACGCGCACGGCGGACGTCGTCGGAGGATCGTCCTCACGGAGCGCCGCCGCCGGCACCTGAAGCTTCGCTCCGGTGAGCGCCGCGATCTCGCGGGCGATGCCGAGAACGCTCAGGCAGTCGCCACGATTGGGAGTGACCGCGAGATCGATGACGGTATCCTCGGCGCCGAGATAGTCGACGAGCCGCCGGCCGATCGGCGCCTCGGGCGGCAAGATCAGAATCCCATCCGTCGTGTCGTCGGGCAGCGCCAGTTCTCGCGCCGCGCACAGCATACCCTCCGAGACTTGACCGCGAATCGTCGCGCGCTCGATACGGCGATCACCGGGGAGGTCGGTGCCCGGCGCCGCGAGCGCGACCTTGTCGCCCGCCTGCATGTTGCTCGCGCCGCAGACGACGCGCACCACCGGACCCTGCGCGCGTCGCACCTCGCAGAGGCGCAGCCGATCGGCGTTTGGGTGCGCCGCGACGCTCACGATCTCGACGACCTCGACGCCACTCCAGATCGGCCGGTGCTCCGCCACGGCCTCGACCTCGAGGCCGGCCATGACGAGCGCCTCGCAGAGCTCGTCGAGGGGCAGGACGAGCTCGACGAACTCTCGCAGCCAGTTGAGCGTGAGTTTCACCGCCGGTGCCCTCGCTCAGAACTGACGCAGGAAGCGCAGGTCGTTTTGGAAGAGCAGACGGATGTCGGTGATGCCGTACTTCAGCATCGCGACGCGCTCGATGCCGACGCCGAACGCAAACCCGGTCACCGCCTCCGGATCGTAGCCGACGGCGCGGAACACCGCGGGATGGATCATACCGGCGCCGAGGATCTCCAGCCACCCGGTCGCCTTGCACACACGGCACGTGCCGCCGTACACGGCGCGCGCGCCGCCGCAGATGACGCAGCTGATGTCGATCTCGGCACTCGGCTCGGTGAAAGGAAAGAAACTCGGGCGAAAGCGCAGCCGGGTGTCGTCGCCGAACATGCGCTGCACGAAGAGCGCCAGCACACCTTTCAAGTCGCCGAAGGTGACCGATCGGTCGACGAGAAAGCCCTCGACCTGATGGAACATCGGCGAGTGCGTGACGTCGTCGTCGTGGCGGAAGACCGCACCCGGCGCGATCGCGGCGATCGGCGGCTCCTGGTTCTCCATCACGCGGATCTGCACCGGCGAGGTGTGGGTGCGGAGAATGTGGGTGCGGTCGACGAAGAAGGTGTCGTGCATGTCGCGCGCGGGATGATCGCTCGGAATGTTGAGGGCCTCGAAGTTGTGGTACTCGTCCTCGATGTGCGGTCCTTCATAGACCGAGAACCCGAGGCTAACGAAGATCGCCACCGCCTCGTCGAGAGCGGCGGTGAGCGGGTGCACGTGCCCGTAGGGCCAGGTGCGCCCCGGAAGCGTCACGTCGAGGCGCTCGCGTTCGAGCTCATGCTGCCTGCGGTCGGCCTTCCAGCGTTCACGGAGCGCCGTGATGCACTCGTCGACGCGGCGTTTGAGCGCGTTCGCGAGCTCGCCGACGGCGGGACGCTCTTCGGGCGCGAGGGCGCCCACTCCGCGCATGACCTCGGTGAGCCGTCCCTTGCGTCCGAGGTAGGCGATACGGACGCGCTCGAGATCCTCGTCGGATCGACAGCCGGCGAGCGCGTCCTCGATCTCCGCACCGAGGGCGTCGAGCGTCGCCTTCATGCGCTCAGTCGGGAGTGACGGGCGCCGGCCGGCCGGCGCGTCGGGACACGGTCAGGCGGCCGCGATGCGCGCCAGGTCACCGAACGCGCCGGGGTCGCGGACGGCGAGATCGGCCAGAACCTTGCGGTCGAGGTCGACGCCGGCCTTTTTCAGACCTTGCATCAGCCGGCTGTAGCTCAGCCCGTGCAGGCGCGCAGCGGCGTTGATGCGTACGATCCAGAGGCTGCGGAAGTCGCGCTTGCGGACCTTGCGATCGCGGTACGCATAGACGAGTCCCTTCTCGACCGTCTCGCGCGCTTGCCGATAGCCACGACGCCGGCCACCGACGTTGCCCTTCGCGAGCTTCAGAACCTTCTTGTGGCGGCGGCGTGTCTTGGTGCCGCGCTTTACCCGTGGCATCGCTCTCGCTCCCCTCGCCCGCTCACAAGTACGGGATCAACCGGCGGACGTTCCGGCTGTCGACCTCGGCCACGGTCGTCGCGTGGCGCAGATTGCGCTTCTGCTTGCGCGTCTTGCACGAGAGCTGATGGCGCTTGTACGCCTTGCCTCGCTTCACCTTGCCGCTCCCCGTCACGGTGAAGCGTTTGGCCGCTCCGCGGCGCGTTTTCATCTTCGGCATGCGTGTGGATCCTCTCGCGGCGGCGCTCAGCGCGGCTGCAGCATCATCGACATGTTGCGGCCTTCGAGCCGCGGGCTGACCTCCATATTGCTCAAATCCTTGACCTTTTCAAATACGCCGAGGAGGAGGTCGCGACCGATCTCGGGATGCGTGATCTCGCGGCCGCGGAAGAAAACCGAGACCTTCACACGCTGGCTACGGTCGAGGAACTTGCGGATATGACCGACCTTGAAGTCCACGTCGTGCACGCTCGTCCGTGAGCCCATCTTCACTTCCTTCACGGTGACGTAGACCTGCTTCTTCTTGGACTCCTGCGCCTTCTTCTTCTTTTCGTAGCGGAACTTCCCGTAATCCATGATGCGACAGACAGGTGGGCTCGCGGTGGGCGCGATCTCGACGAGATCGAGCTCCTTCTGCTCGGCGATGCGCAGCGCATCGGAGGTCGGTAGAACACCGAGCTGGCCGCCGTCGGCGTCGATCACTCGTACCTCGCGCGAGTGGATCTGGTGATTGATGCGGACCTGGGCTTCTTTGACGCTTATGGGACACCTCCTGGCGCGCCCGGGCGCGCCTCCGTCGCGATGCTGGCGATGAAGCTCGCTACGTCGCTCGCCGGCAGTGCGCCCGCGCCCCGCCGGCGCGGCGCGACCGTCTGCGCCGCGACCGCTTTGTCGCCGATCACCAGCACGATCGGTATCTTTTGCAGCTCGGCCTCGCGGATCTTGTAGCCGAGCTTCTCGTTGCGGAGATCCGCTTCCGCGCGCAACCCGGACGCCCGCAACGTCGCCACCACCTGCCGGGCGTAGGCCTGCTGTTGGTCGGTCACGGTGATGAGCCGCACCTGTACCGGCGCGAGCCAGAGCGGAAAATCACCCGCGCAGTGCTCGAGCAGGATCGCCATGAAGCGCTCGATCGACCCGAGGAGCGCGCGATGGATCATCACCGGGCGCTCCTCCTTGCCTTCCCGATTGATGAAGTGGAGGTCGAAGCGCTCGGGCAGGGAGAAGTCGAGCTGGACGGTGCCGAGCTGCCACTCGCGGCGCATCGCATCGAGGATACAAAAATCGATCTTCGGACCGTAGAAGGCGCCGTCCCCGGGGTGCACCTCGAAGGCGATGCCGCGGCGCTCGAGGACCTCGCGCAAGGTGCGCTCGGCGCGCTCCCACGTCGCCGCGTCGCCGATCGAACGCTCCGGCCGTGTGCCGAGATAGATGCGGCGCTCGGAGAAACCGAAGAGGTCGTAGGTGCGGAAGATCATCTCGACGACGCTCGTCACCTCGGCGTCGATCTGCTCGGGTGCGCAGAAGATGTGCGCGTCGTCTTGCGAGAACGAGCGCACGCGGGTGAGCCCGGCGGTGACGCCGGAGCGCTCGTAGCGATGCAGACGCCCGAAGTCGGCGAGGCGGAGCGGGAGGTCACGGTAGGAGCGCTTGCCGTCGGCATAGAGGAGACAGTGACTCGGGCAGTTCATCGGCTTCACCGCCATCTGGCGCTCGTCGGCCTCGGTGAAGTACATGTTCTCACGGTAGTTCTCGTAGTGCCCGGAGCGTTTCCAGAGCTCGACGTCGAGGATTTGTGGGGTCAGCACCTCGTCGTAGTCGAACTCCCGATAGAGGTCGCGGATATAGGCGACGAGCGCGTTGTACACGATCGCGCCCTTCGGGTGGAAAAACGGACTGGCGGGCGCTTCGGGATGGAAGCTGAAGAGGTCGAGCTCGCGTCCGAGGCGGCGATGATCGCGGCGCTTCGCCTCCTCGAGAAGCGCGAGATGCTCCTTCAACTGCTTCGGCGTGGGAAATGCGGTGCCGTAGATGCGTTGCAGCATCTCGTTGCGCTCGTCGCCGCGCCAATACGCCCCGGCGACGCTCGTCAGCTTGAAGGCGCGCAGTCGCCCCGTCGACGGCACGTGCGGTCCGCGGCAGAGGTCGGTGAAATCGCCCTGGGTGTAGAGCGACACGTGATCCTCCGGGATGCCCTCGATGATCTCGACCTTGTAGTGCTCACCCATCTCCCGGAAGAGCGCGATCGCCTCCGCACGCCGCACCTCCCGACGGCTCACGGGGATGTTCTCGCTCGCGAGCTCGCGCATGGTCGCCTCGATGCGCTCGAGGTCTTCGGGGGTGAACGGCTGGGTGCGCTTGAAGTCGTAGTAGAAGCCGCTCTCGATGACCGGGCCGATCGTCACCTGCGTCTCCGGAAAGAGTCGCTTCACCGCATGGGCGAGGAGATGCGCGCTCGAGTGTCGGAGCACGTCGATGCCCTCGGGCGAGTCGGGAAAGACGGGGGCGAGGGTCGCATCGGCGACGAGTCCGCGCGAGAGGTCGAACACCTGATCGCCGACCTTGACGGCGATCGCCTCACCGGCGCGACGTTCCCCGAGCGCGCGCAAGGCGTCGGCAGCCGTGGTACCGCGCGGCACGGACACTTCTCCGCCGCTCGGCAGAGCCACTCGGATCCCATCGTCCGTCATGCGGTGAGACGAAGGAGCCGGCCTGATAGGCACGGGCGGGATTGAACCGCCGGCCTCTTCCGTGTCAAGGAAGCGCTCTCCCACTGAGCTACGTGCCTGGAATTCGATAACAGATTGATTTGCCTATCAATCACGATTCGGAGTGTCAAGGTGCGAACGCGTGGGACGACGCCGTCGACGGCACGATCGCGTTGACGCGCGTGCGCGTCGACCGCAATATGCATCAGAGAAGCATCATGGTAACCGCCGTCCCCCCCACGATCGACGCGCTCCACGATGAACTCAGCCACCTCGGCGATCCGACCTACACGCTCGAGGTGTGCGGCGAGATGACGGCGCTCATCGACGAGATCACCGTGCTCAAGCGCGAGCGCGACGCGGTCGTCCTCGCCCACAATTATCAGCGGCCGGAGATCTTCCACGTCGCCGACTTCATCGGCGACTCGCTCGAGCTGGCGCGCGAGGCAACCAAAGTCTCCGCCGGCACGATCGTATTCTGCGGCGTTCACTTCATGGCCGAGACCGCCAAGATCCTGAACCCCGAGAAGACGGTGCTGCTGCCGGACCTACGCGCCGGCTGCAGCCTCGCCGACAGCGTCACCGGCGAGGCACTGGAGGAGCGGAAGGCGGAGCTGCGCGTGCTGTACCCGGACCTCCAGGTGATGTGCTACGTCAACACCACCGCCGACGTGAAGGCCGCGTCGGACGTGTGCTGCACCTCGAGTAACGCCGTCACGATCGCGCGCGCCCTTCCGACCGATCACATCCTCTTCGTACCCGACCAGAATCTCGCCGCGTACGTGCAGAAGGAGACCGGCAAGACCGTGATCGCATGGGACGGGAACTGCTACGTGCATCATCAGATCCGTCCCGAGCAGCTGCGTGCCGTGAAGGAGCGGTTGCCGCACGTCGAGATCCTCGCTCATCCGGAGTGCCGCGCCGACGTCCTGGCGCTCGCCGATCAGGTGCTCAGCACGAGCGGCATGATCCGCCACGCGCGCGAGAGCACGGCGACCGAGTTCCTCGTCGTGACCGAGTGCGGCCTCTCCGACCGCTTGCTCCTCGAGCTTCCCGGGAAGCGCTTCTTCCGAGCCTGCAAACTCTGCCAGTACATGAAGATGATCACGCTCGAGGGCACGCGCGATGCGCTCTTGTACCGCCGCCACGAGATCGTGCTCGCCGAGGACGTGCGGCAGGGCGCGGCGCGGGCGCTCGAACGCATGCTCGAGTTCGCGTGAGCCCGCGTGGCGCCCGGCGCCGACCCTGAGCGCCCGGCGCGCGCGCGCGCTGGCGCGCCGCCCGTGGCACGGCCGTCGCGTCGAGCGGGCGCCGCCGGCCGGCCGGCGCTCGCGATCACCGTCGTCCTTCTGTGCGCCGCGACGACCCGGGCGGCGGCGCCGGTCGTGGACATGAAACCGCACGAGACTTTCAGCGTCACGTATACCGTCGAGATCCCGAGCCCGACCGCCACGGTCGCGCTCGTTCGCTGGGAGCTCGCCGGTATCGACGAGGTGAAGCGCATCCGACTGCGCTTCGACCCGGAGCGGTTCGACGGCTTCGAGGGCAGCGGCGGCGTCGAGCGTCGGCGCGGCGAGATCGTCTGGTCGCCCAACGCGCCGTACGCGCACCTCACCTACCGGGCAGCCCTGCTCCACCGTCACGCGCCGGGAAAGGGGTTCGACAGCTACGTCGGTGACGGCTGGATCGTCACGCGGACGAGCGCGCTCTTTCCACGCAGCGCCATCCTCTTCAACCGCGACATCGAGGCCGAGCCGGAGTCGCGGGCACGCTTGGTCTTCCGGTTGCCGTCGCATTGGGACGCGGTCACGGTGATGCCGGTCGTGGGGCCGCGCCAGTTCCTCGTCGAGAGCCCCGAGCGCTTCGATCACCCACGCGGCTGGCTGATCCTCGGGCGCGTTCACCGCACCGATGCAACGGTGCAGGGAACGGCGGTGACGATTGCCGGCGTGCCCGGCGCGGGCGTTCCCGCCGATCGCGTGCTTGCCCTCCTCGACCGTGCCGTGCCGATCGTCCACGAGCTCCTCGGCAGCACGCGCGCGCGTCTCGTGATCGTGATCGGTGCCGATCCGATGTGGCGCGGCGGTCTCAGTGGCGAGGACTCCTTCTACATGCACGGGGATCGGCCGCTGCAGACGCCCGATCGTACCAGCCCGTACCTGCACGAGCTCTTCCACGTGAGCGCGCCCTTTCGGCCCGCCGCGGATGCGCACTGGGTTACCGAGGGCCTGGCGGAGTTTTACTCGATCGAGATTCAGCGCCGCATCGGCGTCCTCGACGACGCCGGCTACACCAAGGCGCTGCGCCTCTTCGCGCGCTATGGGCTCTGGGGCCACGACTTCACCCGCGACCAGGCACACGCCATCCACAACAACAGCGCACCCCTCGTGCTCTACGCCCTCGACCGCCGCATTCGCCGCGGGACGGCGGGCGCGCGCGGGCTCGACGACGTCGTCGGTGTCGTGGCACGCGCCGGCGGCGTCGTGACGACGGCGCGCTTCCTTGGCGCCGTCCGCCAGGTCGCCGGCGAGAACTACGCCGCGTTCTTCCGCCGCCATGTCTATCAGGGCGAACGCCCCTCGCTTCCCGAGGTGGGGATCGGTGGTGACGCACGGACGGCGGCGATCCGCCCCTGAGCATGTCCGCTTATCGGGCGTCCCGGACGGCGGTATGATGCGGGCGATGCGACTTTTCCCCTGGCGCTCGTTGCGATTGCGCGTCGTCGCGCTCCTCGTGCTGACGGTGGTGCTGGTGCTCGCCGCGGCGACCGCGCTCGACATCCGGCTGTCGACGCGGATCGCCGAGCGCAATTTGCAGGAGCGCGCGCTCACGCTCGCGAAAGAGATCGACATCCTTCTCGGGTCGCTGTGGGGGCGCACCGATCTCCGCAATTTCCACCATCGTCTCGGCGAGCTGGCACGGACGCATCGCAACGTCGCCGACGTCGAGATCCTGCTGCCGGTCGGCAACCAGTGGCGTCTCCTCGGCAGTTCCGGCCGCGCCCGTCCCACCGAGCCGATCCCGCTCGACCGGCTGGCGATGGAGCTCGACCGGCCGATGTGGGAGCTCCTGCCGGGGAGCGCGCACCTCGGTCTCGCGGTCGCGCCCTTTCACCTCGGCCAGCGCGTCATCGGCTCGATCCGCGTCAAGGCGTCGCTCGCCGAGGTCGAGCGGCTGAGCA
>JBGOSW010000020.1:0-37205 GCA_041476145.1 Binatia bacterium
CTTGCGCCGTGGCGATGCCTTCGATCACGCGCCGGAGCGCCGCCACCTCGGCCGTGGTCCTCGCCTCATCGGCTTCCGTGCGCGCGGAATAGCCCGCGACGTCGAGCGCAACGATCGTGGTGAGTCTGCGGGACAGGGGAAACCCTCTACTGCCGTTCACTACACGCGGGCAAGCAACCGGTGCGCGCGTGGTCCTGGAACTGTACGATCACACGGCTACTTTCAGCCCATGGCGGGCGCCGACTTCTGCGAGCTTTCCCAAGTCGGGATTCACCGGCGCCACTTCCCGGGCCAAGTCGGTGAACAACTTCGAGGCGCCAAGCCGCGACGTCATCGAGATCATTTCGCCGCCGTCCTTGCCGAAGCGGAACCAATGCACGATGCCGGCGGGAAGATGAACAAGTGTGCCCGGCAACGCCGTCTTCGATTCGGCACCGATGCCGAAATCGATCTGGCCCTGCACGACAAAAAAGGACTCGTCCCAAGGATGACTGTGCGGCGGCGGGCCACTGCCCTCGGGCCCACGCTGGAGGAAGATCTCATAGCCTTCAGTCGCTTCGCCCGATGCGAGCACGGTGACGTGTTCGCCGACGATGTTGAGCGCAGGCGCGTAATCCTTTGGCGCGACGATGAACGGTTTTACAGCCATCTCGGTCTCCCTTTCTTTGGGGTCGCAGCGTCGTCCTCAGCGGAGCCGAGCGAGCCGGCGCGGGCCGACGCCCTTGAGCTCGACCTCGCCGCGGTCCTCGAACCGGAGCTCCGACCCCTCCACCAGGCCCTCGACGACGGCCGTCGTCCAGACCTGACCACCCTCGGCCCGGTCGCACACGCGTGCTGCGATGTTCACACACGTGCCGAACAGATCGCCCTGGGTCTCATAGGCCTCCCCCGCGTGGAGGCCTGCCCGGAGCGCGATGCCGAGCGACCTGGCGACCTCGACCGTCGCACGCGCCGCGCGGAGCGCCTCACCGGCGTTGCCGAATGCGGCCATCAGGCCGTCGCCCTGAAACTTCAGCACGCGACCGGCGAACTGCTGCACGGTGCGACGCGCCGCTTCCTCGAACGATGCGACGACGTCGCGCCACACACGGTCGCCGCGTGCCCGCTGCTCGGTCGTGGAGTCCACGATGTCGACGAAGAGGATCGCCGCGAACCGTCGATCGGCGGTGTGCCGGACGGTACCGGTCACGAAGTCCTCGATGGCCGTCAGCGTCTCGCCGAGGGAGGCGTCCACGAACATGGGTACGTGCGCGTCGGTGTCGAGCTCCACATAGCGGGCGTTCGCGATGTGCTCGGCAAGATAACGCCCATGGCTCACCGGATGATGGCGATCTCCGCGCGCATGGATGATGAGCGTCGGCACGTCGAGCTGCTTCAGGACCGGCCGGAGATCGAGGCCGACGATGCTCTGCCAGAGCGAGCGGAGGCTCTGCGGGCTCGCCGTGGCACGCAGGAAGTCCGCGTACATGTCGACGACCGTATCCGGCGCGCTCGGATTCATCGATTGAGCCAGACGGCGGCTGAACGCGCCGAAGTCGGTCTCGAGGTCGCCGAAGAACCCATCCCAGTCGATGATCGGCTCCGCCGCAGAGGCGGGAGCCCAAGGATCGTGCGCGTCGCAGCACACACCCTCGAACAGAATCAGCTTGGCAACCCGTTCAGGGTATTGGAGCGCGTACCGGACGGCAACGGCGGCACCCTGCGAGAGGCCGCTCAGGACGACGCGTTCGGCGCCGGCCGCCGCCCGGACGGCCTCGACGTCGGGGACCTGCTGATCGATCCGTGCCGCGTCCGCCGCCGAACGGTCGGAGAGACCCGTGCCCCGCTTGTCGAACCGCACGACCCGCGCGAACCGACCGAGGCGCTCCCAGAACCGGGCGAGCGCCGGCGTAGCGTCCGCCAGCATCAGATTGGAAATCGAGCCCGGGATGCACAACACGGTCGGCTCGTCGGCGCCGTAGACCTGGTAGGCGATCGACACGCCGTCCGCCGACTTCGTGTACCGGGTCTCCATCCCCATTGCCTATCACCGAGAACACCCTCGCTCGCAATGAGAGTGGCGCCGTCAGCGGAAAACTACAGAGTCACAGGTCCAAGAGCCCCGGCGTCGACCCTCGAGACCTGCAACTCTGACGGGACTCGTTCAGTAGGTATCGTACCCTTGGCGCGACTCGTTGGTCACGCACTTCTGGAAGCGTTCGTTCAGCTTGGACGCCACGGACTTCGGGTCGGATAGTTCCGTGCGCCAGGTATCCAACGCCTTGCCAAAGGACTCTGTGCTGGCGCAACGGCCGACCCACAACACCGAGGAGAGCTCGGCGCCCTGCACCGGGTCGGCGATCTCCGCCCGGTATCCGTGGCTCCTGCCCCACTGCTCGTTGAAGTCGTTCTTGATCGCAACGTACGTCTGCAGGTTACACTTCTCCTTGAACTTCGACTGAATCACGTCGACGTACTCGGCGCTCGCGGAGAGCGGGACCGCCAGAATGACGAGCATCAGCAATTTTCTCATGAGAATTCCTCCTTGGTCTGTGGTGCCCAGCAACGGGACTCTCCCCGGTAGGCCGCGTGCTTGTCGCACGCTCAGGGAAACCGGGTCAACGGAAACCGGGGCAATTGTCACGAGGAAGCAGCCTACGACCCGGCCGCGACTCTCCGTCACCGGTCATTCGGCTTGACCGTAGTCGCGCGACGGCGGTACTGAGACGCATGCCGATCCCCCGTCTTGCCGCTACCGCAAAGGGCGCCGACGTCGCCGCCGCCCTTGCCGCCGAAGGTTGCGCCGTCGTCGAGCGCGTCGTCCCGCTCGCGCTGCTCGCGCAGGTCAAAGCCGAGTTGCAGCCGCATCTCGACGCCACCCCCGCCGGCAGCGACGACTTCGCCGGCCGCCGCACGCGGCGCACCGGCGGCCTCATCGGGCGCTCCGCCACCTGTCGCGACCTCATCACGCACCCGCTCATCCTCGACGCCGTCGGCACCGTCCTCGGCCACGTGACGAGCTTTCAGCTCCACCTGACGCAAGTGATCGCGATCGGCCCCGGCGAACCCGCGCAGACGATCCACCGCGACCAGTGGGCGTTCGACTTCTTCCCCTTCCCGCCCGACTACGACGTGCAGTGCAACACCATCTGGGCGATGACCGACTTCACCGAGCAGAACGGCGCCACGCGCCTCGTCCCCGGCAGCCACCGCTTCGAAGATCGCCTCGAGCTCACCGCCGAGCAGACCGTCCCCGCCGAGATGCCGGCCGGCTCCGTCCTCTTCTACACCGGCAAGCTCTACCACGGCGCCGGCGCCAACCGCTCCGACGGCGTGCGCGCCGGCGTCAACATCACGTACGCGGTGAGCTGGGTGCGGCAAGAAGAGAATCAATACCTCTCGGTACCGGCGGACGTCGCACGGACGCTGCCGGAGCCGCTCCTGCGCTTGATGGGCTACGCGCGCGGCGCCTACGCGCTCGGCTACGTCGACGATCTCCGCGATCCGCTCGAGGTGTTGCTCGGACGCGCAGCGGAGACGGCGAGCCTCGGGAGCCTTGCGGAAGCGGAGGCGCGGATCCGGCAGTTGGGGACGTAAGCCTCGGGTCGCGTAGGTATCTCGGCCGACCTTGCGCGTACACGAATGCGCCGATCAACGGCCGGCGTCGGGCGAGACATCGCTCGGGAAGTTACGGAATGGACCGTGCTGGACTCGAACCGGCGACCCGCTGCTCAAAAGATCCGACCGGAGACGACCAGGACACACTATCCCGCTGTTTTCTCGACGAAGTGGAGTGATCGCGAGGCTGGTTCTATGGGGTGGTTCGGGATGGAGTGGTAGCAGTGCGGTAGCATTGCGATCTATTGCGCTCCGGCGAGATGGTGCTGGTCCACTAGCAAGGCGTCCACACCATTCACGCCTACTCAGACGCCTCTGGAGGAACCGTGCGCCACTTGCCCATCTTGATGGGTACGTGGCTTCTGAATCGAACAAATTTTGCTGCCTGAATGTCAACGCTCGGTGCGCCCTCAATGGGAGGTGCCTCGTTCATCTCCTTAGCAATCTGACGCACCTTTTCGATCGCCTCCGGGCTGAGGAGGGGATCTTTTCCAAGGCCGTCGCGCCACCCAGGCAAGAAGCGGTCCCATAAGCGCGTCACAAGGAAGTCGCCGTCAACGGGAGGGTTGTGAGCAAAGCTTAGAACACCACGCTCGCGCACGTGCTCTGGGAACCTGAGGAAATAAGCGTCTAACTTGCTGAGATCATTCTTCACCTCTCGACCCGAGAGAAACTGTTGATCGTCACCGAGGAAATGCGGAACGCAGCGCTCGTGTAGATGGTCGTTCGAAACGAAAACCATGCAGAATGGGAGGTAGTAAAGGTATGCAATGTCGATCTTGTTGCTGGGACGGTCCCGTCCGATTAGGTCCGACCCGATCGCCAGATTAAAGAAAAGGTCGACCGTCATTACGTGAGCAGTGTACCGCGCAAACTCCGGTAACGGCGGGCCGCCCAGGCTCTTCCATCGTCCGAGGATTTGCTGACGCAGTACTGGCGGCACCTCGAGAGCGACCATCGCAAACTTGAGCATCTCGAATCGGCGGCCATCACCTCGGACGAGTTGCTCCGCAGTAGTCTTGGCCGCTGCGAGATTTTTCACTCGGCCGCCCGGTGGGTTGCGATAGCTCTCGTATACCTTTCCCAAATCGAGCCCTGAGAGCCCGCGTCGCCATCGCCGCGCGAAGAGGCGTTCAACGTCAAGGAACTGGCCTGATTGCCATCGCTCCAGCGCCTCCGCTTCGGGGGGTTGGTCAAACGTCAGGCCCCGACCGTCGACAGTCATCACCTCTCGGCCGCCAGCGATCATCGGGAAACGTTCGATCCCGACCTCGTGACCGAGAAGTTCTGCGACGCAGAGCTTCCTGTGGTGCACGTTCGGCCGGGCGCCTACCACCGGCGTCTTATGGGCAATTTCGCCCACCAGTTGCTCTGGAGATCGCCCCTTCAGGCTTGCCTTCTCCAGGTCGGCCAGACTCTCTACGAAGAAAAGCGGCGTGATGTTGGCCATGTAGAAGATGCTGAACCAGAGCGCTTCATCAACGTTCAACGCCTGGAGGGCGGACTTGTCGAAGATCGTGATTGGACCCAAGCTCACCCGGTCACTCCTACGCTGCGGGATCGTGCAGCGATTCTCCGAGTCTATCCCAGCGTGAGCCTGGCGGCGATAGCGGGTGGGCGTGCGACCCGTTAATTCCTTAGCAGACTAGTGCTGAAAACCGCCGCAACAGTCGATTACAAAACCCCGCTACCACACTGCTACCATAGGGATGCGAAGGACGCGTGAATCGCGCGGTCGCTCGACGCGCTCCGCTCTCTCCTGCTGACCTCAAACGAGCATACCTCTGGCCTTTCGCTCCTGTCGGGTCGTTGTCGTCGTGCCGCTAGCGTGAGGTGCCGTGGTCGATCTCGTGCATCACGATCGCCAGCATCGCGGGCGTCTTCCCAGGGAGTGAGGCTCGCCATCTGATCCGAAATGACACAGTAGAGACGAGTAGCCGTCATCCTTGTAGCGCCGAGAGCTCGACCTCTATACTCCGCCAGCCATGCAGGCACCCGTGCTGCGACTGCTCTTCTTCTCAGGTGACACCGGACTCCCGCGGATGTCCGCTGCATGAGCAGCGGCGACTCTTGCTGAGGTCTCGATTGGCGCTGGCACCGGAGCCCTGGGTTGTCTACGCGCTTCTCGGCCTCCTCTTGGCAGGTCTGAAGGGATACTGGCTCTACCGTAGCGCCAGGACCGTCGGCTTTCCTCAACATGTCCACTTACTTTCAACGGTGGTCACGGTCGGTCTTGGCATGGCAGCGCTTTGGGCAAAGCCGCCGCCCGTTCCCAGCTCTTGGCTGTTCACGCTTTGCCTACTCTCCGCAGTCGCCTACACGCTCAGCTCGGTCTTCTCGGCGGTCGCCCAGCGGTTGCTCAAGTTCGATCTTTTCAACTCGATGATACGGCTCGCGAGTTTCCTGCCGATTGCGTACTTCTATTTCGCCCTCGAGGAACGACCGACGATTGAGCAGTGGACGGGCATTTGCTCCTCTGCCCTGCCAGTGGTCCTGTTGACGATTGTAACTTCGTCTTCTGAAGGCGACAGCGACGCCAGGAGCGGACTTATCCCGCTGTGCGGGGCGATCGTGTCACTATCGGCGCTCCAGATTATCAACAAGCTGGCGATGGCACCTGACAGCGCGATCGAGCCGCTCCTCTTTGCCGTGGGCATCAATATTCTCGCTGCGCCCGTGACCATGGGATTTATTTTGATCAAGCGCGACCGGGCACCGCTCAGCTCGCCCTTGCTCTGGGCCGGATCGATCGCGGGACTTCTGAACATCACGAGCTATGTCTGCTTCCTGTCTGCGCTCCGCACTGGGCCAGCCTCCGTCATCCTGCCATTGAATGCCCAGCACATCTTTATCTCGACGGTCCTCAGCCAGACCTTCCCGACCAGACGCGCGCGAATTGGGATCGGCCTCCTGGCGGTGTGGGTGCTGCTGTCCGTCTACTTGCTCGTTCGGGGAGGATTCCATGCCGGGTAGACACCGTCTCCTGTTGCTTCCGCTCCTCCTCTCCTTGTTGGGCGGAGCCTCCCCCGCGATCGCCGCTGACGTCGGCTTCAATCCGGATGACACACCGGAAGGGATATCCCAACGGTTCAGTAAGTTTCTGGCCTATCTCGAACAGGAAACCAGCGAACCGCACACATTCCGCATCACCTCTTCATACGAAGACCTTCGCGACCAGTTGCGCAGCGGGGCCATTTCCGTTGCGGTGCTCTCACCATTGAATTATGTCAAGGCCAAAGTCGCGGCGGATCTCGAAGTCCTCGCGCATTTGGAGAAGTACAATGCGTCTACGTATGGATCCGTCATCCTCGTCAAGGCGGATCAGGTACCCGAAGAGCTGTTGAGCCTCTCAGGCCGTACCTTCGTCTTCTTCGACAAGTTGAGTACCTCTGGCTATCTATATCCGCTGGCGATGCTCCGGGAGCGCGGCATCACGATTCCCGACGACCGGAGGGTAAAAATTCCGGGAACCCACTTCGACGTGATTCGCTATCTGGCCGAGCACGACGCCTGCTTCGGAGCCACCTCGACGGATAAGCTCGACGAGGCGCGTCTGAGACACCTACCGGTAGGCAAGCTGTACAAAGTCCTGGAAAGCCCAAGCGAGATACCGTTCGACGCCATCGTGCTGAGCCGAGCGTTGCCTGCGGAACGGCGCAGCCAGTATCGTCGAACGGTCGCCAAACTTTTGATCGCGGAGGGAGATGAGTTTCGCATGGCCTTCCCGCCCGATTCGCATGTAACCGCGCTCGCTTCGGCGCACGACAGCGATTATGACCCGGTTCGGAAGGCGTATGCTTTGGTAGAAGGTGCCGGCGTCATCCGCCTGGGGCTGTCGCTGAACGTGGAGCCGTCCATACCGCGAGAGAAGGTGGAGAACTTCAGGAAGTTACAAGAGATTCTCTTCACCACGGACACAATTTATCTCGACATCAAACTGTACGAGCGTGACGCCTTTGATACTATCATTGACGACCTGAAGCACGATCGTATCGACTTAGCAGAACTACCGCCGATTGCCACCGGTAGGGCCATTAGCGAGAAACTCACGCCGTTGCTCGTTCCGATGTTTGACACTCGGGACACATATCAAGGACTCCTCATCCGTCACATCGACAACGTGACGCTCAAATATCCAGAAGGCTTAAAGGGGAAGCGGCTGTCAGTATTGAAGAGAACTTCTGCGTCAGGGTTCGCCTTCCCCGTTTGGGGTCTCGAAATACAAGGGATCGGTCTGAGAGATGTGACGCTGGTCGAGCGAACCGAGCCCTACGAGGTCATCGAGGACGTGGCAACCAAGCGGGCCGATGCTGGAGCACTAGCGCTCTATCAGTTGAGGCACGGCATGGACGGCGGCTTGCCGGAAGCCAGGAAAGTTACGCCGCTCGAGGGATCGTCCGTCGAGATCCCGAACGGTGGTTACGTGCTCAACATGCACTACTCGCGGGACGTAGCCGCGGCAAGGGAACTGAAGGGGCGGTTGCTGAATGCTGCCAGTCACCTGTCTCTGCGTCCATCGTTTGCGGAGTTTCAGTACAAGCGAGGAACGGAGCTCGAAGCGCTGTATCTCCGGCTCTTTCCCCCACCGTCTTGGCCATTGCAACTTCTCACTGCAGCGGCAGCGCTCATCGTGATCGCCACGGCCATTTTCCTCTGGTGGTACAGCCCGGGCTTTGGCGGAGTTGGAGGTGGAGGAAATTAAGTCATCGTCGAGGCCAAGATCCATTTGTCCATGCGCTCCTCGGCTGCTTTCGCGAGGCTTAGTCGACGCGACCGGCCCGCCCGAGTTCTCGGCGTTCGCACTCCTGACAAACCACCAGATCCCATTCATCGCGCCTTGTCTGGACGGAACAGCGCCACGCTCGACGCAACGGATCCTGTTCAGTCGCGATCCGACGGCCTATGGGCCGAGAATCGCCTTCGTTGCCGCTTCGGTAGCAACTTTGATCACGATGTCTTGCAGCATCTTAGCTGCGGCACCCCCCGCCTTCGTCGCAAGTTTTCTGAAGCGGGTCACGGCCAATGGCGTCTTTGGAGTGTCCGCAACAAGATCGGGCAGGGTATCAGCCAGCTGGCCACGCTCCTCCACGGTCAGCGCGTCCAGCTCTCCCGCCAGATCCCGCGCTGCATCAATGGTGCGTAGGGTCCATGGATAAGGTTTCCCGCATGCAGCGCAATAGGCGGGCGTTCTCGTGAACGACGGCAACCGACGTTCACAGTTCTCGCAGGCCGTCACGACGGGCTCGCCACATTCGGAACAGTACGCCTCAGGTCGGAACTTGAGACCCGGTCTGGTCGCTATCCATGGGGCGCCCTGCGAACTGACCACGTGCCCGTTCATGCACACCCGAGGGGCAGAGGTGTCGACTAGCTGCCTGCTCGCCTCTAAGTCGTCGCGACGCTCCCTCAAGGCTACTACGAAGCTCTCCAATAGTTTGATATCTTCAGCCTTTGCTGAATAGTCAGGCGCGTACATCTCACCGTCAACGTGGCTGAGCTGAAGGTCGTTCCACAGCATCAACTCGCGCGAGCGCGCCCCAAACACCTGGACGAGGGTTTCGGGGACCAGCCGCTCTGAGCGCGGATCGTCATTCTTCAGTTCGTCGAGTCTACGCTCAAGCTTCTTTATGTCGCGCGCAATTTGACCAAGGTCGGTCATCGAGCCTCACTTCTACTGCAAAGGTGCCGCAAACTCCCGCTCCTGGCACCTTCCATGGATGGAGCGATGCCACGCTTGACAGAATCAAGCTTGCTTCCTCCCGGAATCAGAGGCCCAGTCGTCGCTGACCTCACACTCGCTGGTATTTTCTGGAATGTTGAGAACAACACCACCAACCTGTGGTCGGAAGTCAACACCGTGCAAGCTACGAACCCGGGAACGACATCTTCTGTTCCAAGATGCTAGGGCACTACAACAGTATTTCTCTAGAAATACTGCCGCTCACCCCCGCTTCAAACAAGCCACGGGGAAATTCGCCGTTCCAGATCATCGATAGCCCATGCCACCATCGGAAGAACCTCCCTCAACTTGTCCGGGGCGGCCGCTTCAACTCGGTCTGCAAGTTTCCGCAACGAGGAGACAACCGTCTTCCGCATGGCAGCGATCCTGGTCTCGATCGCGAAAAGGTCGACAACGCGGTCCATTGCGATTCCTCCCGAGAGACGGGTAGCCCTCTCTGACTCGCAGTTCAAGCGGAACGACACTAGTCGAGCACGATACGGGGATGATGACGGTCGGCTTCACGCATGATCGAGCGAATCAAGACGTTCGCTACGAACGGCAGAATCCATGGCGACGGCGCGGCGTCGAGCCATCGGTTCAGCCCGCGCTTTCCCGCGTTGGTCAGTGAATAGGTCCGCCATATGCGATTGTTGCTCATGGTGGGTGGATCACGGTGGGCAAACCTCGTTGATCACGCGGTGGTGCGAATGGTGGTCTCGGACGCGCACGCCGCCACCTGTTCGAGAAGCGCGGCGTACTCGTCATCCACTTCGCCATTCGGATCGCCGGTTTTCCCGAAGGCGACCCAGTAGACACTTACCAGATCCCCCATCGCCTTGTCGGCGGCGGTCACCTCGTCGCTCGACACGGGTGCCGTACCCGCGCCCGCAGGTGACGGAAGGCTCACGGAACGCCGCATCGCCTGACGCGCGCGCCTCTCGCACGCGCGATCCCCAGAGCAACGCTCACATCGGCTGCAGCATCCCAAAAATCCCGTGGGACTCCCCGTCGGGGCCTGCCGTGAAGAACAGCGTATTGACGTCGCCGGCGGTGCCGCCGTTGCCGAACGCGAGCCCCCACAAGCCGTCGATCGCTATCGGCTTGTCCCCATCGCTCAGCTGACCGAGGAAGGTACCGCTGGCCGAGGCGAATACGTTGATCCGGCCGTCACCGAAGTTGCCGACGAGCAGGTCGTTGCCGAGACTGCCGAAGCCAGCGGGTGCGAGCACGACGCCCCACGGAGAGTTCAACGTGCCCCGCGACGCAAAACGTTGCATCAGCACTCCGTTGGTGTCGAAGACGTCGACAAAGCCATTGCCCGGCCCTGCGACATCGTCTTCCTGACCATCGTCTTGGTTCGCGTAGGTGACGAAGAGCTGGCCGTTGATCTCGGTGATCCCGAACGGAGCGAAGCCGGCTGGGAGGTCGGGGTCGGTGAACGACCCGGCGAGTTGCACCGGGGTGAAGTTCATGTCGAACACGTCCACCCGTCCGGCGCGGAAGTTGGTGGCATACAGGAAGTTGACGGAGCCATTGGTCGCGAGCGCCAAGCCCTTGTAAATCGCCTCGCCCGCCGAGTTGTCGACGGTCACGATCGGCGTGCCCGCATTGACGGCCTGGTTCCACCCGGAGATCGTGCCGTCCTCTGTGGCGAAGATGAACAGGCTCGGAACCGACTTCGCTCCGTCGGTGATGGCGAAGTCATTCGTGCCGTTGAACACGATTCCCGTCGGGGCGGATTTCGCACCAGCCTGACTTCCGGCCGGCGGCGGCACCGTCACGATCAGCGGCTGACCGACAGGGAAGGCCTGGCCACTGCCGTTGTAGAGCGTCGATACGCCCGCGCCGTTGTCCGACACCCAGAACGGGCCTGTTGGACTGCGCGCAATGCCCCAGGGATTGACCAGGTTGGGATCCGTCACCAGGGCCTGGCCGGCAACATCCGCCACCAGATTGGTCCGCTGGACCGCCAGACTGTTCCCACCCATGCTCCCGTGATCACCGCCGCCGCACGCCCACGGTCCCGCCGCCAGCAGGATCGCAACCGGTAGCCCGAGGGTCCATTGAGCCCATCCGATTCGACGACTCGAGTACATGACTCCTCCCCTTCTGCGCGTCGCTCGTAGCGTATGCGCCTGCATCATAGGTAAATGGGAAATATTCCCTCGCAGCTCCCTGTTGCTCTCGGCGCGGACCACCCGCCGCTGTCGCGTATTTACAAGCCCGACCGCACGCCCCGAACGAATAGCGTGGAGTCCTCGATGGCGCTGGACACGCCCCCCTTGGCATCGCTGAAGACCACGCCCCACGCGAAGACCGGGAAGTCGGCGTCGGTAGTGGCCGACCAATAGAAGAAGGCGATCGTCGGTCCGAAGACGGTCTGGTCGATACAGGCACCACCGTCTTCACACCCTGGAGCAGTCAGATCGACGATTGTGTGGAGCTCCACGATCGACGGCAGCCGCCAATCGCAATGGCCAGCAAAGCACCCATTGCTCGTGGTGCCATCGCTGCTCGTCCCGTTGTTCAGGGTCGCCAGGAAGCTCGTGAATGCCGTCCCATCCGGTCGTCTCAAGTTCGCACTCCAGCCGTACACGTTCTCCTCGTCGTGAACGCTCCCGTCGTCGGTCTTCTGCTCCCACTGGAGTCCCGTGTCGTAGTCCGTCACCGTCCCGTCGCCGTTCACCCCGTACCGGCACGCGATCGTTGCCGCCGTCGCCTGCGCGTTCAGGATCGCGAGCTTGGCATCGAACTTCGTCTGGCACTTCGCCGGGTCCGCCGGCTTCGCTTGCAGCATCTTCCCGTTCTCCGTTGCCTGGCACTGCCGCAGCTTCCCCCACTCGTTCAGCTTCTTCGCCAGGCAGGCCGGCGTCGTCAGCGTCGCCCCCACCGGACTCACGCCACCCACCAGTACCGCGCCCGCAACGATGGCACTCCATAGTGCCCGTCCGCGCCAGGACGCTCGTGTCTCTCGTGCACTCGTTCGCATGCTCTCCTCATTTCCCGCAGGGACGACTCGCTCGCAGCGGGTCGTTCTGGCGGTTCTGCCAACTTGCTCGACGGGTACAGCGGAGCCGCGGGGAGGTTCAGCAGCCGCGCGTCTCGTCATCATGCCTTCCTTACGCACGACGCGCGGTTGCGGATGCAGCGGACCCCGCCGAGGGCGCGTGCGTTACCGCCGCCCTCGCCATCAGCTGGCCCAACGTGCCGGCCTGTCATGGTTGGGCGGCGCCTCAGCCACGTCTGCGTCCGCGTCCGTAGAGCGCGGCCGCGTTCCCGCTGACCTAGTCGAGCACGCGCCGCTTCCGGTTTCTTACTGGGTCAAGCACCTCACGGGCTCACCGCCTCCTGAACGGTCCACCCGTTCGCGGCGAGCTCGGTCCGCGCACGCGCCGACAGCTTGCCCGCTAGCCAGAGCGTGCGCTGGGGCGTTGCGAGGAAATCGGGATTCGTGGCGAAGGCGGCGATGCGCTTCGTCCACGAGAGATAGTCCACCGGCGCTGGAAGGACGAGTGCGCCGTCCCGATCGCGCGCGATCAGCGGCCCGTGCGCCGCCATGGCTGTGATCGGCTTCTTCTTCTCGTGGTAGTCGGCGAGCATCCGAACGGCGGTCGCGAGAAACCGGGCCTGCGATTCGGTCACGGCGGCGCAGAGCAGCCGCACCGCATCCCCGCGCCCGGTCACCCCCGAGAGACGGCTGAGGTTCTCGACGACGGACACCTGGAGGCTCAAGGGCACGGCGGGATTGTGGCTCACGCAGGTGATCTGATCGCGCGGCACCTTGAGCTCCTCGAGCTTCGTTTCCACGCGCACGACGAGATCGCCGCGCGGCGTGTCCCACACGAGGTCGTCCATCGTTCGTACGCCCGTGATGATCATCGATCCCGGAACCGCGACCGAGATCGCCGTGCTCACGGTCAAGCGGCCGGCGAAGGACACCCAGGCGACCTCGTCGAGCTTCCGGGCGAGGATCGGGTTCGACGTGTAGGGATCCACTCCGAGCTGGTGCGCGAGCTTCCGCCGCTCCTGCTCGTATCCGAGCGCGTCTCTGGTGATCTCTCCGGTCCGCTCGAGACCGCCCTTGTCGGACGCCGGCGAGTCCCACAAGTTGCCCGCTCCGGTCTCGACGCGATCGAAGAAGCGCCCGACCCCGCTCGGGAGACCGGCCACGGTGTCAGCGGGATTCGTCACGATGTTCCAGCCGGCCTCGAGCGGTCGCGCTCCGCTCGCGGCCATGGCCTTGACGAAGGTTCCCGTCTTGCTCACCTCTTGGAGCTTCACGATGGCCGGCACCTCCGCGAGGCGCAGCTCGAGCAGCTCGCGGCCGCGCACCTGGTAGGTTCCCGCGTTCTCGCGAAAGACGTCGGCCGAGGCTCGGATGGTGAAGATCCCCATCGCGCCGTCGGTGGGGACCTTCTCGTCGACCTGGAATCCCTTCCCTCTCAGCAGGCGCGGCGCGACGAGAGCCTTCGCGTTCAGGACCGGCGGTTGCTCGAACTCGTTGGTCGTCCCCGCATACGCCAGGTGAGGCGTGACGAGCAGCGTGGCTCCGACGATCACCCGACCGATGCGACGCCACACGTTAACTGCGGAACGCGGGCGAACTGCCTGACGCTTCCAGATGACGACCATCCTGATCTCCTTTTTCACCTCCAGGGCCGGTAGCCTGGAAAGGCGACCGTCACGCCGAATCGCACGGTCGTTTGCGGCGCCACCGGCGCGGACCGGCGGTAGGCCATCCACTCTCCGCTGACGAAGAAGTTGATCGGCGGCAACCCTTCGCGCACCAGCACGCGACCGATCCCGAAGCTCACCGGTATCAGTGTCGAGGTGTCGTGCCGCCAGTTGAAGACCCACGAGGAGTCTGCGGATTTCACATACCAACCCCCGGGGAGGGCCAGCAGCAAGACCGGTTGGACGAGAAGCGTGCTCACGGGCCGGCGGTCGGGAGATGTGTAGGCGAAGGAAATCGGATTCTGGATCAAGCATCCGGCGAGCAACCACGGGACACCCTTGTAGAGCGCGCCGACAAGCGGACCGACTTGCCATGCCCCTTGTCCCGCGGTCTTGTCCGTTGCGGTCGGAAAGACGAACGTCGGCCCGACCCCTATTTTCAGCCCACTCTCGGGGCTCGGCCACGGGAGCACCACGGCATCGAACAATTGCATGTCGCCGAACTCGGTGCGCGTGGCGCTGCCTTTGCCGGTCGGGACGGTGACGAGCGAGAAACTGGGTCGGACGAGCTGGACGAACGGCAGCAGCGTGAATCTCGGGACGCGTGGGATGATCGCTCGCGCGATCACCCGGTTGGTCTGGGCGTCGGTGCCATGGTTCGCCGGCGTGTAGGCGTCCTGCAGAAAAATCTGCGGCAGCGTCGTCAGCGGATCCGAGAACTCTCGTGCGAGCCTCTCGCTGTCCGTAGTGTCCACCTCGTCTTCATCTTGTGCGGAGGCAGCCGGCGCTTGGAAAAAGAGCGAGCCTGGCAACAGAGCAACGGCCAGGAAGGCCGCCACTCCCACTGTCACTCCTTTGCCTCGTGCGTCGCGGCCGGCGGCGGCCTTTGCTCTTCAGATGGAGCGTCCTGGGACACCCAATCGACGAGCAGCGTGTACGCCACCGCGAGCACCACCGGCCCGATGAAGATCCCGATGACGCCGAAGGCGATGAGCCCACCGATCACCCCCGTGAAGATGAGCAGCAGCGGCAGGTCGGCACCGCGCTTGATGAGCATCGGGCGCAGGAAGTTGTCGAAGGTGCTGCCGAAGATCGCCCAGACGAGAAAGCCGGTGCCCCACACGGCGCCGTGCGTCGAGTAGACCCAGATCACCGCGGGGATCAGCACGAGCCCGGGTCCGACCTGCGCGACGCACAGCATGAAGATCACGGCGGTCAGAATCACCGCGAACGGCACGCCGACGATCACCAGCCCGATACCAGCCGCTGCCGACTGAACAATGGCGGTGACGACGACACCGAGCGCGACGCCGCGAATCGCCTGTCCGGCGAGATGCACGGCGTTTTCACCTTCCGGCCCCACGAGTCGCCGGGCGAAATGGTCGGCGCCGCGGGCTGCCGCCTCGCCGTTCGTATACAGAATCGCGGCGATGGTCACCGTGAGCAGGAACTGCACGAGCAAGAGCCCGATACTGCCCACCTGGCCCGCGAACCAGACGACGAACACGCGGGCATAGGGCGCGATTCGCGCCGCCACGTCCTCCGGATCGGCGGCCGCGACCTGCTGCCAACGCGCCGCGATCTTTGCACCCACCACCGGCAACGCCTCCACCCAGGCCGGGGGCTGCGGGATGGCGAGCGTCGCCAGCGATTTCGACCAGTGTACGATCTGTTCGGCGTTGTCGAGGATGGTCGTGACGCCGAAGTAGAGCGGCACCACCAAGATCAGCAGCAACGCGATCGTCATCACCGCGACAGCGAGGGAGCGCCTGCCGCCCAGCCACGCCTGGGCGTACAGCAAGAGCGGCCAGGTGGCGACGACGATCGTGGAGGCCCAGGTCAACGCGACCAGGAACGGCCGGACGATCCAGAAGCTGCTCGCGATCAGTACACCGAGGGCGAGGAGCTGAAGCGTGGTGCGGGCGATGTCCGGCGACCGGCTGGCTTGCATGCAGTTCAGTGCCCCCTACGGCTCTTCGTTTCCGACCTGCGGCGTGGCGGTGAGTGGCCTACAGAGCACGAACTACGGACACAGGCCAGGTGCGCGACGCGACCGACCGCTGCATCTACCGGTGATTCGCTAGGGATGGTCGGAACTGAAGCGAAGTGACGGGACTTCGTTGCGCGCGGGATGAGCTGGCGAGGCGGGTCCGCGAGGAGAGGAGGAGGAGGCCTCCGCCCCGCGGACCCGACCCCCTGTTACTGGGTGTTGCGCTTGAGGAACGCCACCAGCGGCCCGATCACGTTGTTGCTCGGACCGTCATCGGCGGTGACCACGTCGAGATGCGCATAACCCTCGCTCACGTACACTTCGTAACCGCCCGGCACGCCGCCGAGCGTCGGAAAGGCCAGATTGGGATTCACCGCGTCCACCACCCGATCGGTCGTTCCATTGCAGCTCGGTGCCGTGCATCGATGGATGCTCGTCCCGAAGGCGGTGAGAGCGCCGGGCACACGTGCCAGCCCATGGCTCCCGACGAACGAGATGACCGGGATGTCGATGTTCCCGGCTTGCGTCAGGTTCTCGATGTCACGCCGGCCGCGACCGGTGGGAAAATCGGCCGAGAGGGCCGTCGAGTCCAGGCTGATCGCCTCCGAACACTGGGAGTCCGCGAGCGACTGCGAGAAATTCGCGCCGCCGCAGGGCAGGCCGACCGTGCCCGCGGGCCCGGGTGGCGCGCAGGTCCCGCCGGCGGGGTTCGAGCAGTGGCCGGGGACGCCGAGGATCGAGAGGCCGGAGCTCGGGTAGTACCAATCGGAGAAGTTCGTATTGCCGGCGTAGAAATCAGCCAAGAGCCGATTGAAGTTCGTCACCTGGTGCACGGTGCCCCACGTGGGCGCCGGGAGGGTCGTGGGCGGCGGGCCTAGAAAGGGGATCTCGGACACGGGGATCCCTTCGGTGATGTCGCGCCACGTGAAGAGCCCGCCCACTGTCGGTCCCCCACCTCCGACCGACATCGCAAGGAACGGGAACAGGCCCGCGATGAAGCCGTTGGAATCGACGAAGGTGCCGATGCCGCCCTCGACGGTCGCCCGGGGCAGAAGCGCGAGGCCGGCCAAGTCCGGTACCGTGGAGAGCGCGCTGTTGATGCAGTTTCCGCTCGCACACTGGCTGTTCACCGTACAGGCGGTGCCGGCGTTCGCCCCGCCAAAGCATTTCTTGACGGCGGTGCCCTGATCTACCCCGAGGATCGCCTCACCCGTATCCGGGTCGTACGCCCCCTGGACCGCCGAGACTTCCGACGAGGCGAGGAGGCGGGGATTGAGGATGCTGGAGAGCGAATACGCAGTCGTGGTGAGCGTGCACTTCTGCCCCGCGCCGCAGGTGGTCGTTTCGTTGGCGATGGTGCAGGCAGTGGTCCCGTTGACGCAGCGGCCCGGACTGCTCGGATCCGCCACCGCGCCGTAGAGTCCGCCGTCGAACGCCGCCTCGATGCGGTCGAGCGTATCGTTGCTGAGCGGATTGCCGCCGGTCGAGCCGCCCGCGCCCTCGAGGAGGACGAGACCGCGAACCTTGGCGTAGCCTGGTTCGGCCGGGCCGACGCCGCTCAGATTGAAGTCGGTCGAGGCGTAGCGAGCCGTGAAGGTCGTTCCCATCGAGTGGCCGCCGAGGAAGACGTTGTGGTTGCGGACGACGGCGTCGGCCGCGCCGACCACGGCGTCGATGTCGCGGGCGAAGACGAGCGGCGTCCAGTTGGCAATGAAGGGCACATCGGTGGAGTCGTAGAAGACGGCGCGGCGATTCGGTCCGGCCGCGAGCACCGGGTCGAGCGTGAGGCCGAGCTCGTTACCGAACAGCCAGTCGAGGCCGACCTTCGGCTCGAGCCGCGCTTCCGAGATGTTGAGGCCCGCGAGATCCTCGAGCTGATTGCTGCGTCGGTCGAAGGCCCACACCTCGACGACCAGGTTTTGCTCGACGAACACGCGCGGGATCAGGTTCTCGGCCAGGTTCTTGAAGTCGTTGGCACCGCCCTCGAAGCCGGGGATGAGGATCAGGACGGCGTCGGGCGTGGACGTCCCGTCCATGCGGAAGCGGCTGTACGTGGCGTTGTTCAAGCTGAAGCTGGCACCTCCGAATTGCGTAATGAGCTTCGCGTTGGTCACCGTGACCCCGGCGGTGCCGGGGGTATTGGGCGGTTCGGCGGCGCTCGCAATGTTCGTCGTCGTCGACACCGTATTGCAGGTGTTGAGCGCGTTCCCGCTACACGCGTCGGCGACGAAATGAAAACTCGGGCACTCGTGCAGTATGGTCGTGTTGGGGCACCTCGACGCCTTGGTGATCCCGCTTCTGTTCCGTCCCGAGGCGGAATGCTTGCAGCAGGGATGACGGTCCGCGAGAGGGTTGTAACCGCAGTCGGAATGGCGCGCGATCCCGAGGACCGTACTCGCGCACTCCCGCCGGAGCTTTATCCGGCCGTCGATCGGGCTCCCGTCGCTGGCGTCGAGGATGACGGCGCGCGCGCACTGTCTGAAGCTGGATCGGTTCCTGCCAGGCGACCCGTTGAATGTCGCACATGGGCAGGCGATCTCGATCTGGGCACGGACGCCCCTGATGTCGGCGGCATCTTGGCCTTTCAATCCACCCTGTCCACAAGGAGTAGTAACAGCCTCGGCGACCGCGATCGCGGACGCCAAGACGAGTGCCGCCGTCAGCGCGAGAATGGGGGGGGCGTTGCGCATGGAGGTCTCCTTCATCTTCGGATACTCGAGCAAAACACGGTGGGACGGCATCCAGATTCCGAGTTGCTATCTGGTACACCGTTACGTTCGAGGCGGTCAAGAATATTCAACCGAGGAATTGTTCCTGTGCGGCAACAGTCCATTTCGTATTGTCGCGCGGGACGTTCACGCGCGCGGCTCGAGGGGCTGGCTGGCGAGTCTTTCCACGACGAAATCGCGGAACGCGATCACCCGCGACGGTACGTGGCGCGCCGCGGGATGCACGAGGTAGAGGCCGGCTTGCGGAGCCGCGTAGCGCGGTAGGACCCGCACCAGCGTTCCCGACGCGAGGTCATCGCGGGCGAGAAAGCTCGGCAAGAGCCCCATCCCCGCGCCCGCCCGCAGCGCCTCGCGCACGAACGATAGGTCGTCCGCCACGATGCGTACGTCGAGCTTGCACACGACGCTGTGTCCGAGGCTGCGCAGACGAAGCGGCCCGCGGAAGCTCCGGAACTGGACCATGTCGTGCCCATCGAGTTGCCGGGCCGTGCGCGGCGTCCCGCGCCGTGCGAGGTAGCTCGGCGACGCGAATAGCTGGACGTCGATGCTGCTGAGCTTGCGTGCGATCAGCGACGAGTCCGCGAGCCGCGCGGCGGCGCGCAGGGCGACGTCGAAGCCTTCGGCCACCAAGTCCACGTGCCGGGACGTGAGTTCGACATCGAGCCGTACCGCCGGATAGCGCGCGCTGAAGCGGGCCGCGAGATCCGCGAGGAAGCTGGTACCGAGGTCGTTCGGCGCCGTGATTCGCAAGATCCCCGACGGCTGCTCTTGCTTCTCGGCGAGAGTGTCGACCGCCTGTCGCAGCGCCTCGATCTGTGGCGTGACCCGCTTGTAGAGCGTGCGTCCGGCCCGCGTGAGCGTCACGCGCCGCGTGGTGCGGTAGAAGAGCTGCTGGCCGAGATCGGTCTCGAGCCGCGCGATCGCGCGGCTCACCGTGGCCTTCGGCACCGCCATGCGACTTCCCGCGCCCGAGAAGCTGGCCGCCTCGGCCACCGCGACGAAGATGTTCAGACGGGAAAGATCAATTGTCTCCATACTGGAACAGTCTATTCGGCATGTTCCTGCCGTTCCAGCGTGCGCCTCGGCCGAGTCGCTACGAGAAGCTGATGTCGCGGAGGTCCTCGAACTGCGTAGCGAGGAACTCCTTCAAGCGCCGCTTCAGCCGGCTCTCGATCTGGCGCACGCGCTCGCGGCTGATACCGTAGCGGTCGCCGATCTCCTGTAGCGTGAGCGGCTCCTCGGCAAGCAGGCGCTGCTCGAAGATCAGACGGTCCTTGTCGCGCAGCGTGGCGCCGAACTCGCGGATCTTCTCGCCCAGGCGCTGGCGGTACTCGGCATCGGCGAACTGGTCCTCGGCGGTCGGGACGCCGCTCTTCAGGACGTCGAGGAGCGTCCCCTCCTCGCCCTCGTGCAGTGGAGTGTCGACCGAGAGGTCGCTCGCGCCGAGGCGTTGCTCCATCTCGATGACTTCCTTTTCCTTCACGTCGAGTCGCTGCGCGATCAGCTTCGGCCCGGCAATGAACCCCTCGGCCTCGAGCTTGTCCTTCTCCTTCTGGAGATTGAAGAAGAGCTTGCGTTGCGCCTGCGTGGTGCCGAGCTTCACCAGGCGCCAATTGTTCATCACGTAGCGGATGATGTAGGCGCGGATCCACCACGCCGCATACGATGGGAAGCGGACGCCGCGGTAGGGATCGAAGTTCTTCACCGCCTCCATGAGGCCGATGTTGCCCTCCTGGATGAGATCGAGGAGGGCGCGGAACGAGCGCTGGTACTCGCGTGCGATCATGACCACCAGCCGCAGGTTACCGGTGACGAGCCGGTAGGCAGCCTCGACGTCGCGATCGCGTTGGAAGCGCACGGCGAGGTCGTGCTCCTCCTCGCGGGTGAGCAGTGGATGGCGCCGGATCTCGGAGAGGTATCGCTGCAGGGGATCGAAGGGAACGAGCGAGCCCGACCGATCGCGATCCTCGTCGGCGCGCGTCGCCAGCTCGGGGACGGCCGCGCTCAAATCAACGGCGGGCTCGCGGCCGGCGAGCTCGGGCTCGAGCGGCGCCGGGCGCGCCGCGCGCGGGCGGCGCGGCGCGCGCCCTCCGGGCCCCTTGCTCATCGCTCGCCTACGGGCGGCGGTGGCGCGAACCCGCGCTTCAGCGTCGCGACCAGCTCGCTCAGGATCTCGTCGAACTGCCGCTCCATGGCGATCATGTCGTCACGCATACGCAGGATGACCTCGGCGCCGGCGAGGTTCACCTCGAGCTCCTCGGTGAGGAGCGCGGTGACGCGCGCGCGCTCGAGGTCGGTCGAGGAGATGACGACGACGTCGTCGAGCGTGCGCTTGACGACGATCAGGCCCTCGCGCTCGAGCATTTCGAGGTATGCCAGGGAAAGACCCGAGCGTTCGGCGGCCTCGTGCAGCGGCAGATACTTGAGCGACATCTCACAACCTCAAATCCGATCGCGGGTTGCGGGCGTAGCTGTCCTCGAGAACCGTCACGGCCTCGCGCACGCGCTCGGTGCCGTCGGTCGGGACCTGAATCATGAGGACGACGTAGAGATCACCACGTCCCGCGCCCTTCATTTCCGGCACGCCCTTGCCACGCAGGCGGAGTTTGCCGCCGCTCTGGCTCCCGGGCGGGACCTTCAACTTCACGACGCCGTCGGGTGTCGGGACGTCGATCGTCGCACCGTGCATCGCCTCGCCGATCGTCACCGGAACCTCGAGGTAGAGGTCCTGGCCACGACGCTCGAGGCGCGGATGCGGCCGCACACGTGTGACGATGTAGAGGTCGCCGGAGGGCGCACCGCCGACACCGGCCCCGCCCTTGCCGGCGAGGCGGATGCGGGAGCCGTCGGCGACGCCCGCCGGAATCTTCACGTTCAGCCGCTCGACATTCTCGGTGCGGCCGGCACCCGAGCATTGCGGGCACGGACGCTGGTCGATGCGACCGCTGCCGTGGCAGCGCGGGCAACGTCGGTTGAACGAGAGCGGCCCGGTGCCGACCTTCGTCTGCCCGCTGCCGTTGCACTCGGGACACGCCGTCCCGTCGCCCTCGGTGCCGGAGCCGTGGCACGTCGGGCATTCCACGGGCTTGGCGAGCGAGATCGTCGCGGTCGTACCGCGGATCGCGCTCAGGAGATCGATCTCCAACGTCGATTCGAGATCCGGCCCGCGTTGCACCGGCGCCGCACCACCGCCCTCACCGCGTCCGCCGAACAGGTCGCCGAAGATGTCCTCGAAGCTCGAGTAGCGACCGAAGCCCGTCTGCTCGCCGCCGGAGTCCTGCGCGCCACGCCCGAACCCACCGTAGCTCTGCGCGCGCTTGAACCCGCGGGCGCGCTCGGGGTCGAACCCGGTCTGGAGACCGTCCATGCCGAACTCATCGTAGGCCTTGCGCTTCGCCGCATCGGAGAGCGCGTCGTAGGCGAACGAGATGCGCTTGAACTTCTCCTCGGCTTCGCGGTTGCCGGGATTGACGTCGGGATGATGCTTCCGCGCCAGCTTGCGATAGGCCTTCTTGATCTCCTCGGCGGTCGCCGTGCGTTTGACGCCGAGATCGGCGTAGAGGTCGCGTTTTGCCATCGTAGCGCCGGCGCGCCGATCAACCCCGCGACGTGTCGCCGTGAGGCGTCACTGCCATCGGTCCGGCGACGTCAGGCCGTCGGCTCCCCCGTGACGACGGGCGCCGCCGCCGCGAGCTTGACCTTGTCGCCTGCGATTTCGCGGAGGGCGGTCACCACCTCTTTGTTCTCCGAGTCGAGGAGGGGTCGCGATCCCTTGAGGAGCTGCTTGGCCCGCTTCGCAGCCAGGAGCACCAGTTGGAAGCGGTTTTCGACGTTCTCGAGACAATCCTCGACGGTGATTCGTGCCATCCGACATCCTCCGATGTGGCGCTGCAGCGCTTCCGGAATGTATCCGAATCAGCCGCAGAAGAAAACCGCGCCCCGTCGGATGGTCGTGCCTCGTCGGGGACACGGCCGCGAGGCCCGCGAACTTGACTCCCTCCACGGACGCCGATAACGGAAGCGCCGTGGGACTTTGGGAGCGGGTGCGCGATCTCGCCGGCGGCGCCAAGCGCCGCATCATCGACGATCTGACGGCCGCGTATCACGAGGAGCTACGCGTCGCCCTGCAGCTGCGGCTGCACGCCGAACGGGTACCCTATCCCAACCTGGCGGTCACTCTGCTGAGTCTCGCCGATCACGAGGACGCGCACGGCGCGCTCGTCCGCGAGCAGCTGGCACGTCTCGGCGCCACGGTCGCGAGCGCCGGCGCCGGCTCCCCGCGTGGCGGACGCAACTACTGGGAGCGTCTCACCTTCGACCTCGAAGACCTGCGCGCCAAGGGCGCCCGCTACCGCGAGCTCGCCCAACACTGGGACGTCGACGACGCGGAGACGGCGGCGGTCTTCGACCGTCTCGCCCATGAGGACGCGGCGCTGTGTCGCGTCATCGGCGACCTGATCGCACGCAGCGATCCGCACGCCGAGGATTGACCCGCGACGCACGACCCGGCGCGCGGCTGCGGGCCGGTTTCCACGCGCTGCGCGTCCTCCGGCACTTGCCGAGCTTCGTCCGCCTCTACTGGCGGCTCTATCGTGACCCGCGCGTCCCATTGGCCGCAAAAGCGGGGCTGACCGCGGCGGTCGTCTATCTGCTGTCGCCGATCGATCTCATCCCCGATTTCTGGCTGCCGATCATCGGCTTCGCCGACGATGCCGCCGTGCTGTGGTTCGCGACTCGCTGGTTCATCGCCGCATGCCCCACCGAGGTCGTGACCGAGCACGTCCGCCGCATCGACGAGGAGCGCCGCTTCACGCGTCGCCGCTGACGTCCGGCGGCGCCGCCGTCGACGTCAGCACGAGGAAGAACTCGCGGTTGCCGGCGGGCCCGAGCAGCGGCGAGGGATGCCGCGCGCGCACGACGAGGCCGGCGGCGCGGGCGAACGCCTCGAGGTCGTCGAGGACGGCCGCGTGCAGCACGGGGTCGCGCACGACGCCGCCCTTTCCGACCTTGCCGCGGCCCACCTCGAACTGCGGCTTCACGAGGGCGACGATCATGCGGCCCGGGGACAGCAGGCGTTGCACGGCCGGCAGGACGAGGCGCAGCGAGATGAACGACGCGTCGATCGTCGCGAGGTCGAGGGGCTCGGGGATGCGCTCGGGGAGGAGGTGACGCACGTTGGTGCGCTCGAGGCTGACGACACGCGCATCTTCACGCAGCTTCCACGCCAGCTGCCCGTAGCCGACGTCGACGGCGTACACTCGCCGCGCGCCGCGCTGGAGAAGACAATCGGTGAAGCCCCCGGTCGAGGCACCGACGTCGAGCGCCACCATGCCGCGGACGTCGAGCGCGAGCGCGTCGAGCACGGCGGCGAGCTTCATGCCGCCCCGGCTCACGTACGGGTGCTCCTCGCCGCGCACTTCGAGCGGCGCATCGCGGGTGACGCGCGCACCCGGCTTCTCGATGCGCGCCGTACCGGCGAACACCAGTCCCGCCATGATGAGACGTTGCGCGCGCTCCCGGGACTCCACGAGTCCGCGATCGACGAGGAGCTTGTCGACGCGCTCCGTGCGCTGCGGGCGCTGCGTGCGTGCGCTCGCCGTCATTGCGGATGCCGCGGCGCCGCCCGTCCTCAGCGTCCTGCGGCGCGCTCCACGATGAAGGTCGCGAGCGCCCGCAGCGGCGCCGCGCGCTCGCCGAGCGGTGCGAGCGCGGCGAGGCAGCGCCCGAGCAGCTCGTGGGCGACGCCACGCGCGCCGTCGACGCCGAGCACGGCGGGATACGTCGCCTTGCCGTGCGCTGCGTCGCCGCCCTCGCGTTTGCCGGTCACCGCGGTCGACGCGGTGGCGTCGAGGAGATCGTCGGCGACCTGGAACGCGAGGCCGAGCGCCTGACCGTACGCACGCAGCGCCCGCAGCGCGGCGTCGGCGGCGCCGCCGGCGAGCGCGCCCGCTTCCACGGCGGCGGCAATGAGCGCCGCGGTCTTGCGGCGATGGATCGACTCCACGAGCGCGACGTCGGCGTGCACGCCCTCGGCTTCGAGGTCGGCGACCTGGCCGCCTACCATGCCGGCGGCGCCCGCGGCATGCGCGATCACCGCGATCACCGCGAGCGCGCGCGCCGGCTCGAGGCCGGTCGTCGCGGCGCCCGCCGCGGCGAGGGCGAAGGCCTCGGTCAGCAGTGCGTCGCCGGCGAGGATCGCGTGCGCCTCGTCGAAGGCGACGTGCACCGTCGCGCGACCACGGCGTAGATCGTCGTCGTCCATCGCCGGTAGGTCGTCGTGCACGAGCGAGTAGGTGTGGATGAGCTCGAGCGCGCAGGCGAAGGGCAGCGCGCGCGCTCGTGTGCCGCCGGCGGCCTCGCATGCCATGAGCGTGAGGATCGGGCGCACGCGCTTGCCGCCGGAGAAAACCGCGTATCGCATCGCCTCGAGCAAACTGCGTGGGACGCCGTCGGTCGGCGCGAGTGCGTGTTCGAGCGCCGTCTCGACCAACGCGCGGCGCTCCGCGAGATAGCCCTCGACGTTCACTCCGACTCCGGGTCGAGCGGCCGCGTGCCCAGCCGACCCTGGGAATCGCGCATCAGCACCTCGACGCGCTGTTCGACCTCGGCGAGCTTCTCGTTCAAGACGCGCACCAGACCGACTCCGCGCTCGAACGCGGCGAGCGCGTCCTCGAGCGAGAGCTCGCCGGACTCGAGGCGCTGCACCGTCTCCTCGAGGTCCTGGAGCGCGTCCTCGAAGCGGACGCGGTTCGCCGCGCTCGTGTCAGCCATGAGTGCTCTCCGCCTTAACGCGAAAACCGCGCGATGAAAATAGCGCGGGAAGCGCCCGCGGCGTGCGTTCGGACGCCGTGCTCACGACTCGGAGCGGGGCGGGCCGCTGATGCGTGCGCGCGCGCGACCGACCGCGAACGTGAGCTCCACCGCGTCCCCTTCGGCGAGGGTACCGGCGTCGCGCACGACCGTGCCGTCCGGGCGGCGGGTGAGGCTGTAGCCGCGCTGCAGGACGGCGAGCGGGCTCAAGTCGTCGAGCGAGCCGGCGGCGCCGGCGACGCGTGCGCGTCCGTCACGCAGCGTCGCGCCGATGGCGCGCTGCAAGCGGCGGCGCGATTCCTCCACCGTACGCGCCGCACGCACGACGCGCGCCGAGGGGCGCTGCAGATCGAGGCGGCGTACCGTCCCGCCGAGCGCGCTTGCGGCCACTTCGAGGCGAGCGCGCAGCGCGCGCTGCAAGCGTGCTTCCAGGCTCGCGGCACGCGTGCCGAGGTCGCGCACGGTGCGCCGTGGGTCGCGCACGCGTACCGCGAGCGCGCCGACGCGACGCTGCTCGGCGCCGCAACGCCGCAGCAACGCGTCGCCGAGCGCGCCGGCACCACGCGCGAGGCGCGCCTCGAGATCCGCGATGCGCGGCACCACCATTTCAGCCGCGGCGGTCGGCGTCGGCGCGCGGCGATCGGCGACCAGGCACGCGATCGTGAAGTCCACCTCGTGACCGATGGCGGCGACGACCGGCAGCCGCGACGCGGCGATTGCCCGCCCCACCCGCTCCTCGTTGAACGGCCAGAGATCCTCGAGCGAGCCGCCGCCGCGCCCGACGATCAACACCTCGAGCGCGGGATGGGCGTTCAAGTCGTCGAGCGCGCGCACGATGTCGTCGGCGGCGCCGGCGCCCTGGACGCGCATCGGCCGGATGACGACGTGCAGCGCCGGGCAGCGGCCGCGCAGGATCACCAGGATGTCGTGCAGCGCGGCGCCGCCGAGCGCGGTGGCGATGCCGATGTGGCGCGGAAAGAACGGCAGCGGCCGCTTGCGGTCCTCGTCGAAGAGTCCCTCGGCGGCGAGGCGCTCCTTCAATTGTTCGAACGCGAGCTGCAGGGCGCCGCGGCCGAGCGGCTCGAGCCGATCGACGTAGAGCTGGAGGTCGCCGCGCGCGGGATAGAGGCCGATTTGCCCCTGGACGACGACCTGCTGGCCGTCGGCCGGCGTGAAGACGAGGAGCTGCGCGGCGCTGCGGAAGAGGACGCAGCGAAGTTGGCTGCGATCGTCCTTCAACGTGAAGTAGAGGTGCCCCGAGGCGGCGGGGTGCAGGTTCGAGATCTCGCCCGCGACCAGGACGCCCCCGAGCTCGGTGGCGAGCGTGTCGCGCACCATCTGCGTCAGTTGACTGACGGTGAGCGGCGCCGGTGCGCGCCGCGAGCGCGGAAGCATCGGCGCGACCCTAACAACGTCGGCGCACGGCGACAAGTCGGAGCGACCCGTCGGCAGGCGCCGCGCGCCCGATGCCCGTCAGTCGCTCTTCGCGACCAACGTCTTGAAGACCTTCCAGCTCTTGAGCAGCTCGAGCGCGTGATCGAGCTGCGGATCTTTGCCGGGCTCGCCTTCCTTGATGCCCGCCTCGCCTTCCTCGGAGGGCATCTCGTCGGGCGCTGCGGGCGGCGGTGCGACTTCGGTGTCACCCGGCTCCGAGTTCTGCTGCGACTGCGGTTTGCGTTTCTGCTCGAAGTGCCGCGGCAGGTTCTCCTCGCGCAGCAGCTGCTGCGCCGTCTTCCCACCGCCCGCCGGGCGCGTCATCAGCACGTTGTCCATGACGATGTCGGGCACGATGCCGGTCGCCTGGATCGAGCGTCCGCTCGGCGTGTAGTAGCGCGCCGTCGTGAGACGGAGCGCGGAGTTGTCGTCGAGCGGCAGAATCGTCTGCACCGAGCCTTTGCCGAACGTCTGCGTACCGAGGATGATCGCGCGCTTGTGGTCTTGGAGAGCGCCGGCGACGATCTCCGACGCGCTCGCGGTACCACCGTTCACGAGCACGACCATCGGAAAGTCCATGTAGCTTCCGGGCCGGCGCGCGAAGTACTTCTGCTTCTGATTCTCGAGACGCCCGTCGGTGTAGACGATCAGCCCGGAGTCGAGGAAGGTGTCGGAGACTTTCACCGCCTGCGTGAGGAGCCCGCCTGGATCGTTCCGCAGATCCAAGACCACGCCCTCGATCGGCCCCTCGCGTGTCCATTGCTCGAGCACACGCTCGACGTCGGTGTCGGTGCGCTCCTGGAACTGCGTGACGCGGAGGTAGCCGTACCCCTTCTCGAGGGTCTTCGACTTGACGCTTTGGATCTTGATGACCTCGCGCAGCATCGAAACGTCGAAGATCTCGTTCACCTTTTCGCGTTTGATCGAGAGCACGACCTTGCTGCCCTTCGGGCCGCGCATCTTCTTCACCGCGTCGACGAGCGTCATGTCCTTGGTGAACTGACCGTCGATCTTGATGATCATGTCGCCGGCCTTCATGCCGGCGCGGTAAGCGGGAGTGTCTTCGATCGGCGACACCACCGTGAGCACGTTGTTGCGCATCGTGATCTCGATGCCGAGACCGCCGAAGCTGCCCTTGGTGTCGACCTGGAGTTCCTTGTAGAGCTCGGGCGTGAGGTAGGCGCTGTGCGGATCGAGGGAGGTGAGCATGCCGTTGATGGCGCCCTCGATCAGCTGATCGCTCGACACCTCGTCGACGTAGTTCTTCTGGACGATCGCGAGGATGTTGGTGAAGATTTGCAGGTTTTCGTAGGAGGCGTCCTTGCCGACGGCGTCGACCTTGGTGACCCCGCGCCCGCCCGAGAAGAGCACCGCGAGAATGGCAAAGAGTGCGAGGACTCCCGTGAGACTACGTCGCCGACGTGACATGGTGTGCTCCGTGTGGGCCGAAAAGATCGTTGGATTATACTAGAGGCGGTCGGACCCGCAAACCCGCGTCTTTGCGGGTGCGACGGCCGTCTCAACGACGGACGGCGTCGGGTGCGAGCGATCGCAGATAGGCGATCACCGCCCAGCGCTCGTTTTCGGCGAGCGCACCGCGAAAAGAGGGCATGGCGGTACCCGGCTTCCCCTCGGTGATGCGGTAGAAGAGGTACGAATCCGAGTGGTGGACGAGGACGTCGCTGCCGCGGAAGTTGGCGGGCGGCGGCGCCAGGCCGGCTGCGGCGACGCCGCGGCCGTCGGCGTGCTCGCCGTGACAGCTCACGCAATTGCTCGCGAAGACGGCGGCGCCCTCGGCCGCGGCCGCGGGATCGTGCTGTCGCGGATTGACGCGCACGGCGACGTCGGCGGGCAGATCCTCGCGCGGGACGCTGCTCGCCGTGCGCGTCCAGAGCCCGGCCGCGATCGCCGCCGCCACGACGACGCCGACGAGCGCCGCGCCCGTCCGAGTCATGGCCGCGCCGTCTGCGCGCGTTCGAGGCGCATACCGGAACGCACCAGAAGCGTGTAGGCGGCGCCGACGACGAGCGCGACCAGGAGCGCCCCCTGCGCGAGCAGCGGCTCGAGGAACGGGTACACCGCGAGCCAATCCCGCAGCACGGTCGGGTCGGGAATCGCGACCGGCGTCACCGAGACCAGACCCGCCTCCTGGAGCTCGCGCACCCCGGCGCCCGCAAATTTGAAAGCGAGCACGTAGAGCAGCGCCCCGGTCACGGCGAAGAACGGTCGGATCGGAATTCGCACGCCGTAGCGGAAGAGCGCGACCCCGATCGCGACCAGACAGACGACGCCGAGCGCGAACCCCGACGCAACGGCGGAGAGCCCGAGGGGCGCACCCGCGGCGCGGCCGGCGAGCGCCTCGTAGAAGAGGACGGTCTCGAAGCCCTCGCGGAAGACCACCAAGAATGCGAGCAGGACGAGGCTGCGCGCGTGGCCGCTGCCGAGCGCGCCCTCGAGCCGCGAGCGCACGAACGCCTGCCAGCGTTGCGCCTCGGACTTCGAGATCAGCCAGTAGGACGCCGTGAAGAGGACGACGACCGCGAGCAGCATCGTGACACCCTCGAGCGCCTCGCGCGTCGCGCCGCCGAGCGGCACGATCCTGCCGGCGACGGCGGCGAGCGCGAGGCTCGCGAGCACCGCGGCGCCGCCGCCCGCATACAAGAGCACGCGCTTCTCGGCGCGACCGATCTTCGTCAGATAGGCGGCGAGCGCGGTGAGGATGAGCAGGGCCTCGAACCCCTCGCGCACGATGATGAGGAGCGCGTCGACGAAGAGGCTCGACGGGCTCGCGGCGAGTCCGGGTCGTGCCACCAGGTCGAGGAGGTCGGCGAGTGCCGCCGCCTGCACGCGGACGTCGCCGGGCGGCGCGCCGTTCTTCATCGCTCCCGCGAGCGCCAACCAGCGCACCTCGAGGTCCCGGTAGCGCGTCGGATCCGCCGCCTTCAATTCGCCGTCGAGCGGCGAGCTCTCGAAACGGAGGAACGCGTCGCCGACGGCGAGCCGCGCCGACTCCTCGGGATAGCGCGCGCCCGCGTCGCGGATGAGGGCGGCGAAATCCGTCTCGCCGGCGGCGGCGATGCGCCCGAACGTCAGCAGCGCGAGCGCGACGGCGATGCCGAGCCATCGCAGACGCGCGCCGCCGACGGCGCGCAGATGTCGATCCGCGGACGTGCCGCGGCTCACGTGTTCGCCCCGCGTCGCGGCGGCAGTGGCACCTCGACCTCGGCGGGCCGGTCGAGACGCGGCCGATCGACGGAGCCGAGCGCCGGCGGCTCGACGTGGATGCGCACGTCGGTCACGCCCGGCGGCAGCGCGAGCGTGGCGCCGTAGTGCGAGAAGATCGAGAGCAACGGATACAGGCTGACGGTGCCGACGGGGCGTCTGCCGGCGAGGAACGTCAGGTCGACGCGGGCGTCGGGGACGAGCTGCCCGGTGTCGCGATCGAGGAGCGCCACCTCGACGTGATTGGTCGCATCGGCCGCGACCGGCGCCAACACCGGCGCGCCGTCGTTCCAGGTCCAGATCGGCTCCGGGCCCTCGACGATCAGGCCGATCCGATACGGGCCGGCGTCGACCAACGTGCCGGCCTCGGTGCGCGCTTGCAGGACGTCATCGCCGATCGCGTAATCCGAGTCGGGCGGTTGTACCGGATGGGCGTCGAAACGGAGCGCACCCTGCTGCACGTGCGCCGCGATCGTCGCGGTGACCGGGGTCACGAAGTGGGTCAGCATGTCGCCGTGGCGCGCGTACGCCGGAGGCGACGCGCGCACCGTGATCGTCACCGCCCCCTCGCGGGGCAGTACGAGGTTGGCGCCGTATTGATGGAAGTCGCCCCAGAGCTCGGCGAGCGCGATCTCGCTCCGGCGGCCCTCCTGGTCGAGCGTCACCATCACCCGCGCGGCCGGGAGGAAGCGCTTCGTGCGGCGCTCGCGGAGGAGGACGGCGAGGTAGACCGTACCGGGATCGGGAGCCGCCGCGACGAGCTCGCCGCCGCGCCGCTGGAAGATGGAGCGCGCCGGTCCCGACACGACTCCGACGCGGTACTCTCCCACGACCTCCTCGGCGGCGACGGCCTCATCGGCGCGCGCGGTCGCGAGGACGGCACCGCGGATCTCCTCGGGCACCGCGCCCGCGAGCAGCTCCTCGACCCGCGCGAGCGTGCGGCTCGCCTCGCTCGCGACCTCGGCGGGCGGCGCGTGGCGCGCGATCGCCGCGCGCGTGCGCGCGAGACCGTCGCGAATGGCGCCGGTACGCGTGGCGTCGGGTGCGCCGCTTGCCGCCGCGGTCGCCGCCAACGACGCGAACTTGCTCTCGGCCTGCTCGGCGAAGAGCTCGGTCTCGGCGTACTCGCTTGCGTCGGCGACCGTCCCGCCCGCGGGCGGCACCGCGTTGGCGTACTCTTGACGCACGAGCTTCAGCGCGCCGATCACCTCCGCCGCGCCGGCGGCCGCGGCCGGCGTCGGCGTCGAGACCGGCCGGGCGGCGCTCCCCGGCACGTCGCCGGCGCGCGCGCACCCGACGATCGCCACCAGGACGACGCCGCCGAGCCCGCGGCATCGCGCACCCCGTTGCCCGATGAAACTGAAAATCATTCTCAACTGAGAGGTATATCGCCGCAGTGCACCCTGTCAATTGGACCGCGGTGGCGGCCGGGCGCCTTGCAAACCGGCGGCGCGGCTACTACGAACGCCCCTGCAGGGGTGGAAGGGAGGCAGGAGGATGGAGGTCGAACGGCAGCTCTCGCTATTCCTCGACAACCGACCGGGCGTGCTCGCCGCGGTCTGCCGCGATCTCGCCGAGCACCGGGTCAACATCGAGGCGATCACGGTGGCGAACCTCGTCGACCACGCGGTGGTGCGGATGGTGGTCTCCGACGCGCACGCCGCCGTACACCTGCTCGAGGCGCGCGGCGTTCTCGTCATCCTCTCCGACGTCCTCGCGATCGAGCTGCCGGATCGACCGGGCGCGATCGGGGCGCTCGCCGAACGCCTCGGGCGCGCCGACGTCAACATCGACTACATGTACGGCTCGAGCCGAGGCAACCGTGCCGGGCGGCCGACGGTCTTCCTTCGCGTCGCCGATCTCACCCGTGCGCGCCGCGCCCTGGCGCGTTGGACGCCCGCCGCGACGCCGCGCCGGGGCCGCACCCCGCGCCGCCGCGTCACCCGTCGACATCAGCGAGCACCGCGCTAGAAGCCCGTCCACTCGCCGCGCTCGATCAGGCGGCGGAAGGCGGCATGGCTCTCGATCGAGTCCCAGTCACGCGGCCCGAGCTGATGATCGAGGATGCGCCCGTTCCGGTCGATGATGAAGGTCTCGGGATAGCCGGTCACGCGGTAGCGATCGGCGATCTGGAGGTCGGGATCGGGCAACACCGGGAACGTGATCCCATAGTCGCGCACGAACTGCTCGACGACCGCGCGATCGCCCTGGTCGGCGTTCACCGCGAGTATCTCGAAGTCGGGGCCGTGCAGGCGCGTGTAGAGCGACTGCATCGAGGGCATCTCCTCGCGACACGGCTCGCACCACGTCGCCCACACGTTCAGAAATACGATCCGCCCGTGCAGGTTGGCGAGGCGGACGGCGTTGCCGGAGAGGTCGCTCAGCGAGAACTCCGGGGCCACGCCACCGACGAGGGCATCGCGATGTCGGCAGCCGCCGATCGCGACGAGGAGAACGGCGAGCGCGAGCGCGTCCGCCCACGCACGCGATGCACGGCTCATGCGGCGGGTGGATCCGTCGAGCCGATACGCGCCACCGCCGGCACCCGCTCCGCGTCCGTCCAGCGCCAGATGAGCACGGTGGCGATCGCGATCAGCGCCAGGCTGATCCACTGCGCCTCGGTCAGACCCAAGGCGACTTTCGGATTGATGCGCACGAACTCGACGAGGAAGCGCACGGTGCCGCTCAGTAGCAGGTACCACCAGAGGATCATGCCGTCGGCCTGCTGGGAGCGCCGCATCGACCACAGCACGAAGAAGGCGGCACCGTAGCCGAGGGTCTCGTAGATCGGTGCCGGATGGACGCGGACATCGAGCGGCAGGCCGTTGGCGCGTATCCAACTCTCCCAGCCGATGATCGCATTCGGATAGCGCATGCCCCACGGCAACGTCGTCGGCATACCCCAATCGCCGTCGCCCGCCAGCAGGCAGCCGATCCGTCCGATGGCCTGACCGATCGCGAGACCCGGCGCGATCGAGTCGGAGACGCGCAGCCACGAAAGACCGTGGCTGCGGATGAAGATCGAGACGGTGAGAAAGCCCCCGAGCAGTCCGCCGTAGAAGACGAATCCCGCGCCGGTGAAGATGAAGGCCAACGGGTGCGCGACAAATCCCTGCCAGTCCTCGGCGATCGAGAGCAGCCGCGAGCCTCCGAGTCCGCCAACGGCGGCCCACAGCACCATCGAGGAGGCGAGTTCGGGGTCGATGCCCTTGCGCGCGAGTTCGCGCCCGAGGACATTGCCGGCGGCAAGAAACCCGAGCGCGAGCATGACGCCGAAACTGTAGACCGTGATCGGACCGAGCGAGAAAATCACCGGATACACGATCGGCGAGCATAGCCGAAGGGTTCCGGGCCTGCCAGGGAGCGATGGGTTTGAACGCGGCGGTCGCCAGCGAGTACAAGAAGCCATGGGACGCGCGGGCTTCTGGGCAGTCTCTTCCGGCGAGATCAGCTTCCGTCACGACGGGCGCTGGTACTCGGACGGTGAGCCCATCGACAATTCCCGCATCGCGCTGCTCTTCAGCCGTTGCCTGCGCCAGACCGAGGACGGCCGCTGGCAGATCGCGATGGCCGACGAACGCGCGTTCGTCACGATCGAGGATACGCCGTGGGTGGTGACGGGTGTCGAGCGCGACGCCGCCGGCGGGTTTCGTCTGCGGCTGAACGACGGCTCCGAGGAGCCGCTCGATCCGGCGTCGCTCGCGGTCGGCGCGGGGAACGTGCTGTACACGCGTGTGAAAGGCGGGCACCGCGCGCGCTTCCTGCGTCCGGCGTACTACCAGCTCGCGCCCGCGATCGAGGAGCGCGACGGCCACTTCGTCCTCGTGAGCGGCGGCGCGCGCACCGCGATCGCGCGCGACGCGTCCTGAGGCGGCGCGCGCGCCTCACCGCGCCACCGTAATCGGCGCCGCCATGCACATCGCGCTCGTCGAACCCGAGATTCCCCCCAACACGGGATCGATCGCGCGCCTCTGTGCCGCCACCGAGACCCCCTTGCATCTCGTCGGCCGCCTCGGGTTCACGATCGACGACCGGCACCTGCGCCGCGCCGGGCTCGACTACTGGCCCTACGTGCCGCTTTCCCGCCACGACAGCTGGGAGGCGTTTCGTACCGCCCTCCCCGGCCGCTTCCTCGGTTTCTCGGCGCGCGCGCCGCGGCTCTACACCGAACTCCGCTTTCGGCCCGATGACGTCCTCGTCTTCGGCGGCGAGACGCGCGGGCTCGCGGCGTCGATCCAGGCCGAGCTCGCGCCCGACCTCTACCGGATCCCCATCACGAGCTCGCATGTCCGCAGCCTGAACCTCGCGAACGCGGTCTCGATCGTCCTCTACGAAGGCCTGCGCCAGCTCGCGACGCCACCAGGATAGCGCCGCGCGCGCACGCCGAGGCTCGCTACCCGCGGGCTCGCGACGCGCTCGGATCCAGAGTGGGCCGCGTTCCTCGTCCCGACGATCGAGCCTCACGGCTTGACCGTGGCCGCCGGCGGATGCGCCGACGGCGACCGATCCGACGGGCCCACCGCCCCCACCCGACCCGCTCGCCATCGCCGTGGATCACTTCGAGTGCTACGGCGTGAAAATCGCGAAGGGCACGCCGGCCCTGCCGAAGGGTCTCGAGCTCACGATCGGCGACGCGTTCACCGACCCGCCGCGGCGCTATGTCGTGAAGAAGCCGGTGCGGCTCTGTACGCCTGTTGCCCGAAGCGGGTTCCCCGCCCAGCACGCCGAGCACCTGCTTTGCTATCAGGTGAAGGCGGCGAAGGGGCGCTGCGCCGCGGGTGCGCCCCAGAACGCGGGCGCGGGCTGCAAGAAAGAGACTGACTGCGGCGGCATCAAGGGCCAGACGATTCTCTGCGTCAAGCAACTGAAGCCCGGGAAGACGTCCGCTCTCGGCACGGCGAACCAATTCGGTACCGGGCTCCTCGACGTGGAGAAGGACGGCGAGGTGTGCCTGCCGTCGTTCCGCTAGAGGGAGGGACGCGCGACGCGCCGCTTGGCCATCATCAGGAGGCGCGCCGCCGTGACTCCGCCGCTCAGGCCTCGTCCTCGGGCGCACTCCGGCCGCAGCGTCCGCCGCCGCAGTCGGGGCGGCCACAGCCGCCCTCGGGCAACACCAAGCCGTAGCCGATCGTCTCGAGCTCCGAGAGCGTCAGCCAGCGCACCGCCGACGGCTCGGCGACCGTCGCACATTCGATGCAGCGGATGATCTGCCGCTCGCCCTCGTCGAGATCGACGTGACAGAGCGCGTCGCGCTCGCATGTCGCACAGCGTGCGACGGGAAACGCGGTCGTCGGCTCCGCGGCGTCCATGCGAGGTTGTACATTGAATCGTCGCGCTGCATCCAGTAGAAATTCGAGAGACGCAAGCCGTCCGCGGCCCCGGCCCGCACGGCCGGTCCCCGCACTCATGAGACGCGCGCTCACCTTCGCCCTGGTCGCGACCTGGGTGGTGATGGTGGCCCTGCTGGTCCGAAGGCAGGCGCCGGCGCCGGCGAGTGACGCCGCGGCGCTTCCCGCCGCCGCGATGGACGAGCGCGACGAGTGGTTCGGCGTCTACCACGGCGGTGACAAGGTCGGGCACGCGCATCGCGTGACCGCGCACACGGCCGACGGCTACGCGTTCTATGAAGACTCGGTCGTCGCGCTCGCCATGCTCGGCACGCCGCAGACGCTGCGCACGGCGCTCGCCGCCGAGACCGACGGCAACTACGCGCTCCGCCGTTTCCGCTTCACGCTCATCTCCCCGGCGACGGCCTTCTCCGCGACCGGCACGAGCGACGATCACGTCCTCGCCGTCCGCTACGGGGCGCGAGGCCAGGAGGCGGATCTTCGCCTGCCGCTCACCGAGCCGATCTATCTTCCCAGCACCTTGCGACCGCGGGTGCTCGCCGGCGACCACACTCCCGGCACGCGCTACACGGTGCCGGTCTTCAGTCCGCTCGCGCTGCGCAACGAGCCGATGACGATCACCGTCGAGGGACTCGAGACCGTCGACGGGCCGAACGGCCCGGTCGCGACCGTGCGCCTCGCCGAGGAGCATCAAGGGATCCAGGCGCACGCCTGGATCGATGCCGCGGGCAACGTCGTCCGCGAGGAAGCGGTGCTCGGCTTCACGCTTGCGCGCGAGACCGAGGAGCAGGCACTCGCGCCGGCACGCGGCGCCCCCGTCGATCTCGCCGTGGTGAGCGAGGTACCACTCGAGGGTGACCTCGCCGACGCCCGTGGCGCGGCGCGGCTCACGCTGCGCGTGAGCGGCGACGCGGCGGCGCGCATTCCCGACGACGGACGACGTCAGCGCCTGCACGGCGACCTCCTCCGCATCACACGCGAGGAGCTGCCCGCGCCGGCACCGCTGCCGCTCGCCGTCCCCACGACTCCCGAGGTTGCGACCGCGGTCGGCGCCGCCCCCTTCCTCGAGGTCGACGATCCGACCCTCGCGGCGCGTGCCCGCAGCGTCGTCGGCGACGCGCACGACACCCTCACCGCCGCGCGCCGCCTGGTCACGTGGGTCGCGGAGGCGATCGACAAGGCCCCGACGGTGACGGTACCGAGCGCGCGCGAGGTCCTGGCGTCGCGCCGCGGCGATTGCAACGAGCACGCCGTGCTGCTGGTCGCGCTGGCGCGCGCCGCGGGCATTCCCGCGCGGTTGGTCGCCGGGGTGGTCTATGCCGGCGATGGCTTCTACTATCATGCGTGGACCGAGCTCTGGCTCGGCGAGTGGGTGAGCGCGGATTCGGTCTTCGATCAGATGCCGGTCGACGCCACGCACGTGAAGCTCGTCGAGGGCGGTCCCGAGCAGCAGATCGCGCTCGCGGGCATGATCGGGAAGCTCGCGTTTCGCGTCGAGGAGGACGAGCGATGATTCGATGCGTTGCACTGCGGAAGACCTACGGATCGGTGGTGGCGGTCAACGATCTCGACCTCGAGATCGAGACCGGCGAGGTCTTCGGCTTTCTCGGCCCGAACGGCGCCGGCAAGACCACCACGATTCGCATGATGGTCGGCATCCTCGCGCCGACGTCGGGGAC